>JAZUFB010000096.1:0-3776 GCA_045640475.1 Clostridia bacterium
GGTTTGCCCCCCCTGTTTTTTTGACCCAGAAAGAGGGAGGGTTCCCCTGTTTTGCGCAAGCAAAGACAGCAGACCCGTCCCTCTGTCTGTGTCTGCGTCCCTCCGTCTGACCTCTGTCTGTCCGGCTCCTTGCGCGAAGCGCCCTGTTCCCTTGATGTTTTCTTTGGGTATTCTATTGACAGATGCGCCATGCGATGTTATGATACCTGTGAAATCGATTACATGGGTTACACAAAATGAAAGCATGAAAGGTGGGGATGCGCCACGGTTACGCTCAAGGATGTCGCGAAGGCCTGCGGGGTCTCGGTCGCAATGGTCTCGCGCGCGATGAACGGGATGAGCAATGTGGATCCGGCAAAGGCGCAGATGATCCAGACTGCCGCGGCGGAAATGGGTTACGTGCCCAACGCGGCCGCGCTCTCGCTGAAAATGACCCGCTCCGGGACGCTCGGCGTTTTTTATGACGACGAGATGTATCATGAATATTATTCTCTGCTGCTGAACGCGTTGCGTCTGCGCGCGGAGGAAGCGGGATACGATTTTACCCTCATCAGCCGCCGGATGGAGGCGGGGGAGACCTATTATACGCACGCCCGGCGCCGCAATCTGGACGGGGTCATCATCATCCAGGCGGATTTCCGGTCTGCCGAGGTGGTCAAGCTGGCCAGCAGTGAAGTGCCGGCTGTGATTGTCGATTACGAATTCAAAGATTGCAATGTCGTGCTCAACGCGAATACAGAGAGCATGGAAGAGATGGTCAACCGGGCTTACGAGCTGGGCCATCGCCGCCTTGCCTTTATCCACGGCCAGCACGGCAACGCGACGGACACCCGCCTGAACGGTTTTTACAAAGCCTGTGCCGAGCATGGGCTGACGGTGACCAAGGACAGTGTGCTGCAGGCTGCCTTCCAGGACGGGGAAGCTGTCGCGAAGGCCACCCGTGTGTTGCTTGAACGCAGGAACCGTCCTACCTGCATCTTCTGCCCGGATGACCATAGCGCCCTCTGGTGTATGAGAGAGATCCGCCGCTACGGGCTGACGGTCGGCAAGGATGTCAGCGTCGTCGGATATGACGGCATCCGGATGAATGCCATGATCGAGCCCTCTCTGGCCACCTGGCGTCAGGATTATGAATCCATCGCGCGGCAGACAGTGGAGCTGCTGTGTCAAAATATCAACGACCCGGAAATGGAACCGCGGCAGATCTACGTGCCCGGCCAGTTCCAGACGGGCGATTCCTTCGGGAAGCCCGAAAATTAAGGAAAAACGGTCCGAAATCGATGCCTGTTTTTATACCCTTGCGTGTAATCGATTGCATGGATTGCACAAGCGCGCCCTCTCAGTCGCCGGAGGCGACAACAAGCGATCTTTTCCGCCCCAAATGGCGGAAGCGATAAAGAAAACCCAAGAATAATAAAGGAGGAACCATCATGAAAAAGGTATTGAGCATCATCCTTTGTCTGGCGCTGCTGGTGAGCGCGCTGGGCATCCTGCCCGCGATGGCTGAAGAAGCCGCCGCGCCTGTGGCTTACATTATGTATGCCGACAGTGCCTGGGCAAACCAGTTCTGGTATGACGGAAACGAATATCCCGTGACCGCCAAAACCGCTGAGATCACCGGCGCCGGTGAATACACCGTAGGCCTGGAGTTCAACGCGGAAGCGCAGGGCCTGGCTTTCGCCGCCCTGGGCATCAAGAACGGTGAGACCGCTCTGCCGAACTACACGCTGGAAATCAAGGCCATCCGCGTCAACGGCGAAGAGATCGCCTTCGAAAAGGGCTACACCTCTTCTGACGACGGCCTCGAGACCCGCATGAACATCTACAATGAATGGGTCAGCGAACTGCCCGCCGATGCCCGCTCCTTTGACGGCAAGACCGACGACGCCAAGCCCATCATCGTGGACAAAGAACTGTTCGCCGCCGTGAAGAGCATCGAAATCGACTTCGTGCTCCATCAGTTCGGTGTCGACACCGCTTACATCATGTATGCCGACAGCGCCTGGGCCAACCAGTACTGGTATGACGGCAACGAATACCCCGTGACCGCCAAGAATGCCGAGATCAATGGCTTCGGCGACTACACCGTGGGTCTGGAATTTGGCTCCGAAGCGCAGGGCCTGGCCTTTGCCGCCCTGGGCATCGTGAACGGTGAAAAGACCTATCCCGGCGCCAGCCTCAAGATCAACGCCATCCGTGTGAACGGTGAAGAGATCGCCTTTGAAAAGGGCTATACTTCTTCCGACAACGGCGTGGAGACCCGCATGAACGTGTACAACGAATGGGTCAGCGAACTGCCCGCCGATGCTCATTCCTTCGACGGCAAGACCGATGACGCCAAGCCCATCATTGTGGACAAGGAACTGTTCGCTGCTGTGAAGAGCATCGAGGTCGACTTCTCCCTGCTGCCCGTGACCGATATCGCTTACCTCATGTATGCCGACAGCGCCTGGGCCAACCAGTACTGGTACGACGGCAACGAATATCCCGGCAAGGCCACCACTGTTGAACTGACCGGTGCCGGCACCTACACCGTGGGCATCGAGCTGGATGCCGAAGCCCAGGGCCTGGCCTTCGCCGCCGTGGGTATCGCCAACGGTGAAAAGACCTTCAACGGCTACTTCATCAACGTGACCGATATCAAGGTAAACGGTGAATCCATCGAAGTCGGCAAGGGCTACACCTCCTCCGACAACGGCGTTGAAATGCGCGAGAACATCTACAACGAATGGGTCAGCGACCTGCCCGCCGACGCCCGCCGCGCGGATGGCGACCTGGAAGGCGCCGCTCCCGTGATCGTGGACAAGGAAGCCTTCGCGGCCTTCAAGACCATCGAAGTGACCTTCGACTTCATCTATGGCAAGCCCATCGTGAAGGACGAAGCCGCCCCCATGACCCAGGAAGAAGCGGACGCGCTGAAGCAGGGCTCCTTCATGGGCTACATCGCCGTGCAGACCGATATCTACGTCTTCCGTAACAACTGGGACGAAGCTTCCTACGGCCTCGAAAATCCCGAATATTTCAACCGTCTGACCGGTTGGGACGAAGTGGACAGCTCCCTGGCCGTGGATTACGGCGGAACCTTCGTGGACGCTGAGGTCAAGGGCGACGGCGAATACACCGTGTCCTTCACCACCGGTGACATGGGTCTGGGCACCTCCAAGGATTACAACATGCTCTATGTCTCCACCAACATCCCCAGCAAGCTGGTGAAGGATGGCTTCCTGACCATCGATAACGTCAAGGCCAAGTTCCCCACCGGCGCGACCCAGGAATACACCGAAGTGAACACCGATGGCGACTATGTGGCTATCAAGATCCTCGACACCTACAATCAGGCTTCCGCTCCCGCCATCTCCTGGAGCGTGCCCGGCGCCAACGAGACTGTGTCCATCACCTTCACCGTCAGCGGTTGGTAATCTGTACGCTTTCCCCAAACTGAAAGTACCTTAAACTTTCCCGCCGGGGCGGGGCGCTGCTTGCGGCGCCCTGCCCGGACGGGACCTGACCGATAACGAGGAAGTGAGTTTGCCCATGGTGTCTGCTCCCCGGTGTGAGATCCAGGAAGAAACCGTATCCTGGGGACGACGTCTGCCCCTGTGGATCTTCCGGATCGTGGCGCTTGTGGCCGGGATCGCCGTGTTTTTCCCGCCGGTCAATCCGGGCCGCATCAGCGAAAAGATCAACGCGTCCGCCAGCCTGTTTACCACCGGTATCAGTTATGAAACGATCACCAACAGCATGGGACGGATCCTGCGCTCCCAGTGGATCCGGGA
>JAZUFB010000097.1:0-2658 GCA_045640475.1 Clostridia bacterium
CATCAGCAGCTCGTTCAGTCCAAGGCCGATCAGGCTGGTCACCAGAAAACCGACTTTTGCGGCGTTCCCTTTCGTGTCCGCGCTGTCGAACACCCAGATCACGCACAGGATCCAGTTGAACACGACCGAGATCAGAAACGCGATCGGGGTCGCGATCAGGGTATCCACGCCAAGGCTCCCCTTCAGGAACACCAGACATGCGAACTCGATCAGGAAACATACGCCGCCTGTCACCGCGAAGCGAATAATTTCTCCTACTTTGCCTTTCAGTTTCACTTTGTCACCGTCTTTACGTTTTCTTCACCGAGCAATTCCTTCATCCGTCCGAGGCATGTTTCCGACGCGTCACACCAGCAGGTTGCCGGAGCCAGCAACGTCAGTTTTTCCTCCGGGATATGCATGTACACCGGCACCTCTCCGGGTGTCAGCGCCAGCAGGACATTGGCTTTTTCCATATCAGCGCGTTTCAGTTGCAAAAACAGTTTGACGCTCGCGTCCTTCGCCCGTTGGGCATCCGTACGTGTATCGGTCTTCACGTTCTTTTCGGTCTTCACGTTTTTTTCGGTCTTTACGCCCTGATTTTCCTTTATCCAGGTCTCGATCGGTGTCACCGTCTCCACCAGCAGCTTGGGGCTTTCCTCCTCACGGATGCTCAAGTGGCCTTTCAGGATCACGGTCTCATCCGCCTTCAGCATTCCCTGGTATCGTTCAAACACCTTCGGGAACACCAGACACTCGATCTGGCCGGTCAGGTCTTCCAGCGTCACAAAGGCCATATACGCGCCTTTCTTGGTGGCTTTTCCCTTGACCTCTGTCATGATGCCGCCCAGTTCCACCATGATGTTATCCAGATGCTGTCCGCGGTCTTCCTGTTCATCCAGTCCATCCAGTTCAGCGGTGTTGAATGAAAGTCCGTTCAGTACCTCGCGGTAATCATCCAGCGGATGTCCGGTCAGATACACGCCAGCCGATTCCTTTTCCATCGCCAGCCGTACCCGTGTCGGATAGTCCGGAAGCGGCGGCAGCTCCCGCCGGGTCTCGATCAGCGGCGTGCTGTCCGCGCCCATCAGGTCAAACAGGGACAATTGACCGTCGACATTCTTTTTCCGTTTCTGGATATTGGCATCCATCGCGGTTTCGTATACGGCCAGCATCTGGGGCCGGAAAGCACCGGTAAAGTCGAAGCATCCCGCCCGGATCAGGCTTTCCGTCACACGTTTCCCGCATTCGCCCGGGTCGATTCGTGTGCAGAAGTCAAAGATGTCCTTATACGCGCCGTTCTGTTCGCGCTCCGCGATGATCGCGTTCACCGCGTTTTCCCCGACAGACTTCACCACACCCAACCCAAACAGGATCCCCTGTCGGCCTTCCGCGTCCGTATCCACGGTGAACTTCCAGCGGCTCCGGTTCACGTCCGGCGGAAGCACCTGAATGTTGCGGGTCCGGCAGTACTGGATATAGTTGGCGATCTTGCCGCTGTTTCCGTATACGCTGTTCAGGATGGCCGCCATAAAGGGCACAGGGTAATGCTTCTTCAGCCACGCGGTCTGCATGGTCACCACACCGTAAGCCGCGGCATGGGATTTGTTGAAGGCGTAACTGGCAAAGGAGATCATCTCGTCATAGATCTCGTTGGCCACTTCCTCCGGCACACCGTTACGGACGCAGCCGGGCACAGTCACGTTTCCGTTCTCGTCCGTCATGCCGTGGACAAAATATTCCCGTTCCTGGTCCATGACCTTTTTCTTTTTCTTGGCCATGGCGCGGCGCACAAGGTCGCTTCGGCCGTAACTGTATCCGGCCAGATCGCGCACGATCTGCATGACCTGCTCCTGATACACCATGCAACCGTAGGTCACGTCCAGGATCGGGCGCAGGAGTTCCGTCTTGTATTTCACCGCGGAAGGATCCTGTTTGCCCGCGATATACCGGGGAATGGATTCCATGGGGCCAGGGCGGTACAGGGAGATGGCAGCGATGATATCCTCAAAGGAGGCGGGCTTCATATTGGTCAGGAATCCGCGCATGCCCGCGCCTTCCAGCTGGAATACGCCGTCCGTGTCTCCGCGGCTGATCATCTCGTATACTTCCGGATCATCCATGGGGATGTCTTCCGGCTTCATATCCACGCCCATCGCGCGCATCATATCCAGCGTGTCCCGGATCACGGTCAGCGTGCGCAAACCCAAAAAGTCCATTTTGAGCAAGCCCAACCGTTCAATCGTCCCCATGGGATACTGGGTCGTGATCACTTCATCATTGCGTTGCAGCGGAACAAAATCGATCACAGGCTGGCCAGTGATCAGCACACCAGCCGCGTGCGTGGAGGCATGCCGGGGCATTCCTTCCAGGGTCATAGCAGTGTCCACAAGGCGTTTCACCTGCGGCTGCTCGTCATACATGGACCGCAGCATGGGCGACAGGGTCAGCGCCTTTTCAAGCGTCATCCCCAGGTCAAACGGGATCGCCTTTGCCACAGCGTCCGTCTCCTGATAGCTCATGCCCAGTACCCGGCCCACATCCCGGATGACGCCCTTCGCGGCCATGGTACCGAAGGTGATGATCTGGCTCACATGGTCCGCGCCATATTTCCGGCCGACATAGTCGATTACTTCCTGCCGGCGTTCATAACAGAAGTCCACATCGATATCAGGCATG
>JAZUFB010000098.1:0-9339 GCA_045640475.1 Clostridia bacterium
CGACTTTGGCCGCATGATCGCACAGATCCTGAACCGTTACGGGGCAGGCGGGCTGATCACGGCGCCGGACGCGTCCACCTCCTACAGCGTTGTGCTCGCACTTCCCGGCATCGACCGTATCTTCCTGCATCACCCGGGGGCCAACGATACGTTCTCCGCGGTGGATGTGCCCGACAGCGCGCTGGACGATGCTGTGCTGTTCCACTTCGGCTACCCGCCGATCATGCGGCGGATGTATGAAAACAGTGGGGAAGAGCTGGCAAAACTCTTCCGCAGGGTCAAGGCGCGTGGAGTTGCCACCAGCCTCGACCTTGCCGCGGTCGACGCGGACTCGGATGCCGGAAAGGCGGACTGGAAGGCAATCCTGAAAAGGGTGCTGCCGGACGTGGATTTCTTTCTGCCCAGCTTTGAGGAACTGTGCTTTATGCTGGATCCGGAAAAGTATCGCACACTGAATGCCCGGGGCGGGGACATGACTGAACGGCTTGATCCCGCGCGGGATGTGATGCCCCTGGTGGATGAACTGATCGGCTTTGGATGCAAGACTGTGGTCATCAAATGTGGCAAAGCCGGCATGGTATGGAAGACCGCGGAGGAAGACATCCTGCGGCAGACGGGCGAAAGACTGCATCTGGACACCGCACTTTGGGCCGGACGAAGCGGAAGCCAGCCGTGCTTCCGGGCGGACATTGTGCGCAGCGCTACCGGCGCCGGGGATACGAGTATCGCCGCTTTCCTGACAGCGCTTCTGCACGGACGCGGACCGGAGGAATGCGTTGCGCTTGCCGCCGCAGAAGGCGCCTGTGCCGTGACCAGCTATGACGCGCTTGGCGGACTGAAACCGATCGGAGAACTTGAAGAACGGATCCACAACGGGTGGGAAACAGTCCCGACAGGAACGGAACAATAAGGCAGAATAGAGGAATCAACTATGCTTGTGAATATGAACGATGTCCTTCTTCCGGCGAAGAGGGGACAATACGCGGTTGGCTTTTTCAATGCCGTGAATATGGAAATGGCCCGCGCGATCATCGAAACCGCGGAAGAATTGCGCTCTCCCGTTATGGTCGGCACCGCGGAGATCCTGCTGCCAGCCATGAGCCTGGAACATGTGGCGGAGTATCTGCTGCCGATGGCCCGCAAGGCTTCGGTGCCGGTCTGTGTCCATTATGACCACGGGCTGACCTTTGAAAAGTGTATGGAAGCCCTGCACCTTGGATTTACCTCCGTGATGTATGACTGCTCGACCGCGGATTATGAGACCAATATTGCCAATGTCAGCGAAATGACCCGCATTTGCCACGCGATGGGCGTGACCGTGGAAGGCGAACTGGGCCATGTGGGGGACAACGAGGGCGCCGGAAGGCTGGATGATCCCAGCGCTTACTTCACTGACCCGGATGTCGCCAAAGATTTTGTTGCCCGCACGGGAGTGGACTCGCTGGCCGTGGCTGTCGGGAACGCGCACGGAGATTACAAATTCCCGCCCAAACTGGATTTTGACCGGATCTCGGTCATTTCGGAAGGCACGGACTTGCCTCTGGTTTTGCACGGAGGGAGCGGTCTTGCGGACCATGATTTCCGTGAAGCGATCCGCCGGGGAATCTGCAAGGTCAATATTTTTACGGATATCGACAAAGCCGGCAAGCGCGGTGTTGAACGGGGAATCGCCGCGGGGGAAAAGACCATGATGGGGCTGATCCCGTATGAGATCGACGAAATGAAACAGGTCGTCCGCGAAAAGATGACGCTCTTCGGATCGATTGGAAAGGCCTGAGAGGAATAAAAACAAGGAGTCGCGAAAGATTCGTGGCTCCTTGTTTTGTTAATCGTACATTCTGCCATTGCTGAAAGGCTTTCCGTAGTTTTCGTAATAGAACGGATAGTCGTTTTCATCCGCCAGGATCACAAACGCGGGAGCGGAAAAGATCTTCCGCGCGGTCAGGTCAGCGAGAGCGTCTTCGCCGGCATGCAGGGTAAACCGGTGATGGACGTAAGTGATGATATAGGGTTCTCCGTCGCCGATCTCATACGGCGGGACGGATGTGGTTTCGATGAGGCGTAGCGGGAAGCGGAGCAATCCGTCCACCTTCCATTTTTCCTGATAGGCTTCTTCCTGACCCGTTTTCCGGATCAGATAGGTGCGGACCCATTCCTCCGCGAGGCCGCCTGCGGAATACTTCGCAGCGCTTTCCCGTGTGTAATCAAAAGGAATCCAGGTTTTCTTTCTGTCGTATATCATTTTTTTCACCGTATCCAAGGAAAGATAATACTGATCCGCCAGCTCGGAAATACTTTTCCCTGAACAATATTCGTTATAGATCCGCTGGTTTCGGACAATGAGGTTCTGTTTGAACTCGGTCAGAGGCCGTTTCATCCGGGCGTCCAGACTTTCGGCCTCCTCTGATGGAATATAAAGAAGCGAACCGGCCGCGTATTTTTTGACTTCGCGCAATAATTCCTTCGGCAAAACGTCTTTCGCATTTTTATATTTCATAAACAGTCACCTTTATTTCAGATTCAGGATCCTCTCTTCCAAGGTAGAGAGATGGGTCATGATGCTTCTGCAGGAATCCTCGTCGTCAATGGAGGCGTGCCAACGCAGAGAGTCGATTCCCCTGAAAAACGCGATACACAGAAATCTTTCCCTGAAATCGGGCACGAAGATCTCTTTCTCCTTCAGATAGGCAAAAAGCTTTTCCGGGATATGGAGATAGGGCTTATTACCGTCGAAGGTGACAAAGTCGATCATCCAATCGTAGACACCGGCTCTGTCCCACGCCATGAATCCGACGGTTTCGGGCGTGATCGTCATATATTCGAAGTAGACATACCCGTTTGTCAGATAGCGCTTCCCCTCGCAGAAATCACTGTAGTGGAGCATTTTTTCATAATAGGTGTTGAAGAAATCCCTGTCAAGCAGCGGGCCGTCAAACAGAACCTTCCAGTTTTTCCAATAGCCTTCACGCGTTTCATTGAAGGTTTCAACGATAAACTCTTTGAACGATTGATAGGGGAGCCTTCCATCCGTCGTGAACTCTCCGTAGCCCGAAGTATCCGATACATCGGCTTTGTGGATCTTCATGATGCCGTCGAAGATACGTTTATAGACGACTTCAAACTCGTCGATATCCAGCTCGTTCACGATCTGACCGATGGCGGGATCTTTCAGCTCCGCCGGCAGATGCGTGCTCAGGTATTCGTCACGATTCATGATTCAAGTCCTCCTTCTTTGTCGGATCATTCGCGCGGATGACGGGTTTATTATAAGGCCTCGCTTTGCGCAAGTATAGGGATAAAAGGGGTATATAAGAAGAGTGCATACGTGCATACCGGGTTCGGACAGGATGGGGTTCGACGGGGGTAGTGTAAAAAGTGCTTGTGTTTCTGCGATGCGTGTGATGTACTCTCGAGAGGAGGGGCTTCGGCACTGTTGGTAGTGCGATACATTCACATTGGAGCGGGTCGGAGCCGAATGCCAGCCCAGTGGGCTGACACTCGGCTCCGTCCCTCTGCAATGCGATTCGGAAAGACTGTAGAAGCCGGCGGTACAGCTCACCAATGGTACAAAAAAGGCACTCATATGAGTGCCTTATGTGGAGCATAGGGGAGTCGAACCCCTGGCCTCTACAATGCGAATGTAGCGCACTACCAACTGTGCCAATGCCCCATATATGGACCGTTTTTATCGAGCTGGTCTTTCTGCTCGTCCCATTGGGATTCAGGAGCGACAGTTCAGAACGTTTGTTCCGGCAACTGTACCAGTGCCCCGTGCACAGGCGAGTATATCACAGCCATATAGGAAACGCAAGCACTTTTTGTCGCATCCGTCCCGTACCGTTTTATATTCTGTTATGATATAATGTCATCAGAAATACAAAGTTGCCGGAGGTTACAGATGAAGCATATTCCTGTCGGTACGACTGTTGAAACCGGGATCCTGAGCTTTGAAGACGCTCTGAAGCCGTCTCCCGAGGTACCCTATGACCGGGAAAAATGGCTCTACGTTCCGGACTTTTATTCCGAATACCGGTATATTCTCGGTACTGCGGGAACCCGTCCGCTGATCTGTATCGGGGTCAATCCTTCCACCGCGCAGCCGGACCGTCTGGACAACACACTGAAAAGTGTGGAGCGTGTGGCGCATTTTAACGGCTTTGACAGCTTTATCATGTTCAACGTCTATGCCCAGCGTGCCACTGTCCCGGATGACATGGAAAAGGTCATGAATCCGGAGCTTCATCAGGAGAATCTGAAAGCCTTCCGCTGGGTCCTGGAACATTCCGGATCCGCGCCGGCTGTCTGGGCTGCCTGGGGAGCCGTCATTGAAAAACGTGATTATCTCCCCCGCTGCGTTCTGGATATGGCGGAAGCCGGTAAAGAATTCGGTGCAGTCTGGTATACCGCCGGTCAGAGATCCAAAGCCGGTCACCCGCATCACCCCCTCTACCTTCCGAAAGATTCGGTCCTCGAGCCCTTCGATGTCGAATCCTATTGCTCCGGTCTGCTCTGACAAGCCCGCAGGCTTCGCACCCCTATCCACTGAAAATCATCTTCGGATGATTTTCTTGTTCGCCTTGAAAACCCTATCCCCTGCACTTATAATAGGATGCAGAAATGCATCCTTTTTTCGTGGAGGAATCTATGAACGTAGCACAGCTTGCTGACCAGCTCAGAAGAGATAATTTTTTCATGAAGGACGTGACCCGTTGGGAGGTCATTCCCGCGCGTCCCGCCAGTACTTTGCCGTTCCCGGACTCTCTGGACGAACGGCTGAAGCCGGTTCTCGCCGCCCGCGGCATTCATTCGCTCTACAGCCATCAGGCACACAGTATTGAAGCTACGTTCCGTGGGGAGGATGTGGTGGTCGTCACGCCCACTGCTTCCGGCAAGACCATGTGTTACAATCTTCCGGTCCTGTCCTCCATTCTGAAGAACAATGATTCAAGAGCACTGTATCTGTTCCCTACCAAAGCGCTGTCGGCTGATCAGGTCAGTGAACTGTACGAATTGATCGAAGCCATGGGTGTGGATATCAAGACCTATACCTATGACGGCGATACTCCTGCCGCGGCCCGGAAAGCGGTCCGGCAGGCAGGGCATATCGTGGTCACTAATCCCGATATGCTTCATTCCGGCATTCTTCCCCACCATACCAAGTGGGTCAAGCTGTTCGAAAATCTGGAGTATATCGTGATCGATGAAATCCATACCTATCGCGGTGTTTTCGGTTCCAATCTGGCCAACGTACTTCGCCGGCTGACCCGTCTGTGCGAATTCTACGGCAGCCATCCGAAATATATCCTTTGCTCAGCCACCATTGCCAACCCTGCCGAACTGGCCGAGACGCTCATCGGCCGTCCTGTGACCCTGATTGATGACAACGGTGCCCCCATGGGAGAGCGGCACTTTGTCTTCTATAATCCTCCGGTAGTCAACCGGCAGTTGGGTATCCGTGAAGGCTGTATCCCGGTCACGCGCGCCATCTCCGGAATGCTGCTCAAAAACGGGATCCAGACGATCACCTTTGCTCGTTCCCGTCTGACTGTGGAAGTTCTGACCAAGTATCTGAAAGACATGGTTCGGGATCCGTTGGGGAACGCCGGACGCGTTCGCGGTTATCGCGGCGGATATCTGCCCACGGAACGCCGTGCCATTGAGAAAGGGCTGCGTGCCGGTCAGGTCGACGCGGTCGTATCCACCAACGCGCTGGAGCTTGGTATAGATATCGGTGCTCTGGATGCCTGCGTGCTCAGCGGTTATCCCGGCACCATCGCCAGCGCCTGGCAGCAGGCCGGCCGTGCAGGCCGCCGGAAAGGGACCAGTATCGTCTTCTTTATCGCGTCCTCTGCCGCCATCGATCAGTATATCGTCAATCATCCGGATTACTTCCTGCATCAGTCTCCCGAAAACGCGCTGCTGAACCCGGATAACCTCTATGTTCTCCTCAGTCATTTCAAGTGTGCCGCCTTTGAACTGCCTTTTGAGGATAACGAAGGTTTCGGCAACGCTCCCGCTCCGGATGAATTGCTGGAGTATCTCAGTGAGGAAGGCATCCTGCACCACGTGGACGGACGCTATCACTGGTCTGCCGAAGACTTCCCCGCCTCCCAGATTTCCCTGCGAAGCGCGTCCTGCGAGGATAACTTTGTCATCATTGATATCACTGATCCGGCCAATCACCGTGTCATCGGCGAGATGGACCGTTTCACGGTTCCCATGCTCCTGCATGAGAAAGCCATCTATATGCATGAAGGCCGTCAGTTCCAGGTGGAAAAGCTAGACTTCGATGCCTGCAAAGCCTTTATCCGTCAGGTGGACACCGGCTACTACACTGACGCTGACCTGAACATTAATCTTGCTCTTCTGGATGTAGAAAAAGAAGACGCGCGTCCCTGCGGAGGGATCAGTGCGCTGGGCGAACTCCGTGTCACCGCGCTGGTCACCATGTATAAGAAGATCCGTTTTGATACCCATGAGAATCTGGGCTTCGGTCATGTTCGTCTGCCCGAGTCGGAAATGCACACTTCCGGTATGTGGTGGACGCTTCCGGATGAACTGTGTGCGAAGTTCGCCAGCGACACTCTGAAAAACGGTATGCTGGGTGTTGCCAACCTGCTCCGTATCGTCTGTCCTCTGTACCTCATGTGCGCTCCCCAGGATATTGCCGTGGTGTACCAGGTCAAGAGTCCCATCACGGATAAACCCACCATTATCCTTTACGATAACTGTCCGGGTGGTATCGGTCTGAGTCAGAAAGCCTACGGCATGCAGAATCTGCTGCTCGAAAAGGCGCTTCAGATCGTCACCTCCTGCGGTTGTTCCTACGGCTGTCCTTCCTGCGCCGGTCCCGTGGGAGAGATCGGTGAGGATGGTAAGGAGACTGCCATCAAGATCCTGAAGGAGCTGACCAGATGAATCTCCGGGATAAACTCCGGGCCATTGACTCCAAACCTTCAAAGTCGGAAAGCCCGGTCGTGACGCAGTCGTTTACGGACTGTCTTCATCTGCCGACTTATTTGCCGCCGGAACAGTTCCCGGGGGCTTTTTCCCTTGACCGGGAAACACTGATGCTCATGCAGCCCATGGATCTTCCGGAAACACTGGATCCGCGCCGGATCCTGTATCTGGATACGGAGACCACCGGTCTGGGTGGAAGCGGTACCGTAGCGTTTCTGGTAGGTACCGGTTTTCTGACGGATCACGGTTTCGAAGTTCATCAGTTCCTGATCCGGGATTATCCCGAAGAACAATTCCTGCTGAAACATATTGCCGGCGGACTGAATAAGTTTGATCTGCTGTGTACTTTCAACGGCAAAACATTCGATGTCCCTCTTCTGGAATCCCGGTTCCTCATGAACCGGATGGACCCTTCACCGTTGAAGATCCCGCATATCGATCTGCTTCAGCTGGCCCGCAGGTTATGGCGTCTGCGGCTTGGAAAGTGCAACCTCGGTCGTCTGGAGGAAGTGATCCTGGGAAAACCGCGTACGGATGATCTTCCCGGAAGCGAAGTCCCGCAGCGTTTCTTCACTTATCTGAAAACCGGACAGCTTTGCCTGCTCGATGATGTTTTGAAGCATAACGTACAGGATATCGCGTCATTGTGCGTCCTGCTGAATCACATGGCGGATCTGTATCTGCATCCGGAAAAGATCCATTTCCCGGAGGATGTCTATTCCATGGGACGCGCGCTCGAAAGAAACGCGTGTACCGCGCAGGCCAGGCGTTGTTACCGCCTCGCGATACCCGGAAAAATGGGCAGTGAGGCTTCCATCGCGCTGGCGCGCAGCTATCGCCGCAGCGGTGAAATGCCGGAAGCGGTCGGACTGTGGAAGCAGATGATTGCCGCCGGACGCGGCGGTGTAACTCCGTATATCGAAATGGCCAAGTACTGTGAGCACCGTCTCCGGGATATTCCGGCTGCCATGGAATATACCCGTAAAGCCATGTCACTTCTGGCTGAGCCGTCTCTGAAGGACGGCTGCACTGTACAATCCATACAAAATGAGTTACAATACCGGTATGCCCGATTGAAGCGAAAAGCTTCAACTAAAGGAGAAACGATAACATGAGTCTGAAATCCTCATTTGCCGCCATCAAAGCCTATGGTGCCCACAGAAAGGGACAGCTTGAAGAGGCTGAAAAGCTTTATGAAGAAGCTGCCGCCGGCGGATTTACCGATCCCCGGTATATGCTTTCCTATGCTCTCCTTCTGATCCGTAAAGGCGAATACGAAAAAGCAAAGGAACTTCTGGTCAAATACCAGAAAATGCCTGCTCTGGCTCCCCAGCAGAAAGCTGAACTGATTACTGATTACTCCGTTTGCGTCTATAAAATGGGAGAACGGGCCAAAGCCGTTTCCAAGATGGAAGAGCTGCATCGGAAGTCCCCCAGCGGAGCGATCTACCAGACATTGGGATATCTTTATGTGGATACCTGCGATCTGAAGTACAAACCCGATATGAGTGCCGCTCCGGCGGAAGTTCAGGAGTCTGTCACAGGCGAAGAAACAGAAGTTACGGAGACAGCCAAAGAAGAGAAGAAGCTTTCTCCTCTGGAAGCGTATGAAGCCAATTGTGAAAAAGCAAAAGCCTTCTGTAAGGAAGCCGTGGAATACGACGATGAGGATGCCATCTGTCTCGACAACATGGGACAGCTGTACTACCGGGTTTTCGGGGATAAAGCCGCCGCGAAGGAATGGTTCGAAAAGGCCATTGCCATCAAGCCCGGTCAGATCGACACACTGTGGTTCCTCAGCCGCTACGATCTGGAATCCGGCAACAGGGAAGCCGCTGTTGAAAAGCTGACCAAAGCCCTGGACGGTCGCTTTTCTCCTCTGAACTATGTCACGAAGGACGATATCCAGAAAGAGATCAATCAATTGAAAGCATAAGGAGATGTCAGGAATGTCCGAACAGGATAAGCTTCCGGTAACCGAAAACAACACCGGCAAAAAAAATAAAAAGGAAAAAGTGAAAAAGACCGTGGGACAGGAAATTCTTGAATGGGTCATCACCATCCTGGTGGCCGTGATTGCCGCGTTGGCGATCCGCACTTTCATCTTTGAACCCGTCAAAGTGGACGGTCACTCCATGGATGATTATCTGCAGGATAATGAGATCCTGTTTGTCTCCAAGTATGACTACAGTACCGCCTGGGCGATCTGGCCCTTCGGGAGCGAGGATTCCACCCGTGAGCCCGCGAAAACCTGTGCCAAGTGGGTCATCGGCGGTGAACCCGAGCGGTTCGATATCGTGATCTGCCATTATCCGAACCGCGGCGCCACGAACTTCGTGAAGCGTGTCATGGGGCTTCCCGGTGAAACGATCGAAGTCA
>JAZUFB010000099.1:0-4568 GCA_045640475.1 Clostridia bacterium
CAGCCGCCAACAACGCGCGCTCCATTTTGGACCATCTGCCGCATCACAGAAGCAAAAGCGTCCGGCAGGACGGTAAACACCGTCTTCCCGTCTACAATCTTCGGCAAGCCGGCATTCGGTTTGACGATTACAGGAACAGAGGCATACCGCAGATACTGTTCCACCACAGGCACCAGTTCTTGCGGCCCCATAGAGCAGTTGACACCGATCGCGTCCGCGCCCATGCCTTCCAGCAAAGCAACCATTGCCGCGGGCGAAGCGCCGGTCATCAATCGGCCGTTATCAGAATACGCGTTGGAGACAAAGACAGGCAGATCGCTATTTTCTTTAGCTGCCAGCAGCGCTGCCTTGGTCTCGTACGCGTCGTTCATGGTCTCGATAAAGATCAGATCCACGCCAGCCTTTACACCGGCGCGTACCACAGGGGCGAAGGCAGTCACGGCATCCTCAAAGGGAAGATCGCCGAACGGTTTCAGCATCTTTCCGCAGGCACCGATATCAAGTGCCACCCAGTTGGGCGTTTCTTTCTTTACATTGGCTGATGCTTCCCGTGCGATCCGGACGGCTGCGGTTACAAGCGAATCGATATCGCTTTCCGTATAGTGAAGGCCGTTGACACCGAAGGTATTCGTGCTGACGACATCACTGCCCGCGCGATAATAGGCTTCATGGATCTCCCGGATCACATCCGGATGGGACAGGTTCCACTGTTCCGTTCTTTCACCCGGCTGAAGACCTTTTGCCTGCAGAAGCGTTCCAAGTCCGCCATCCAGACGAAGCAGAGACGACTGCATATAAGTCCTGATATCCATGCCATAACCTCCGATTTTGCGACCGTTCCGGTACTGTTATATAAGGAGCTGACGGATCAATGACGAAGCACATCCGAAAGATTTTCCAGGATCTTGGCTGCCACATCCGGCTGATTCATCGTATAGACATGCACGGCCTTGATGCCGTTGGCATACAGGTCAATGATCTGGTCCGTGGCATAGATGATGCCTGCCTGTTTCATTGCCGCGGGATCATCCCCGAAACGGTCCAGCAGACGCATAAACCGGGCCGGCATAAAGGAACCGGACAGTTTGATACACCGTTCGATCTGTTTCGCGTTGGTAATGGGCATGATGCCGGGCAGCACAGGCACCGTGATCCCCGCTTCGCGGATACGGTACAGGAAGCTGTACAGCAGACTGTTGTCAAAAAACATTTGGGTCGTCAGGAAATCACAGCCCGCGTCCACTTTCTCTTTCAGATAGCGGATGTCTTCCCGGCTGTCCCTGCTTTCCGGATGAACTTCCGGATAGCACGCGCCGCCAATGCAGAAGCCCGCACCGCTCTCCTTCAGTTCACGTACCAGCTCCACCGCGTGGTGATAATCGCGGGGCTGATCGCCCGCCGCGATCATTTCAGGCGTCAGATCGCCACGGAGTGCCATGACATTTTCAATGCCCGCCTGTTTGATATCCTCGATCCGCTGGTGGACCGTATCCCGGTCCGAAGAGACGCAAGTCAGATGCGCCATAGTGGGAACGCCATATGTTTTCAGAATATTCTCGGCAATCTTGAGCGTATACTTACTCGTTCCTCCGCCCGCGCCATAGGTCACGCTGACAAAAGCAGGTTTCAGGGCGGCGATCTTTTCGGTCGCTTCGCGGACTTTTTCAAAGGCTGTATCCTGTTTCGGCGGAAAGACTTCAAAAGAAAGATGCAGTCCGTCCCCGGCTAAAACTTCACTCAGTTTCATTCAATCATCGCCTCGCATTCCCTTAATGGCTTATTATGGCACGTATTCCCCTGTCAAGGCAAGATTCCGCGTGGTTTTTGTTTGTTCTGTCCCTCATCCATTTTCTTCTTCCTGCAACATCTGGGATAAATTTATATATTTTTTTACAATATTGGGAGGAGAACCCGAAAATCATGTCGAAAAAGTACATCAGAAACAAAAACGAGAGGATGTGGTGCCCATGGCACACATGTTTCTGCAGAGGCCCGGTCTGTGCTGACGGGTGCCCTGCTTTCCCGGTGTATCAAAAAAAGTTCTGAAAGGAGCCACTTGAATTTATGAAACTGACCATCAACGCGCGTAATATGTCCGTCACCCCCGGTGTGACGAAAAGAATAGAGAAAAAGACGGAGACCATGAGCCGTTATCTGCTTCCGGAAACCGAGATGCAGGTTCGTATGCGCAAAGAAAAGAACGACCGCCGTGTGGTCGAGATCACCGTCCCTATGGGCAACAATGTGATCCTGCGCAGCGAATCCTCCGCGGATGACAATCTCTTCCTCGCCATTGACCAGGCGCTTGCCAAGATCGAGCGCCAGATTCTCCGTCATCGCACCAAGCTGGCCAAGCGTCTGAAGGAAGATGCCTTCACCGATCTCCAGCCCGAGTATGTTGAGGAAGAACAGATTGCCGAAGAGCCCGAACGGAAGATCGTCCGTCAGAAGACCTTCCCCGTCCGTCCGATGTCCGTGGAGGACGCGATCATCCAGATGGAACTGCTGGGCCACAGTTTCTTCGTCTTTGTCAATGTGGATACAGACAGGACCAATGTCCTTTATCTCCGTCAGGACGGTGATTTGGGTCTGTTGGAACCCGAAGCATGACCGCGCGTTGATTTTCCTTGCCCGGGCTTTACTAAAAGCCCGGGTTTTGTTATACTTCTATACAGTTGCGGTCATTCCGCGGGAGGTGTTCCAATTGCGTTGCAGTTGCAAAAAGTGTGGTACCTGGATGATCCAGTCCGAGAGTGATTTCAAGGGATGCGTCTGCCCCACCCCGGGCTGTGACTACCGTTGTAACGACTGTCAGGGCACCGATACTGTGGTTCAGCGGGATCAATTGGCTTCTTTGGCCTTCGATCCGCGCTTTTTCCCGGAGAACCTCGCTGCCTCTTTTGAGCCGGATGAGGAAGATGACCGTGAGTACTGGACAAATGGAGGATTCTAAAGTATGAAGTGGTTCCTGGATGTTCTCAAGGGCATGGTCATCGGTCTGGCCAACGTGATCCCCGGCGTTTCCGGCGGCACCATGATGGTCTCCATGGGGATCTATGATACCCTGATCTGGTGTATCAATAACCTTTTCAAAAAATTCAAGAAGTGCATCGTTACCCTGTTGCCCTACGGCATCGGCATGGTTCTGGCCATTGCTCTTGGCGCCATCGGGCTGAAAGCCGCGTTTGCCAATTTCCCGCTGCCAACCAACGCGTTGTTCATCGGTCTGATTCTCGGCTCTCTTCCCTTCATCCTCAAGGAGATGAAGGGTGAAAAGATCGGTTGGCAGGGCATTCTGATCTTCCTTCTTCTGTTCGCGCTGGTCGTCGTGCTCAAGGTCATTGAAAAGGACAACACCGCCACCATCACGGTGGATGTGCTGACCGTCATCAAATTGTTCTTCCTCGGCACGATTGCTTCCGCCACCATGGTCATTCCCGGTGTTTCCGGCAGTATGATCCTCAAGACGCTGGGGTACTACAATCCCATCGTCACCGGTGCCATCCCGGATCTGCTCCACGGCGTCACCTCCGGCCAGTGGGACATGGTCGGCCACAATATCGGCATCCTGCTTCCTTTCGGACTGGGCATCGTCTTCGGCATCTTTGCCATCGCGAAGCTGATCGACATTCTCCTCCGCAAGTGGAAGGGATGGACCTACTGCGGTATCCTGGGCATGGTCGTTGCCTCTCCGGTCGTTATCCTGATGGATCCCTCCATTTACGCTGGTTTCAATGTCTGGATCCTGCTTGCTTCTCTGGTCTGCCTCGCCGGTGGCGTGCTGATTGCGCTGAAGCTGGGCGGAGACCCGGAACCCGTAGCCGAAAAAGAATAAAGATTAATAAAATAGCTGTGAAGCTTCTGTAAACTTCACAGCTATTTTTTTGCGTTTATCCGTTCACCCGGACGCTGATGATTTCGGGCATAGAACTGAAAAATTCAAGTGTTTTGGGAATGTCCACAGATTTTTTCGGGCGGAATACGACTTCATACCGTTCGTCGTTTTTCTCGCCACGGACCGCGCCGAAGCTCAGGATCTGGATCCGTTTCTGTTCGGCCATCCCGTTCAGCCATTCGCTGAAATGTTCCGTAGCCTTGGCTGTCACGACCACTTCCGTTTCTGCATAGACATCCGACCCGACATTGAAGTGGTGGAACAGGATCTGGACTGCCATCACAAGGGCAAACAGCATCAAACCCGGAATGACCATTCCCGCGCCAATGGCGACACCCACCGCGGCAGTCGCCCAGATGCCGGAGGCAGTTGTCAGTCCGCGCACGGAATTCCCGTTTTTGAAGATCACGCCCGCGCCCAGGAAGGAGATACCGGTCACCACGCCAGCCGCGATCCGTGCCGCGTCTGCGCCGCGGGAACCGCCAAGCAGTTCCCCATTACTCATAAGATCCTCAAACCCGTATTTGGAGACAATCATCAAGAGCGCCGCGGTAGCCGCGATGATGCAGTGGGTCCGGATACCGGCCTCCTTCAGACGTTTTGTCCTTTCAAGGCCAATGATTCCCCCGCAAAGGCAAGCCAGCAGGATCCGCACAACATAGGAAAGGACTCC
>JAZUFB010000100.1:0-6489 GCA_045640475.1 Clostridia bacterium
AAAGAAGGAAAGACCGGCGAACTCGCAGACATGGGCGAGCTTCCGGATGAGCTCATCGAGGTTCTCTTCGGCACGGAATTGCTGCCAGGAGGCGTGCTCATCGTAGTTCGCGGTAAGCTTATCGACGAGGTTAAGGGAGAAGAAATTGCTGTCCTCACGGGATTCGGTACCGGTTTTGGAGGAAAGAAGGAAAATCGTGAGGGCAATCAGGAGGGTGATGATGGTGAGGGAGAGTTTCACTTTTTTTGATTGCATGGTGAACCTCCTGCACGCCCTCTCAGTCGCCTGGCGGCGACAGCTCCCCCGGAGGGGGAGCCGAGGCGATTGTTGTGAGTTGCTTATTGCTACTAAGTCAGGAAAAACAATATATGTTTGATATTGAGTGATTCGGTAATGATTGCTTACCGTACCGATATTATATCTGAAACTGTTTTTTCGGTCAAATTGTTGGTGAAATGAATATGGGAAAGATGGCCCGCAGACGTTGAGAAAGAACGGCTACGGGCTTTTTTGTTGGAAAATTGAGGCTTTTGTGGGATGGGAATGGGGTTGTCAGTGATTTGGGGAGCGTGTTATAATATAATGCTATCTTGTATATGTATACGGATGGGCGAGTTTGAGGGAAAGGAGGGAGAGAGCATGGATCAGGGACAGTGGAATACACAGATGCCGCAGGGAAACTGGAATCCGCAGGGAATGCCGCAGGGCGGACAGGCGGGGAACTGGACACAGATGCAGGGGCAAATGGGTCCGGGGCAGATGATGCAACAGGGACCGATGGGGCAGTGGAATACACAGATGCCACAGGACAGTTGGGCGATGCCGCAGAATGGGCAGGCGGGGTCTTGGACACAGATGCAGGGGCAGATGGGTGCAGGACCGGCGATGAACCAGGGAACGATGGGCGGATGGAACGCGCAGGCTCCACAGGGTCAGCCGATGTCGCAGACACAACAGATGTGGCAGATGCCGGGGCAGATGGGCGCGACAGGGCAGATGAATGCCGGTCAGCCGATGACAGGCCAGATGGGTTCTGAACAGGCCGGGCAACAGACGAATTTCCCGGTGACACCGTCGCAGCAGTTGCAGCCGCCACCGGCGCCGAAACGGGAAGAAACCGGCAAGAAAAAGCTGAACCTGTTTGAAATCATGCTCATTGTGGCTGTTATCGGGTTTGCCGTCTGGTATGTGGTCACCTCCCTCACGCCGCAGAAATCGCCCTTTGCCACGATCACGTCCGGAACGCTGGGTTCGCGGTATCACGGGGATTGCCTGATCATCCGTGAAGAAATGCCGTTCAACGCCGAAGGCGTGACGAAGATCGAATACAATTCCGACGAAGGAAGTCAGGTCTATCGCGGAAACCTGATCTGCAATGTTTATTCCTCCGGCTTCAGCACGAAGGAACTGACCTCGCTGCAGGATTACCGTGACCTGATCAAGGAATACCAGTTGAAACTGCTGAATTCGGAAAGCGCAACAGACCAGGAGATGAACCGATTCAACAGTGACGCGCTGGGGAAGGCACGCGATATCCGCAGGATGATCGCGGGCACGCGCGGCAACATGGCTAACCTGGAAAGGGAAGTCAGCGCGGCAATCGCGGCACGGCAGAATTATCTGAAGAAGAAGTACGCGGACGACCAGCGGATGACCCGTCTGCTGGACGATGAAAAGAGCCAGATGCAGCGGATCTCCAGTTGGACAAAGCCGTACGCGGCGATGACCAACGGCATCGTGAGCTTTTATTCCGATGGATATGAATACGGACTGACGACCTCCAACTTTACCCAGTTCTCCATTCCGGAAGTCCGCAAGATGATGAACGGTACCAAGCCGGAGTTGTCCACAGTGGACAAGGGCAAGACCACGATCTACCGGATGATCAACGATGGCAAGTGGTATGTGCTGATGCTGATCCGGGACGCGACATGGACGCCCGTGGAAGGGCAGACCTATTCGCTGAAGCTGGAATCCTTCCGGGATACGGAAGTGGAAGCAACCGTCATGTCCTTCACCCGCACGGGTAACGAACTGCTGATCCGCATGTCGGTCCAGAGCTCGGTCCATCCGGTGCTGTATATCCGCACCTGCGAGGCGGAACTGGGGGACAGCATGGCGACGCTGATGGTGCCGCAGGAAGCGATCTACGTGCAGGACAACATGCCCGGCGTGGTGATCGTGGATGGGCAGTATCAGACCTTTATTCCGGTGAACGTGATTGAAAAACGGGATGGATATGTATATGTCCGGGGCATCCAACAAGGGGTGCTGTTTGAGGGACAGACGGTGAGGCTGTTCTGATAAAGGGGGAAACGGGAAGAACATGGGCTTGCAACAGTGGATCGATAAATTGATGGGACGCGGTCAAACGGCTGGCGAAGACGGTACGCAGGAGCAGCGTGGCGATGGCGGGACCAGTTATTACCGGCCGAACATGAACAAGCGTTCCGTGACGGCGAAAATGCCGGAGGATAATCTGACCGGTCAGTTTACGCTGGATAAGCTG
This sequence comes from Clostridia bacterium, assembly GCA_045640475.1. Classification (GTDB taxonomy): domain Bacteria; phylum Bacillota; class Clostridia; order Christensenellales; family Aristaeellaceae; genus Aristaeella. The sequence goes on from JAZUFB010000100.1 coordinate 2,510, forward strand.
AGAGCGCTGACGCGGAAGCAGGAAACAGGACAGAATACCGGCTATGCGGGGAGCGCACAGAACGCCTCAAACGGCAACACCTCAGCAATGGAGGGCTATCCGGGCGGAACGCAGGATGGCGGAACGGGGAATCTGGAAGGCTTCCACAGAGGGTATACCGGCAGTATCCACGCGGTGCACTCGGGCTTTACCGGGATGGAACCGCTGGGCGACTCGGGCTTGTACTACGGGACTCCGGGGAACGGGGTGGACGCGGCTTACGGCTATAACGCAGAAGGTGGGTATCCGGGTGGCGGAAATGCCGGAGGGTACAACACGGACACCGGTTACAGCATGAACGGATATGCCGCATCCGGCTATGGGACCGCGAACGGATGGAACACCGTGCCGAATAATGTATCCCAAATGCCGCTGTCCCACACGAATCCGGACATGCATGTGGAGCGAGTGATGGTACTGACCTCCATGCGGAGCTGCTACGATGCCATTTGTCATATGAAGGACAAAGAGACCCTGATCCTTTCGCTGGACAGCATCGGTGACAAGAACGAGGCGGAACGGTGGAAATACCTGCTGCAGGGCGCGGCATTCACCCTGAAGTGTACGGTGGCGACCCTTCCGGGAAGCGGATACATGCTTCTGGTGGCTCCCTACACTGTGACGCTGCTGCAGAATGACGACCGCGGTACGCGGGATCTGCGGATGGAAACCCCGGCATCTCAGACGGACATGCAGGATACGGCCTGGCAGAATAGCATGGGTCAGCCAGTCAGACGCGCCCGCCGAACCGATGCCAACCCGGGGTGGACCAACTATGACACCGGAAATAACCAGAACAGTTACTATGGGCAACAACCGGCATCCCCCGACATGTACAGCAGTTACGGCGGATACGGTTCAAAATGATAAAAAAAGCGGACGCGACATCAGAAAGGAGAATCTCACCATGGCACGACTGACGATCGAGGACATTTTAAGCAAGCAGTTTATTGAATCTGACAACGGGTACGACAAGGAAGATGTCGATACCTTCCTGGACACGATCATTGACGAGATGGATACGCTGATCAAGGAACGCGACAATTTCAGGACTCAGCTGAACGCTCTCCAGGCCCAGAAAAAGGCTGAGCCCGCGCCGATGGCACCCACTGCGCCCGCGGCACCCGTGAAAGACGCAAACGAAAAGAAGCGCGTTGTGGACTTGCTGGAAATGGCTGAACGCCTGCAGGAAGAAGTGCTGGCCAAGGCGGACGAAGAAGCGAACGCCATCCGTACCCGCGCGACCGCTGAAGCGGCGGAGACCCTGCAGGGACTGGAAAAGCAGAAGGGCCAGCTGACGGACGAAGTGGCCGCGCTGAAGAAAGTGGCGCTTGAATACCGCGGCAAGTTTGAACAGCTGCTGCAGGCGCAGCAGGATGCTCTGGATAAAGCGACTGAGCTTTTCTGAGAAAGTGAGGGGGCACAGGGATGTTTGGACGCAGATGTGACGGACGCAGACTGAAGGACGTGGACCCGATCGTACAGGTTACGCCTTACCTGATGCCTATGCGTTGCGACGCGCAGGTATTTCTGGAGCACAAACTGGATTATGAGATGCTGACGCGGTATATCGCGGAAAAGAATCAGCAGGGCGAAAAGGTCACCTTTATGCAGGTGATCATCGCGGCGTATGTACGTGCGGTAAGCCAGCATCCGGAAATCAACCGCTTTATCATGAACAAGCAGTATTATTCCCGGCTGAACTGCACGGTGTCGTTTACGATGCTGCTGGATCCGCAGGATCATGACAGCCATGAGACGACGGTCAAACTGAAGTTCGACCCAACAGACACGATCTTTGACGTGCGTGACCGGATGAATGCCGAAGTGGAAGCGAACCGCGGTACGGAGAGCAAGAACTTCGCGGACAAGCTGGCTGCCGTGGGGCTGAGTGTGCCGGGTCTGCCGACCGTGATGGCCGCAGTGGTACGCCTGCTGGACCGGTACGGGCTGCTGCCCGCCGCGCTGGTGGACGGACTGCCTTTCCACACGGGGATGTTCATCACCAACAACGCGTCGATCGGGTTGCATCATGTGTGGCATCATATTTATAACTTCGGTTCCACCAGCGTGTTTATGGGCATGGGCAAGCCCTTGCGCGAAGCCGTGGTGGAGGCAGACGGAAAAGTGCGCATGAAGCGGTGGCTGCCTATTGGCGTGACCGTAGATGAGCGTGTGTCGTCCGGCGCGCATTACGCGGGGTTCTTCGCGGATATGCTGCGCGCGCTGAATGATCCGGCGTCGTTGGAAGTGCCTCCGGAAAGCGTCCGGTATGACAAGGGCGCGGAGTATCATGTGGAAAAGCTGAAGAAAAAGCTGGAGAAATGATAGGGTATAGGATGAAGGGATAGAGGGCTAAGGAGTGACGAGGGCCAAGGGCCAAGTTGACAGTGAGTTCCGGGAAAAGGAGGGTGTGACCGGTGAGCGAGGAGCGGAAAGCGCTGGAGAGGTTGATCTGCAGACTGCTGGGGGCGACGGTGATCGTCGGACTGGTGGTTTTGCTGTTGCCTCAGTTCTGGGATAAACTTTCGCCGTTTATTTTGGCAATCCCGATTGCGGCGCTGTTACAGCCGGTCATTCGGTTCCTGCAGGAAAAACTGAAACTGAAACGTTCCGCGGCTTCACTGATCCTTGTGCTGTTGATTCTGGCGCTGTTGCTGGTGATGATCTACTGGCTGATGTCCTTTGGAATCACGCAGGTGGTGAATGTACTCAGCAGCACTGGCGGGAACTTTGTGAATGACACGGTTGCTTCCATCCGTCTGGCGGTGGAAAAGGTGGTCGGGTTGGCCACGCATCTGAGTCCGGATGTGGAAGGCTGGATCCGTGGGGCGATCAACGATCTGGCATCGGATCTGACGTCCTGGGGGACGGATGCCGCCGGGAAGATCGTGGGATTTGCGGTTTCATTGGTGACATCGCTGCCTTATATCCTCATTTATGTCAGTTTCCTGGTGATGGGGTTGTACTTTATTGCCAAGGATTATGTGAATATCCGGAGTTATCTGCCGGGCGGAAACAGGCATAATCAGGAAAGCAACAGCTCGAAGCTGACGAATTCCGCGATCCGGAGCTTGACGGGGTATCTGAAGGTGCAGGGCACCTTTGGGCTGATGGTTTGGATCGTGAGCTGGATCTATCTGCAGTGCTTCGGGTTCCGGTATGCGTGGCTGATTGCGTTGCTGGCCGGGATCATGGAGCTGGTGCCTATGGTGGGCAGCGGATTGCTGTACATCGTTTGGGGTCTGGTGAGCTTGATTCTGGGGAATACGGCAACGGGGATTGAGATTTTGGTGCTGACTGGGGTGCTTCAGTTGGTGAGAAGGGTCTTGGAACCGAAGCTGATGTCGCACAGTATTGGGATCAGCCCGCTGCTGAGTTTGATCGGCATGTTTATGGGTCTGCGGTTTGGCGGAATTTTGGGCTTGATTGGCGGGCCTGTGATCATGGCGGTGTTGGAAGGATTTATTCACGGGGAATATTTCAGATCCGTGGTGAGGGATATCAGGACGCTGGCGGGGTATCTGAAGAGAAGATGGAGCGCTGCGCCGGCGGTCGGGGATACGGCCGCGCCGGAAAAAAAGGATTTGAAGAAAAGACCGGAGGGCAAGTTAAAGGCCTGAAGGGTATAAAGAAAAAACGCACGGCCGGAGCCGTGCGTTTTTTCATATAAAGCTTTCGTCTTGGTTGAAGAGGGGGACAAAATCTTTGTCGGCGGAGACGGATTCCTGGAGGAAGCCGGGGAGGTTCAGGGCTTGCATGTGGGCTCGGACGCGGTGGTATTCGCGGGCGGTTAGTTTTCGGTCAAGGCCGGGGATAGCGACATCGTTGTAGGGGATGTATTGGCGCATGAGGCTGACGGGAGTGCCGGCGGGGAGATTCTCGTGGATCCAGGTCAGAAGCTGGCAACTTTCGCCGGTGAGGCCGGGGAGGATCAGGTG
>JAZUFB010000101.1:0-3987 GCA_045640475.1 Clostridia bacterium
AATTCGGCCTCATGCCCACGGTATTCCGTCGGATCCTCCGTGAGCACGGCCTGGTAGGAAACCACCGCCGCGGATTCAAGCAACATCTTCGCGATATCCGGATCCACTTCCGTTGGCTGGTCTCCAGCAAACTTCAGGCCGCCATTTCCGTCCGTGATCACTGTCCACGGGTCTTTTCCTTTCCTTGTAATGGTGATCTCCGCAACCTCGCTTACATCCCGTACCAGCACGTTTCCTTCCGTCATGTCCCGATACAAGACCTCCGGCGTGGCGTTTTCCCGGTTCTGCTTGACAATGCAAAAGACACAGACCCCCAACAGAGCAACCGTCAGGAGGATCCATATAAACGGCGGGACGGATCTTTTTTCTTTTTTCTTCACCGGTTCCTGCATGCGTCATTTCCTCTTTCTCGGAATCAGCACCGCGATAGCCGTAAACAGGATCACCATCGGCAACGCGACCAGGATCACAGAGCCCAGCCGATTCCCTTTCGCGCTCAACTGCGGGCGCAGTGCCAGTTTAGGCATGATCCCGAGATTCACCTGCTTCTGCCCGAGCAGGAATTCCGTCACACGGATGATAAAGGATTGGCTGTCCGTCATCAATTGGACCTGTTCGTCCGTCAGCAGCGTGGAACAACCGAGCACAAACGCCCGGGACACATATCCTTCCGGCGTGATCCTGCGTGCCTGCAGGGCAAGACTGAAGGGACCTTCCACGTCTCCTTCCTTCTTTTCCATGGAGACGGTATCGCTTCCCATCACCTTCAGATAGGCCTTTTCGCCGCTTTTCAGCACTTCCTGGGTAATCAGGTTGCGATCCCCTTCCGTGGGGGTCTCAAACGCGGCTGTACCGGCGAGAAGGAGCGTCTGCGTATTCGCGCTGATCAGATCCAGTGTGATATCGGTGGAACACATTTCGGGCAGCAGATCGATCCGGATATTGTTGTAATAAGTCTCCGGCTCACTTCGATCCGCGACAACGATCCCGTTTTTCCGGATGAAGCCGTAATTTCTGAGCAGGGCCATGTAGTTCGGCATTCTGTCGATCGGGTCTGAATAGTCGCAGGTGAACAGGAAACTGCCGCCCTGTCCGCCAAAGGTATCGATCTTTGTCATCTCTGTGTCCATCAGATCCCTCAAGGGACTCAGGAACACCAGCAGATCGTTTTCCGGGTCCGGCACGAACGATGGATCGCTCAATTCATGTTCTTCAACATCATAATGATTAGCTTCCAGCAGATCCTTCAGGGTCGCGTACGCTTCGGCGTCCAGTTCCCCGTGTCCCTGCAGCAGTACGATCCGTGGCACCCGGTCCTGCGTCACATAGGAGATCGCACCTGTCAGACTGCTTTCGTAGGTCAATCCGCCGATCTCGTATTCGCCTTCGTCATAGTTCAGGCTCAGCGAAAGGAAATCCTCATAGTCCAGGATCTTCCATCTTCCGGTCTTTTCGCAGGATACGATCACGCTTCCCGAGGTCACAGTTTCCGTTTCGCTGGAAAACCGCGTCAGCAGCGCAGGGTTCATCGACGGGCTGACCAGTTCCCAGGTCACGTTTTCGCTTTCGGCGGCATAACGGTCCAGCAGTTCATTCAGAGGCGGGTCTTCGTCCCCCTTTTCCGCCAGCACATAGATCGTCACAGGATAAGGCAATTCCTTCAGTATCTTTCGGGTCACCTCGCCTGTGGTCGCGGCGGCGTTAAAGGAATAGTCCACTCTCCACCCGTTTTTTCTTTCCAGGATGGAGGCCAGAATATTCACCGCCACCGCCAGTGCCAGAAACAGACAGAGCAGGATGACGGGAACCATACGCGCGTGTCCGTCACGGGATAAATTCTTTCTCATGCGCTTTCTCGCCTCCCGTATCTGCGGCGGTCCAGCATCATCACAGTCAGGGCCAGAAACACCGCGGCGAATGAAATATCGTAAATGACCCCGGCAAACGACAGTTGTCCCATCAGGAAGGGTTCATTCCGGCTATACAGAGACAGGAATCCCATTGTATCGGCGATCCAGCCGATATTGATCGCGTCCGCCAGCAGATCCATCAGCCAGACCGTAAAATTGGCTCCGAAGGAAAGGATCGCCGCCGTCACGGGATGGGTAACGCAACCGGAAACAAACAGGTCCAACGCCACAAAAGCACATCCCTGCAGAATAAAGCCAAGATAGCACACGGCCAGTTCCGCGGGCCATACCTGTCCGTACAGGGCCACCACCAGTACAAAAAACCAGGTCAGTGCGACGGTGATCAGCAGGACCGTGACCGCTGCCAGATATTTCCCGACCACGATGTCCGTCACCGAAACCGGGCTGGTCAGCAGTAACTGGTCGGTCTTTTTCTGCTTTTCCTCCGCCAGCAGCTTCATCGTCAGCACCGGAGAAAGCAGCATCCACAGGTAGCTCATACTGCCAATAAAGCTTGGAATGTCCCCCGATCTGGGCTGAAGCACCGTCACCAGGAACATGACCGAAGAAATCAGCAGGAAAACCCCGGTGAACACATATCCCACAGGCGTGCAGAAAGCACTCTGCACTTCTCTTTTCCATATCGTCTTCACGGTAATCCTTTCGACCTCCATCAGTCCGTATCCGCGGTCGCTTTCAGGAAAATATTCTCCAGCGTGTCTTTTTCCCGCGTCATCTCCATGATCGGAGCATCCAGTGCGGCCAGCAGACGGAAGATCCTTGCTTCCATCGGTTCCCCATCGTTTTCCCTGTCACAAAGGATCTCAAATCGGGCGGCTCCGTTCACACTGCCAAGCCCGCGCAGTCGCTGTATACCCGGCAGGCTTTTCAGCCCTCTCGCGATCTCCGTCGCGTCCCCGCAGGCAATCAGACGGATCTTGCCCGTGCCGTTTTCCTCTTCCGTCATCGGAAGGTCGTGGTCCAGAATGGCTTTTCCGTGATGCAGAATGATCACATGGCCGCACAGTTCCTGTACCTCGCTCAGGATATGGCTGGAGAAGAATACAGTATGCTTTTCCCCAAGCCGGCGGATCAGCGTGCGGATCTCGGTCACCTGTTGCGGGTCCAGCCCCACGGTGGGTTCATCCATGATAATGATCTCGGGATCCCCGCATAAGGCCTGCGCGATACCGACCCTTTGGCGATAGCCCTTGCTCAGCCGGCCGATCAGCCGTTCCCGCATTTCCTCCAGCCCGCACAGTTCAATGATCTCGTCCGTGTGCGGCTTCACGCTGCATTTGGCCACTTCTTTGAGTCCGCAAACAAAACGCAGGAACTCGCTCACCGTCATTTCGTCATACAACGGAGGCCGTTCGGGAAGGTAGCCGATCATCCGCCGGCAGGCACGCGGATCCTTCAGCATGTCTTTTCCGTTCACCGTCACTCTTCCGTGATCCGGCGGGAAATATCCGGTCATCAGGTTCAGCGCGGTGGATTTTCCGGCGCCGTTTCGCCCCAGCAAACCAATGATCCGTCCATCCTGAGCCTTAAACGACACATCGTCAAGCGCCGTCAGGAAGCCATATTTCTTTGTCACATGTTCCAGTTCGATCATAGGGATCCATCCTCCCCTCCGGCCTTATCAACCAAACAGCGGGGAAAGCCTCCGCTTCCCCCGCTATTATATCATGTTCCGTTCTTTTCGTCTGTAAACTTACGGTGAAGGTTACTCTTCGTCTCTCCCGTTTTTCCCGCGGGAGAAGCGTTCCGTCAGTTTTTTGACCGCGGGCGATGTCAGCACCGCCTTCTTGGTCAGGTAATTCCATACCATCACGATCAGGGTCGCCAGACATTTGTTCAGCATGTACATCGTCACTTCTTTGCCAAAGAGCGTCAGAAGCACGGTGTCTTCTCCCAAAATCAGCCGGAACAAAAGCATCAGCAGCTCGTTCAGTCCAAGGCCGATCAGGCTGGTCACCAGAAAACCGACTTTTGCGGCGTTCCCTTTCGTGTCCGCGCTGTCGAACACCCAGATCACGCACAGGATCCAGTTGAACACGACCGAGATCAGAAACGC
>JAZUFB010000102.1:0-6709 GCA_045640475.1 Clostridia bacterium
GTATGTAGGCAAAAATTTCCTTATACAGTTCATCCACATATCCCGGACGCATTTTTTCATATTTGGATGCTTCCGTATCAAATGTCCATTCAAATCCTTTCAAGCTTGGCATAATATCTTCTCCTATCGCATATATATGCATGGATCATCCCGGCAAATCGCATAAACCTGCCCTTTCACAATTGATGCCAGTCGCTGTATATTCCTAATAAGGTTATTGATGCATCAGTCACAGACAAGCTGGAATCTGTTGTTATACAATGTCAATTTTACAAAAAGAGTCCCCTGCAGGACAGGAGACTCATTTCACGATCTCAATCACTTGTTCCGGTCATACCAGGCCAATACTTCAGACAAACGGTCAGCAGACACCAAATTGCCGCCCTGAAGCAAAAGTTTCCGCATTTCTTCTTCCTCCGGGGTTCTGTCGGCCTTGTCTTTCAGCCCTGACCTGATCGTTTTCATCATGAGTTTGTGAATCCCATGCAGCTTATCCATCTCAAATCCGCCCTGCAAATAGAAGACCGGCAATCCCTCCGGAAGGCGGTTCGCTTTCTGCATGTCTGCGATCTGCGAATTGCCACCGGCCATTCCAACGCCGCACACAGCTTTTACGGTAAACTGCTTCACTGCCTTTTTATACCCTTTGACTGAGCCTGCCATGAGCCAGCCGAGATAAATGATTTCGGCTTCCTTGGGCAATTCTCTCATTGCTGTATTCAGGTCATACACAGGCAGATCCGTGCTTTCTCCAAGAAGCTCCGCATACCCTTTTGTATGTCCGGTCTCCGACATATATACGATTGCTTTGATCATCTTTCTACCCTCCGGATCATCGTTCAAACGCCGGCAAACGCGTTTCGATGGCAATCATAGCATACTTGACAGGGGATATCATTAAAGCCAGATTAATTTTTTAAATCATACACCGCCAATTCCTGATAAGGGTCCTCTTCTTCCCACTTGATCAACGCCATCCTGTCGATTTCAGCACAAAAAGGCGTAAAGATGTCAGACAATCTCGCAAAACCCTTATACAAGCCTTCTTTGTCCAGTTTCATCGCTACAGCCATATGGGGTACCCAATTACCGGGAATATATCTTCCCTTGTTCCCGATCTCTGATACCTTCAGCATATGATCATTTGCTTTCTGACTGGATTCAATCAAATAAGGATCCACTACCGGGGAAAGGAACAAAACAAACGGATTGAAAACACCTATCACGCCTACCTTGATCTCACCCTTTTTCAAAATCCGGCTCAGCTTTTCCGCTTCATCCTTAACCCGCTCTTCATCGTCGGCTATAATGGCAGAAATGGTAATATGCGGCTCAGTCCCCAAACAATAATCACTTCCGCACACCGGGGCCAGCTCTTTGATCCACTCCTTGACCATAGCGGCCTTTTCGTCATTCATATACAAAACAATTGCATAGTTCTTCGGTTCCATATTATTCTCTCCTCAATCTTTCATGTTATGAACGTTGATCAAGGGTATCCATCACAACAAACAAGGTTCCGGCAATCATAATGATCAATCCAAGGAAATAGGTTCCGGTCAGGGTTTCGCCAATCAATACGAAAGAAAGAAAAGATCCTATGAAGGGCGCAGCCTCACAAATTTCTGTCTGTTAACGCGCAAAAACATCCGTCATTTTTGGCATGGGGATCGCGTCTCCGTGCCGTTCGATTTCTTCTCCGACGGCCAGAAGCTTCCGCATATCCGTGCCGAAAAGGATCACGCTGCGCGGGAGTCCTCTTTCCGCCGCTACCGTGAAGGGGACGGACAGCGAGGTCAGCCCCGCATAATGCATGATGCAGGTCGGGCCGGTCATCACGCAGCAATCAAAGTCGGAAAGTTCTTCTGTGAGCCGTTTGCGTTCCTGCGCCATCTCTTCCCGAATTTTCTCAATGGCCTGAGCGTTTTCAGGAGCATATTCATATTCCAAAGATTTTTCCAGGAATTTTACGCCATAGGGAGCCAACCTTTCCGGATCCGCGCGGTATGCCGCAAGGATCGCTTCCGGCGTTACTTTTCCCTTTGCGCTGCCTCTGTGCTTTTCCAGATACGCCCGCAGTTCCGTGGAGAAACGCCTCAAACCGATTTCCTGCAGCTTGAACGTATTTCTGCCCGGTTGCATGGCCAATGTCCACCCGTCCGCTTTCAGGCGGTCAAAAAGCATCTCGTAGCGTCCCAACTGCGCTTCGGACACATACTCGCGGTTGAAGGACCATACGGCAAGGGACTTCCGGAGGGAGACGTTCTGCGTTATGTCCGTCCCGGAAGAAACCGAAAGGTCCTGCGGACCGTTGGGTCCCGTAATCGCCAATTGTTCAGCCAAAAACCGCATATCCGCCATATCGCGGGTAAAAAATCCGATCTCATCCAACGCGGAGGTGATTGGGATCACGCCCTCGGTGGAAATCGTACCGATCGCAGGCTTGAAGCCGACCACACCGTTATCGGTCGCGCAAGCCACCACGGAGAAGGAAGTGTCCGTTCCGACTGAGAATGAACACAACCGCGCGCTCATGGCGACCGCCGATCCGCTGCTGGAGCCGCTGGGCGTGTGGTTTTTGTCATACGCGTTCACCACCTGACCGCCCAACGAGCTGAATCCGCCGGGCATTCCTTCGGTCAGGAAATTGGCAAACTCTGTCATATTGGTCTTGCCCAGGATCACTGCGCCCTTCTCGCGTAAAGACTGCACAAATGGCGCGTCCAGATCAGCAACATTCTCCTTCAGCGCCACGCTTCCGGCAGTCGTTACCATCCCTTTTACATCGATATTATCTTTCAGCAGCACACACAACCCGTAAAGAGGAAGTCCCTCCGGTCCGCGGCGGTCCAGCTCCCGTGCCTCGGCCAGTGCCTCCGGATTCACGGTACTCACGCAGTTCAACGCATCGCGCATGCCATATTTTTCAATTCTTTCAAGATAGAATCGGCACAACTCCTCGCAGGAGATCTCCCGTGCCTGCAGCTTGGTGTACAATTCATTGAGACTGAAGGAAAGGAACAACGGAATCATAGGAACCTCCTGATCGAACATGACAACGTTATATCGGACGCTTAATGGCTTGCTTAACCATTTCAGTATAACACGGCATCGCCCGTGTTTCAAACAAATCAACCTATACCGCAAGGTTGCCACAATATATATTTTGTGGCTTCTGTTTCCACAGTATGAAGAAGAAAATATAAAGATTTAAGGTAGTTTTGGCACAATATCGTATTCATACGTTCATGGAGCATAAAAAAAGGTTCTCCCCTTCACCCTGGCGCGAAGCGCCCTCCACCCTCCAGCCGTGAAAAAAACCCTGAGGCAATGCCTCAGGGTTTTTTCACGGCTGCCCCGCCTTCGTCTCACAGTAGATGCACCGGTAGACTTTATTTTCCCGGTCCGTCAGGCGGAACACATGGTCCAGCTCCTGCTCGCAGGAGGAGATGCAACGGGGATTTTTGCACCGGATAACATTAATCAATTTTTCCGGCATACCGATGGTCTTTTTCTCGACCCGAACACCGTCCCGGATCACGTTGACAGTCGCCCCGGGATCCACATAGCCGATCACATCCAGGTTGACCGGGATATCCGCGTCCACCTTGATGATGTCTTTCTTGCCCATCTTGCCGCTGACCACGTTTTTGATAATGGCCACAGAACAATCCAGTTCGCCCAGGCCCAGCAGGTCATACAGTTTCATGCCGCAACCCGCGGTGATATGGTCGATCACGATACCGTTGTGGATGGAATCGATATTCACAGTCTGCCCGCCTCCTTCAGCAACTTCAGGATCAACGCCATACGCATATATTTCCCGTTCAGCACCTGTTTGAAGTAGCAGGCCCGGGGATCCTGGTCCACCGCCACGCTGATCTCATTCACGCGGGGCAGGGGATGCATGATGCAAAGGTTTTCTTTCGCGGTCTTCAGTTTTTCGGGCGTCAGGATATAGCTGTCCTTCAGGCGCAGGTAGTCTTCCTCGTTAAAGAAGCGTTCCTTCTGCACGCGGGTCATGTACAGGATATCCAGTTCCGGCATCACCTTTTCCAGATCCGTGGTCTGGGTATAGGGGATGCCTTTTTTCTCCAGCACATCCTTTTTCACATAGCTGGGCAGCTTCAGCTCCTCCGGGGAGATCAGCACAAAGCGCACCCCGGCGTACCGGGACAACGCGTTGATGAGGCTGTGTACGGTGCGGCCGAATTTCAGGTCGCCGCACAGGCCCACCGTCAGGTTTTCAAAACCGCCTTTTTCACGCCGGATCGTCAGCAGGTCCGCCAGCGTCTGGGTGGGATGGCAGTGTCCGCCGTCGCCCGCGTTGATCACGGGGATATCCGCGTTCATGGCCGCCACATAAGCCGCGCCTTCCTTGGGATGACGCATGGCAATGATATCCGCGTAGCAGCTGATCACCTTGGCGGTGTCCGCCACGCTTTCACCCTTGGCCGCGGAAGAAGTCGCCGCGTCCGTCATGCTCAGCACGTTTCCGCCCAGCTCGTACATCGCGGCCTCAAAGCTCATGCGGGTACGGGTGGAAGGCTCAAAGAACAGCGTGGCCAGTTTTTTGCCCCGGCACACTTCGCTGTACTTCGCGGGTTCCGCGATGATATCCAGCGCCGTCTGGATCAGTTCGTCCAGTTCGTCCGTCGTCAGGTCCAGAATATCGATCACGCTTTTCATTTCTGCGCGCCCCCGATCCAACTCTCGTCGGAGGGATTGTTACGGAAGGCGATCAGCCGTGCGATGTCCGCGGGTTGGATGTAGCCTTCTTCCGCCGCGGCTTCCGCGATGGTGTCAAAGTCAGTCAGGGAAACATTTTTCACGTTCGCTTCCGCCAAACGCTCGAGGCCCTTCTTCATGCCATAGGTGAAAATGGAGGCAACGCCCAGCACTTCCGCTCCGGCTTCACGCAGCACGTCGACCACTTCCAGCACACTGCCGCCGGTGGAGATCAGGTCTTCCACCACAACGACCTTCTGGCCCGCTTCCAGCCGGCCCTCGATCTGGTTCTTCCGGCCATGATCCTTGGCGCCGCCGCGCACATAGCCCATCGGCATGCCCATCAGGTGACCGACGATCGCCGCGTGCGCGATGCCCGCGGTAGAGGTGCCCATCAGCACTTCCGCGTCCGGATATTCTTTCCGGATGATCTCCGCCAACCCGTTCTCCACATCATTGCGCACTTCCGGCGCCGTCAGCGTCAGCCGATTGTCGCAATACACCGGACTCTTGATCCCGCTGGCCCAGGTAAAAGGTTCCTCCGGACGGAAAAACACCGCCTTGATGCTCAGCAGATCCTTGGCAATTTTCACGGAAAGTTCACTCATGGTCATGTCCTCCTTATATATTCTGTCAGTACCTCAATAGCTTAGATGCAATACCTTTCGCAAAGCATCAAGCCTCGGCTCCCCCTCCGGGGGAGCTGTCAGCAAAGCTGACTGAGAGGGATCTCGTCACGTCAAGCCGCTTCGTTACTACCTTAATCCACAAACTCCCTGACGCATCTTTCATACGCCGCCACCGGATCCTCAGCCGCAGTGATAGGCCGTCCCACCACAATGTAATCCGATCCGATCTTCTTCGCTTCGGCAGGCGTCATCACGCGCTTCTGGTCTCCAACATCCCCGTCAGCAAACCGTACGCCGGGCGTCACCGTCAGGAATCCCGCGCCGCAAGCCGTATGCACCTTCCCCGCCTCCAGCGGAGAGCACACCACGCCGTCCAACCCGGCCTTTGCCGCGTTCAGCGCGTAGTGCATCACGACCTGGTCGATCGGTTCATGGATCATCAGATCATTCTCCATGCTCTCCTGATCGGTGCTTGTCAGCTGTGTCACCGCAATCAGCAACGGTCTCGTCCCATCCGGCCGTGTCAGTCCTTCCAGCGCCGCTTCCATCATCCGGATCGTTCCCGCCGCGTGCAGGTTTGTAATATCCACATCCAGATCCCGCAGCACCGTCATGGCCTTCTTCACCGTGTTCGGAATATCGTGCAGTTTCAGGTCCAGAAAGATCCTGTGTCCCCGCTTCTTGATCTCCCGCACGATCTGCGGTCCCTCCGCGTAGAACAACTCCATCCCGATCTTCACAAACGGTTTCCGTCCCGTAAACTTGTCCAGAAACCCAAACACCTGTTCCGCGCTCGCAAAGTCACAAGCCACAATAACATCCTTACCCATAACGCACGCCTCCTCACACATCGTTAATCATTACAAAATAGTCGGCCACTCATCAGCAGGAGTCCGGGGCCTCCGAAAAACCCTGCAGTGCAACTACTGGATTCCAAAGGCGAAGTTTTACAAACTTAACTAATTCTCGTCACCCAGTAAGCGGGGGTCCGGGCCTCCGAAAAAAGCCTGCAGTGCAACTGCTGGATTCCAAAGGCGAAGTTTTTGCCAACTCAACTAATTCCCGTCACCCAGTAAGCGGGGGGTCCGGGGGCCAGCCCCCGAAAAAAGCCTGCAGGCGCAGCCTGCTGGGTTCCAAAGGCGAAGCCTTTGGGCGCTTTAGTATTTCCCCTTCCCCAGCGCACTGGGGAAGGGGGCAGGGGGATAGGGCCCCCTCTCTCACACTAAAGCCAACTCTCTCAGTTCCTTAACCCCATACTTCTCCATAACCCCAGGCAGCGCCTGCACAATATCCCGACACACAAACGGATTCACGAGATTGGCCGCACCAATCTCGACCGCCCTGGCGCCAGC
>JAZUFB010000103.1:0-18972 GCA_045640475.1 Clostridia bacterium
GCTGGATGATATCACCGGTGTGGTTCTGCATATGCCACTGGAAGGGAAGGCGCTCGATATGGTTATACAGGGTATCCCGCATGGTCTTGACCAGTGTCTCGCTGCCCTTCGAGTTCCATACACGGAAGCCGTACTGGCTGAGCACCTTGACCACGGCCACCACCATGACACCCACAGCCAGGATCCACATATTGCGATGCAGATGCTCCGTTCCGCCAAAGGCGTTCACAATGCTCCTCACCAGGGGAGACAGGTTTTCCATGGACTGACCGCCCAGAACATTGTCCACCGCGACACGGATGATCTGCGGCGTAACCATGTCCGCCAGCGCGCTCACCGCCGCGCAGACCATGCACAGCACAAAGAAGGCGCGGCTGCCCTTCAAAAATTGCCAGATCAGTTTTGCCCGGTTCGGCCTTGGCTGCTTCTTTTCGATTTCTGTTTTGTTTTCCGTCTTGTTTTCCATTCTTTCTCTCATCCTCTCCTGTGAGACCAAAGGGTTCGTTGCTTTCCGGATGCGCGCGGCACAAACGGTAAAATAAAATCCGCCGGCGACACGCGCGGGCGGATGATGTTTTTTAACAGAGCATGCCTTTACACACAGGTGAAGGCTCTGCCGTTCATCTTCCGCCGCGTCTTATTGGATCCAAATCGATTCATCAGCATGAAACCTTCTCCTTTCCGTGTTTTTAATGTGGTCCTTTGTGGAACCGAAGGCTAACATACCATATTTGGCGTGCTTTGACAACCCCTATCGAAAAAAGTTTCTGTATCCCGAAGAAAAAGAACCCCGGGACCCCGCCATGGGATCCCGGAGCGAAAAACAGAGCGCTGTCAGCGGACATAAAGGGTAACGGATTGCGAAACGATGCCGTCTCCGGTGCTGTCGATCACAACACACCGGAATTGATAGCCATTCAGCGATTGATTGGCGTTCAGCGTCAGGGTCGTCGTGGTGTTTCCGTTGTCATGCGAATTTGTCCAGGCACCGCCGGCGGGCTTCTTCTGCCACTGATACCGCAATCCGGTACCACTGGCCTGCACCTGGAACTGGATGTTAGTTCCCGGCGTTCCGTAAGCGTCAGTCGGCTGGCTGATGATAGCCAGACCGGCAGGCAGCGGAGCTGCCGTAGGCTGGACCTGCACGGTCAACACAGCCGCGGAGGTAGTCACCTTGTTGCCATAGTTGTCCGTCACCACACAGCAGTAGCTGCGTCCGTTCTTGTTTGCGGTGGCGTTGACTGTCAGCGTGGGTGTATTGAAACCATATTCCGTGGTGTAGGTGTAGCCGTTATTGGTGGATTCAAGCCAGCGATAGCTCAGTCCCGTGCCGGAAGCGGAAACGGTAAACTGGGCATTGGTGCCGGCCGGAACGTTCACGGAGGTGGGGTGGCGGGTAACGGTCAGGCGGGGAGCGGCGGTCGGAACCGGCGTCACCGTCTGGAGATATAGCGTGGCGGGATTTGAGATCAGACTGCTGCCCGTGTTGTCATACACGATGCAGCGGTACTGATAACCGTGCTTATAGTTGGTGGCGATCACGCCGAGGCTCTTGGTGTTGTTGCCGCGCTCAGCGGTGTTCTGCCACTGGCCGTTGGTGGGGCATTCCTGCCACTGGTAGGTGAGTCCCGCGCCGGAGGCTTCCACGTTGAACTGGACCACCGTGTTATTGCGGCCGGTCTGGTCAACAGGATGCTTGTTGATCACAAGCACCACACGGGCTTTAACGGCCAGGGTCACCGCGTTGGAGATCGCGCTGGCACCGTAAGCGTCCGTCAGGCGGCAACGGTACTGGGTCGCGTTCATGGCGCGGGTCGTGGCGATCTGCAGGGTCGCGGACGTCGCGCCGACAGCGGTACTGGACTTCCACGCGCCGCCGTTTGTACGCTCCTGCCACTGGTAATTGATGCCGTCACCGGTCGCGCCCACAGTGAAGACCGCGGTCTGGCCCTCGGTCACAGACTGCGCGGTGGGCTGGGAGGTGATCTTGAGCACCTTGGCCAGCGTCAGCGTGGCAATGTCCGATGTCACGGTGTTTCCGTAGCAATCGCTTACGGTGCAGCGGTACTGCATACCGTCCATGCTGGTTGTGGCACGGACACGGATGCCGGTGGTACGGCTGTCACTGCTGGTCATGTTTTTCCAGCTGCCGGTCTTGGTGCGGGAAGACCACTGATAAGTCAGGCCGTAGCCCGTAGCGTCCACGGTCAGCCATACATCGGTGTTGTTTTTGTAGGTCACGCTCTGGGGCTGAGAAACGATCGAAAGACTGTTATATCCATAATTGCCGCTATAGCTGTATCCGTTGAGCACCTGCACATTTGTGGCGTAGGTGGTCCCGGCTACCGTGGCCGTCACACGGACCGTTCCTGCCTTGCGACCGGTCATCATACCGTCCTGATCGATCGTGGCAACGGCAGTATTGGATACACGCCAAACGATATTGTTGCGCCAGGAAGCGGGGAACAGCTGATAGGTGACCGTGCGGGTCTCACCCACGCCCAGCAGCTGGCTGGGTTCAAGGGTCATGACTACCAGGTCGGCTTCGTTGAGGGCGTCCAGATAGATCACCGCGCAGCCCTGACCGTTGGCCCAATAGTCCACCCAGGCATATTCGTAGCAATAGATCGCCGGTTTGCTGGAGAAGGGGTTGCCGGAGAACGTGGTCCTGCGGCCGGCAAAATAAATCGATTCCAGACCGTAGCAACCGTTGAAAGCATAATTGCCGATCGTCGTCACGCTCTCGGGGATACAGACGGAACGCAGGTTGGTGCACCCGGTAAAAGCATAGTTACCGACCGTGGTTACCCCTTCCTCGATGACAACATCGGTAATGAGCTCTTTCTGTGCCAGCCATTCGTTTGTCGATTTGGCGGTAAAGTTACTCATCGCGCCGGTACCGGTAATGGTCAGCACGCCGTTGTCATCCAGAACCCACTGGATCTTCTGCGCGTATCCATCCGCGAAAGTGACCGCCGAAAAGGCGAGCACAAGACAGAGGACCATGGCCAGAACAGCAAGGAATCTCTTTGTCATTTTCATTTCCAACCCCACTCTTTTCTTTTTGCGGCGCGGTACGGTCGCTCATCCTCCGCGCCCGGATGCTCCGTATTCCTCATTATAAACTGCATACCCCTTATCCCGCAACTGTTGTCGCAGGATTTTGAGTTTTTTCGCATGAAGTCAGGCACCCGGACCGTTTTCAATCAATAAACGAAAGGACCGGCCCGGTTTCTTCCTGTTTGTGGCGGTCCCACATGAAAAACTTTTTCCGGAATACACGGGTACTCCTCCGTTCTGTCCGTCTCCTTCGCGTCGACCCTTGAAAAGGCGGTTCACCTGTGATATATTCGGACGCGGAGACAGTTGCGCTCCCCGAATAGGATCCCACGGCCCCATGGCCCATGTATAGAAGGAGAACAAACGAGATGAGCAGACTCGGAGACCTGATCCGTACCGAACGGATCCGCCAGAAAATGACCCCCAAGCAAGTTGCCAAAAAGTGCGGCGTCAGCGAAAGTTATCTGATGGCCGTCGAAGCCGGTACCCGTATCATCGCGGATGACCAGGCCCGCCGCATCCTGAAGACCATCGGCCTGAAGCAGCAGACCGAAGCAGAATTCACCCTGGATGATATCGCTACCACCGTGGACCTGGCCCAGGTCCAGCCCCAAATGGCCGCCAAAGCCGCCGCGCCGAAGCCCAAACGGCCGGAAGCCGAGAAGGTCGCCTCCACCGAGGAAGACGAGCAGGAGGGCGTCGCCGGCAGTGTCTGGCTGGACGCGCTCCAGAGCGTGCTGAAGCGGGTGCCGGTGATGAACGCCGTGATGAAGCCCGTCAGCTATAAGCTGGTCCCCGTTGAAAACGGCCGCATCGAAGGCGCCAATCCGGACAAGGTATTCTATTATCTGGCCCCGGACGACAGCATGCGCGGCTTCCGCATCCACAAAGGGGATATCGTGCTGACTGTCCCCGCCCAGAGCCCCGTAGATGGCGCGATCATGCTGGTCAACTGGAACGAGCACCGCTATCTGCGGAAGATCAAGCTGCTCGATGACAGCCACCTGATGCTGCAGTCCTACGATCGCCAGTACGAAGCAGAGACCGTTGCCATCTCCGATGTTGGCTTCATCAGCCGCTGTGTGCAGGTCACCTTTGACCTGCAGTAAACCCCGCTTTTCTCGGACATACCTTCGGGTATGTCTTTTTTTGTCGTAAAAAAAGACCCCAGGCCCCGTGAGACCTGGGATCTCATAGTTTACTTCTGTTTTCCGAGGTAGGCTTCCTGGATCGCTTCAGAAGCCAGCAGCTCGGCGCCGCTGCCTTCGGTCGTGATGGAGCCGGTCTCCAGCACATACGCGTAGTCACAGGTGCGCAGGGCGGCGTTGGCGTTCTGTTCGATCAGCAGGACGGTCATGCCTCTTTCCTTCAGGGTGCGGATGATCTTGAAGATGTCCTTCACGACAAGCGGCGCGAGGCCGAGGCTGGGTTCGTCCATCATGATCATCTTAGGCCGGGTCATCATGGCGCGGGCCACGGCCAACATCTGCTGTTCGCCGCCGGACAGCGTGCCGGCCAGCTGCCAGGAACGCTCTTTCAGGCGGGGGAACAGATCGAAGACATATTCGATATCCTCTTCGATGACTTCCTTGTCCTTGCGCAGATAAGCCCCGATCTTCAGGTTTTCCAGCACGGTCAGATTCGCGAAAACGCGGCGTCCTTCCGGAACCAGCGCGATACCGGTCTGCACGATACGCTGGGTATCATAGTCCGTAATATCACGGCCTTCAAAATACACACGGCCGGACTTCGGCTTGACCAGACCGGAGATGGTCCGCAGGGTCGTAGACTTGCCGGCACCGTTGGCGCCGATGAGGGTCACGATGTTGCCCTCTTCCACATCAAAGGAAATGCCCTTCAGGGCTTCGATCCCGCCATAACTGACCACGAGATCCGTTACTTTCAGCAAACTCATTCGTCACCCTCCCCCAGATAGGCCGTGATGACTTCCGGATTCTTCTGCACTTCTTCCGGCGTGCCTTCGGCGATCTGTTTCCCGAAGTTCAGCACATAGATCCGGTCAGAGATATCCATGACCAGATTCATATGATGTTCAATGAGCAGCACGGTGAGATCAAACTTGTTCTTGATATCCACAATAAACTGGCCCAGTTCTTCCGTTTCCTGCGGATTCATACCGGCAGCGGGTTCATCCAGCAAAAGCAGGGTGGGTTCCGTGGCCAGAGCACGCGCGATCTCAAGCCGGCGCTGCTTGCCGTAAGGCAGGGAAGTCGCCAGTTCATTCGCGGAATCCGCAAGGCCCACCAGTTCCAGCAGGTCCATCGTCTTCTTCCGCATCGCGCGTTCTTCCTTCAGGTTCAGGCGGAAGGTCGCGGTCAGGAAATTGCTGGTCTTGCGCAGGTGCGTGGCAATCAGCACGTTTTCAAAAGCGGTCTGGCTCTTGAAAAGGCGGATATTCTGGAAGGTACGGGCAATCCCCAGCTTGGTGATCTTGTCCGGTGTATTGGTGACCTTCTCCTTCAGATACAGATCACCGTTGGCCCCGGCATACTGCTTGGCCATTTTGCCGGTCGGATGATTCACCGCGATGGGCTTTCCATGGAAATACACCGCACCGTTGGTGGGTTCATACACGCCCGTAATGCAGTTGAAGGCCGTAGTCTTGCCGGCGCCGTTCGGACCGATCAGGGCCACGATCTCGCCCTTGTTGACATCCATGGACAGGTTATTGATGGCGACCACGCCGCCAAACTGCATCGTGATATTTTCAAGGCGAAGCACGTTTTCAACGGCAGGCGCCATGGCCTCATTCCGGACTTCCTTTACGGTCTTTTCGCTCATGTCACTTGCCTCCCTTCGCGCGGCGACGGTTGCCGAGTTCCCAAAGTTCACGGTCACCCATGATGCCCTTGCGGAAGAACAGCACGACCACCATGATCACGATGGAGAAGACCACCATACGGAAGCCGGGGCTCAGCAGCGGCACCTGGAAATCTCCGATGAAAGTCGCGGAGTCGAGGAAGCGCAGCCACCATTCACTGCAGGCAATGAACAGGAAGCTGGCGATCACGCTGCCGGAGACACTGCCCATACCGCCAATGACGACGATCAGCAGGATCTCGTAGGTCATGGAGCTCTTGAAGCTGTTGGCCTGCAGGGAGCCCTGATACATCGCCAGCAGCGCGCCGCCGATACCGGCGAAGAAGCTGGAGATCACAAAGGCCATCTGCTTGTGGTGGAAGAGGTTGATACCCATGGCTTCCGCCGCGATCTCATCATCACGGATTGCCTTAAAGGCGCGTCCATAGGTGGAGTTGATCAGCAGCAGGATCAATCCAATACAGATCCCGACCACAATGAAGGTAAACAGCACGGTATTGCCCGGCATCGCCGTGTTCAGGGTCGGATACGTCTTCAGCAGGTTGGAGCCGTTCGTCAGGGGGCCGATGGTGTCCCACTGGACGATGGCGCGGATGATTTCAGCAAAGCCGAGGGTCGCGATCGCCAGATAGTCGCCCTTCAGGCGGAGCACCGGCAGACCGATCAGCGCGGCAAACAGGGCCGCAACCAGACCGGCAATGATCAGCGCGGGCAGGATACCGATCGTAAACTGGACCCAACCGCCGTTATAGTACTGGTACACCGCCGCGCGCTTGGCCATGGGAATGGTCAGGATCGCGTAGGAATAGGCACCCACCAGCATGAAACCGGCCTGACCCAGAGAAAATAGACCGGTAAAACCGTTCAACAGGTTCATGGAGACCGCGATCAGGGCATACACAGCGCCCTTCTGGAGCACGGTCACCGCCATACTGTTGTTTCCAAATTTCTCCACAGCCCAGGCCGCCACGAAGAGGACAGCGACAACCAGCAGAGAAATGATCAAACGTTTTTTGCTCATCTTCATGGTTATCACCTCACACCTTCTCGCTGGTCTTTTCGCCGAACAGGCCGGTCGGACGGAAGATCAGCACAACGATCAGCAGGGCAAACGTGAACGCGTCGGAGAACGCGGTCAAACCGGCAGCCTTGATCAGGTTTTCACAGATACCGATGATCAGCGCGCCGATCATCGCACCCGGAATCGACCCGATCCCGCCGAATACCGCGGCGACAAAGGCCTTCAGACCGGGCATCGCGCCAACGGTCGGCGTGACCGCCGTATAGTTGGTGAAATAAAGCATGGAGCCGATGGCCGCCATCGCGGAGCCGATAATGAATGTCATGGAAATGACGTTGTTGATCTTGATGCCCATCAGCTGGGAGGTTTCAAAGTCAACAGACACGGCACGCATGGCCATACCGATCTTGGTATGGTTGATCAGCATCACCAGGCCGACCACCAGAGCGATGGTCAGGATAGGCGTGACGATCGTAACCACCTTGGTGCTGGCGGACCCGATATGGATGGTATCGCTGAGCCAGGGCAGCACAGGATACTGCTTCGCCAGACCGCCAGTCAGGTACCACATCAGGTTCTGCAGCAGATAGCTGACACCGATGGCGGAGATCATGATGGACATTCTCGGCGCGGAACGCAGGGGCTTGTAAGCCACACGCTCCACACTGAAGCCCAGCACCACCGTCAGGATGATCGTCAGCGGGATCGAGATGCCCAGGGGCAAACTCGCGGTCAGATAGACCATAAAGAAGCCCGCCGCGGTGAAGATATCGCCGTGGGCAAAGTTGATCAGCCGCAGAATACCGTAAACCATGGTATAGCCCACGGCAATCAGGGCATACTGTCCGCCGACCGAAATACCGGCCAGCAGATAGGGCAACAACGTATCAAACATACAGGTCTTCCTTCCATGTGGGAATGAGAGAGAAAAGGGGGCTACTGCTTACGCAACAGCCCCCTGCCATATCATGAAGATTATTCGGCAACAGACTGGGTCTTCACAAAGTCGAAGGCGCCGGTCTCGGGATTGGCGAACTTGATGTAAGCCATATCCTTGTTGGCATCGCCATGCTCGTCGAAGGTGATCTGACCGGTCACACCGGTGGTCGCCACAGAGGGCAGAGCCTTCACGATCGCTTCGGTGTCGGCACTGCCGGCAGCCTTGATCGCTTCGATTGCAACGTTGTAAGCATCAAAGCCCAGAGCGGAAACGGCCGCGACGATGTCGTTGCCACCGTTGTTGGTCAGGTTGGCACTGTCAGCGTTCAGCCAGGCCTTGAATCCCTTAACGAAATCAGCGGCGGTGGCGGCGTCATCGTTCTCGTCGAAGAAGGTGGAGCAGTAGACTTTGATGTCCTTGCCCTTCGCGGCTTCGAGGATCGCGGAGTTTTCCCAGGTGTCGCCGGCCAGCAGCGGGAAGGTGACATTCATGGAAGCAGCCTGGTCGATGATCAGAGCGGCATAGGTGGTGCTGCAGGGAGCGAACACAACGTCGCAACCGTTGGACACGGCATTGTTCAGGTAAGCGGTGAAGTCGCTGGTGCCTTCGGTGAAGTTTTCTTCGATCACTTCGCCGCCGAGGCCCTTGAAGGCTTCAACGAAGTACTTGCCCAGGCCGACGCCGTAGTCTTCACCCAGCATGGTGAGGACATAAGCCTTGGTGGCGCCCAGTTCCTTGGCATAGTTGGCCATGACGGTGCCCTGGAAGGGATCCAGGAAGCAAATGCGCCAGTAGTAGTCGCACAGCAGGGTCACGTTGGGGTTGGTGCAGCTGACGCCGATCGCGGGAACCTTGGAAGCGGCGAAGATATCGCCACCGGCCATGGACACGCCGGAGCCGTAGGAGCCCAGAACGACGGACACGTTCTTGCTGACCAGAGACTGGGCGGCGGAAACGGCCTTATCGGTCACGGACTGGTTGTCTTCAACCACGAGTTCCACTTTGTATTCCTTGTCGCCAAGGGTCACAGTGGGGGTCAGGCTGTTGGCATACTGGATGCCCAGGATCTCCTGCTTTCCGCCGGCACCGTTGTCACCGGTAGAGGGCTCGAAGACGCCAATGCGGATCACGTTTTCTTCCGCCTTGCCAGCAGGCTTGTTATCCTGCTTCTGGCAGCCAGCGGTCAGCACGAGCACGAGGACCATCATAACCGCGAGCACGATAGACAAAACAGACTTCTTGTTCATGTGTTTTTCCTCCTTAAAATGGGTATATACTTTCTCCTTTTTAGGAATGTGTTAAATTATAAACTAATGCATTGTATTTTTCAAGTTTTTCGAACGCGAACGTTCGGGAATTGAGGAGACAGGGGACGGTTCTCTGTCTCCTTGACACCCCGCGTCCGTTCCTCTATAATTTTTCCGGATCCTGCGTATAAAAGGAGTCGAAAAGCCTTGAAAAAAGTATTGTTCTTTACCCTGCTCTGCGTGATCGTTCTCCTCTGTGTCCCTTGTCTGGCCGGCGAAGTGGTCGAGCTCCCGGTCGAAGACGGCACAGTCTTTCCGCCGCGTCCGGAATATCTGATCTTTGAGGAAGGCGAAAAAAGCCCCATCGGATATGAAGATCCCTCCATTTCCGTGAGGCTTGAACGTGGACGTTTTCTCGAGAGCGACTGGTTGGCCGTCCGGGTAAAGGTCGCCGGTCCCGGGCAGATCCGGACCGCGATGTCCAGCAAATTTGGCCAGGATGTGACCGTGGTCGGTACCGTCATGGCAAGAAAAGCCAATGCGGTCTTCGCGATCAACGCCGATTATTGCTCCGCCCGCAACGGCGGCTATCTGGTGCGTCAGGGAAGACAATACCGGCTCGATTGTCAGGGTGGCCACGATGTTTTGGTCATCGACAGTCGCGGCGACTTTCATGTTTTTGACCATGCCACCAACGAGGATATCAAATCCTTCACCGGCACGGTCTACAACAGTTTCACCTTTGGTCCCTGCCTGGTCCTGGACGGTAAAAAGCGGACCGATGAAGATTACGCCTATTTTGATGTCGGCATGTACAAGCAGACCCAGCGCATGGCCATCTGCCAGACCGGGCCGCTCGAGTATCTCTGCGTCTGCTGCAACGGACCGGAGAATCCCGGTTCGACCGGCCTCACCATGGATGAGTTTGCCGATCTGCTGATGACCTTTGACGGAATACGGATCGCCTATAATCTGGATGGCGGGTCCTCCTCCACAGCCGTCTTTCTGACCTCTGATATGAAGTATCAGAAAGTGAACGCCAAAGGCAGCAAAGTACGGGATATCAAAGATATCATCTATTTTGCCAGCGCGTGGGATCCGACCGCGGAAAGCTTCCTTGTCGAAGACGACGATTGATTTTTACTTTGCTTCCGCCCAGTTCGCGCCGGTATGCACCTCCGCGAGCAGCGGCACCTTCAGTTCGATCACTTCCTCCATGCAGCGGCGCAACAGTTCAGACGCGCGCTCCACTTCTTCCGGAGGACATTCGAGAATCAGTTCATCATGGACCTGCAGCACAAGCCGTGCCTGCAGGCCTTCTTTTTTCAGCGCTTCATCCACGCGGACCATAGCCAGTTTGATGATGTCCGCGGCCGTGCCCTGCACGGGGGTATTCATCGCGGCGCGCTTACCGAATTCACGGATCTGCGCTTTGGAGGACTGAAGCTCCGGCAGATATCTTCTGCGACCCATCAGCGTCACCGCGTATCCGTTCTTCGCGCCGTCTTCCGCGCTGCGCTCCATATAGTCTTTGACACCGGGATATTTCCGGAAGTAGCGGGAAATAAAGCTTTCCGCCTCGTGCACAGAGACCCCTGTATTCCTGCTGAGGCCAAAGGCGCTGATGCCATAGATCAGCCCAAAGTTGACCGCCTTGGCACGGGAACGCAATTCCGGCGTCACTTCATCCTGCGGCACATCAAAGATTTCCGACGCGGTCCGCGCGTGTACATCCTGTCCTTTGCGGAAAGCGTCCAGCATTGCCTCGTCCCCGGAAAAATGTGCCATCAGACGCAGTTCGATCTGGCTGTAGTCAGCGTCCAGCAGGACCCAACCCTCTCTGGGCAAAAAGGCGCGCCGGATCTCTTTTCCTTCGCGTGTACGCACCGGGATATTCTGAAGATTCGGTTCACTGGACGAAAGACGGCCTGTGGCGGTCGCGGCCTGATCAAAACTGGAATGGAGTCTGTCCTCCCGGTCCACCAGCGGGACCATGCCTTCCACATAGGTCCCGTTCAGCTTGGTCAGTTGCCGATACCGGAGAAGCGGTTCGATCACATTCGGAGCAATATCTTTCAGTCCTTCCAACACTTCCACGGCGGTGGAATATCCCTTGGAAGTCTTTTTGCCGTGCGGCAGCTGCAATTTTTCAAACAGAACTTCGCCCAGCTGCTGGGTACTGTTCAGGTTAAACGGCGCGGTCCCGCATGCCTCAAAAACGGACGCGCGAAGGGATTCGATCTCGCGGGTATACTGTTTTCCAAGTTCCTGCAGGAAGGGTACATCCACCCGGAAGCCGACTTTTTCCATCCGGAAAAGGACCACGGCCAGTTTCATTTCCACCTGGCGCATCAGATCCGTCATTCCGGCAGCTTCGATCTGGATCTTTTGACGGAGATACAGATTACAGACCGTCCCCGCGTCGTCCGGCTGACCGGCAAGCAACGCGCCCGGGCGGAAGCTCTTTTCCTGCGGCTGGAGCAGATAAGCCCCCAGCAGAGTATCCCATTCAAAATTTTCCGGCAGGGCCACGCCCTGCTTGCTCAGAAGGTGAAGCAATTTTTTGATGTCATGCGTCACGGTTTTTCTGTCCGTGATCAGCGGGGCCAACGCGCGCAGGATCTCCACCGGATCGGCGCCCGGATTCAGCAGATCGCCGCCGAGCATGATCAGCGCTTTTTCCCCTTCAGGAACGGCAAGCGAGATCACGGTATCATCCACATACAGGCAAAGAGGACTTTCCGCGTTTTGTTTTTTGACCCAGGCAACGACCGCGTCCGGATCCGTCAGGGAAACGGAACGGAATTCCGTCATCGGAGGCAGAGCGATCTCCCTGTCCGTGCCCGCATCTGAAGCTGCGGCTGCCGTTTTTTCATCCGCGGTTTCCGGGTCCAGACGCCTTACGATGGAATTCAGATGCAGTTTTTTAAGTGCCGGGATCCCACACTTCAAGTCTCCCAGCGTACAATCCGAAAGGGAGAACGCCACAGGCGCGTCCCGACGGATCGTAGCCAGTTCTTTGCAGAAGCGGGCCTGATCCGCCCAGGTTACCAATTTTTCTCCCAATTTTCCCTTGATGCTTCCCGCATTTTCCAGGATGGCTTCCAGCGTTCCGTATTCCTGCAACAGTTTGACCGCTGTTTTGTCACCAACACCGGGAACGCCCGGAATATTATCACTGGAGTCCCCCGCGAGTCCTTTCCAGTCTGTTACCTGGGCAGGCGTAAAGCCATATTCTTCATATACGGTACCCGGAGTAAAGCGTACCGTCTCGCTGATTCCTTTACGGGTAAACATCAGTTCCGTCGTGCCGTCGACCAATTGAAGCGCGTCGCGATCGCCTGTCAACAAAAGCGGAAGGACCCCCTGTTCGCCCGCTTTCAGGCTCAGCGTCCCCAGCAGGTCATCTGCTTCCCATCCCGCCAAGGAATAATGACGGATGCCCATTTCATCGAGCAGGGGACCGATCGTAACAAACTGCTGCTTCAGTTCATCCGGCGTCGCCGCGCGTCCTGCTTTATAATCCGCATAGATCGTATGACGGAAGGTTGGCGCGTGCTCGTCAAAACACACTGCCAGATATTGAACATTCTGCTCCCGGATCACTTTGAGCAGCATGGACAGAAATCCGTAGATCGAGTTGGTATAGATCCCATCCGCGTCCATCAGCGGCAACGCGTGAAAAGCTCTGTACATAAGGCTGTTTCCGTCAACGATCAAAAACGTATCTTTCATGAAGGCCCTCCGTCGGAAAATCTTTCTTTGAATGCATTATAGTTTTTTTATTTCCGCGTGTCAAAACAGCGAATACGCCAATAAATAGCAGAGCCCACTGGTGTTTCACCGCCGTGTGGAGTATAATGCATGCAGAACAACAGAGGATACGTTCATTTTCGAATGATAAAATGAAAATAAGGGAGAAATGAATATGAAAAAACAGGTTTTCAACCCCTATCTTCCCAGTTGGGAATATATTCCCGATGGCGAACCTCGCGTCTTTGGCGATCGCCTGTATGTATACGGCAGTCACGATAAATTTAACGGCGATGTCTACTGTCAGAATGACTATGTCTGTTGGTCCGCGCCCACAAACGATCTTTCCGACTGGCGCTATGAAGGCGTCATTTTCAAAAAGACCCAGGATCCCCGTAATCCCGATGGCGCACATGCTCTTTGGGCGCCCGATGTCTGCCGCGGCAATGATGGAAAGTATTATCTTTACTACTGTCTCGATTTTCTGAAGGAGATCGGTGTTGCCGTTGCGGATCAGCCGGAAGGACCTTATGAGTTTATGGATTTTGTCCGCCGCGCAAACGGCGAGATTCTTGGCTCCCGCCCGGACGAGATCCGGCAGTTTGATCCCGGCATCTTTATTGACGATGACGGAAGAGTCTATCTCTTTTCCGGTAACAGTCCCCGCTACAAGCAGACCCCTACAGACAAAGCCAGCCTGAAAATGGAACTCGAACAGGATATGTTCCACGTGAAACAAGGCCCCTATATCAATTTGCCCACCGTCAACGAAGCCGACGGGACCGAGTTTGAAGCGCATCCTTTCTTTGAAGCCAGTTCCGTCCGCAAGATCAACGGCAAGTACTACTTTATCTATTCTTCCTGTCTGATGCACGAGCTTTGCTGGGCCGTGGCTGACGAACCGCTGGGAGATTACCGTTTCGGCGGCGTACTTGTTTCCAATGCTGATATTGGCGTCAATGGCAATACACAGGCCATGAATTATCGCGGTAACACCCATGGAAGCGTCGCTTTTGTGAATGGAAAATGGTATGTTTTCTATCATCGCCAGACCAACCGCCATTTCTTTTCCAGACAGGCTTGTGCCGAAGAGATCTTCTTTGACGGTAAAGCTTTTCATCAGGCCGAAGTCACATCCTGCGGCCTGAACGGCGGTCCCTTGCGCGATCAGGGAACCTATGAAGCCAGGATTGCCTGTCATCTTTACAGCAAAAACGGCACGACTGAAAGTCTCCCGGATCAGCAGAATGAAAATCATCCTGCCTTTACCCAGGAAGGCGCAGACCGGATGGAGGACCCGAATCAGTATATCAACAACATGACAGACGGTGCGACCGCCGGTTACCGTTATTTCGACTTGCAAACCGCCTGTTCCGTCACTCTGCGTGTCCGTGGCACAGCCAAGGGAACCATGATCCTGCGCAACGAAAAAGAAGGAAGCGAGATTGCACAAATTTCCATCAGCGCAACTTCTGATTGGGCCGACTTTACCGCTCCGATTTCTTATACGCCTGGAAAAACAGCCCTCTATTTCACTTATACCGGCGAAGGTTCGCTCGATTTTCTCTCCTTTACGCTTGCCTGATCCGGACAAAAGACCCTTTCTGCAGGATTCTATACGAAAATCTTTTCTTGCCTGCTCTTTCATGTTATAATTAGATGAAGGAGTGTGTTTTCTGATGGCACCTTTACTGGGTCTCATATCCCTTGGATGCAACAAGAACCGTGTTGATTCCGAAATTGCGCTTGGTTTGATGAAGGATCACGGATACCGTTTCACGGCTGATCCCGCGGAAGCCGATGTATTGATGGTCAATACCTGCGGCTTTATCGAAGCCGCGAAAGAAGAATCGATCGATACGATTCTTGAGCTGGCTGAATATAAAAAGACCGGGCGCTGCAAAGTGCTGGTCGTCACCGGCTGTCTTGCCCAAAGATATGAAAACGAACTGCTTGCCGAAATTCCGGAGATCGATGTGCTTCTTGGCGTCAATCAGTATGCGTTGTTGCCCGATGCTGTTCAGAAAGCACTTAAGGGTCAAAGCTCTCATTCCTGCAAGGATGATTATTCCTTTATCGAGCATAACCGCGTATTGACAACACCTCCTTATACTGCTTATACCCGCATTGGAGACGGATGCTCCAATCGATGCACCTTCTGTGCGATTCCGTTGATTCGCGGACCGTACCGCTCCAGAGATGAAAAACTGATTCTTCAGGAAATCAAAGAGCTGGCCGGTCAGGGCGTTCGTGAACATATTCTCGTCGCCCAGGATACGACCCGTTTCGGCACGGATGACGGTTCTCATACGGCCCTTCCCGCGCTGATGAAAAAAGCCGCGTCAATTGAAGGTGTCGATTGGCTTCGCGTATTGTATTGCTACCCTGACGAAACCAACGAAGAACTGCTTGATGTGCTGGCAGATACGCCCAATGTCTGCCGATATCTGGATCTTCCGATCCAGCATATCGATCCGGTTCTCTTGCGCAGGATGCATCGCCGTGGCACAGATGAAGATATCATCCGATGCGTCAAAATGGCACAGGAACGAAAACTGACACTTCGAACCAGTATCATCGTCGGTTTCCCCGGTGAAACGGAAGATCAATTCAAAAAATTGCTTGATTTTGTCAGTTTTGCCCAATTTGACCGTCTGGGTGCTTTCACCTATTCTCCTGAAGA
This sequence comes from Clostridia bacterium, assembly GCA_045640475.1. Taxonomy (GTDB): domain Bacteria; phylum Bacillota; class Clostridia; order Christensenellales; family Aristaeellaceae; genus Aristaeella. Next base: position 15,546 of record JAZUFB010000103.1, read on the forward strand.
GGGAACGCCTGCCGCAAGGATGGAAGATCAGATTCCTGAAGAAATCAAACAGGAAAGACTGGATCGTCTGATGAACCTGCAGGCAACGATATCCCTGAAAAAGAATCAGGCCCGTGTAGGACAGGTCGTCCAAGTTCTTGTGACCGATCATAATGATGAAGGGCTTTGCCTGGGCAGGAGTGAAAGCGAGGCGCCGGAGACGGATGGAGAGATCGTGTTCAAAGCCGCCGATCAGCTTCCGGAAGCCGGAGAATTCGTCAATGTGCGTATTACACAAGCCGATACATATGATTTGATGGGAGAACAGGTAAAATGAATCTTCCCAATAAACTGACGATTGCGCGCATCATTGCCATTCCTTTTATTATAGCAGCGTTCTACATAGGTACTTCCTGGAGCTGGATCGTTGCACTCATCCTGTTTTGTCTGGCTTCCTTCACCGATTTTCTGGACGGTTATCTGGCAAGGAAGAACGGAATCGTAACAGATTTCGGAAAACTGCTGGATCCGATTGCTGACAAGCTTCTGGTCCTTTCCACGCTGATCATGCTGACCGATCAGAAACTGATGATTGCCTGGGTCGTTGTTCTGATTTTAAGCCGCGAATTAGCCGTTGACGGCTTGCGATTGCTGGCAGCCTCCAAGGGAAAGGTGATTGCTGCCGGAAAGCTCGGCAAGATCAAAACATGCAGTCAGATTGCACTGATCCTTTGGCTCATGATTTCAAGGATTCCTGTTGCAAGCCATTGGTTTGGACTCATATTGGTCAGCTGGGTCGCTCTCATCACGCTGTGGAGCGGTGTGGATTATTACTGGCGGAACAGGACCCTGATTGCAAGCAAATAAAGGGTTGAAAGCAAATTCACATAATCTTTTGCACAACCCTGTGAACTTTGTGGATAACTTGATGTTTGTACCCTCAATTTTCCTGTTTGATGTTCTTCGGTCCTCATTTTGATCTCATACAGAAGAGAAAATCAGATGAGAACTTGAAGAATTTGACAGAGAAAATCAGAAAAAGCAAAGAGCCATGTGGATAAACAGACCACTTTTCCACAATTTGTAAAATCCGCAAACATTTGATATTATTAAGAAAACCCCACTTTTACACAGTTTCCACAGCCCCTACTACGACGATATTATATATTATATATTATTAGTGATTAACGGGTTTTCCCGGGAAAGAGGAAACGATATGCAATTTTCGATGAACGCACAGGATCTGCTCGAAGGATTGAACACTGTCACAAGAGCATTGTCCGCAAGACCCGCAAAACAGATTTTGGAAGGGGTTATGATCGAAGCTGAAGACGATCATGTCCTCATGACCTGCAGCGATGGCAGTCTGAACATTGAATGTATCAACGCTGCGGATGTACATGAAAACGGTCGCGTTGTTCTTCCCGGAAGACTTTTTAACGAATTGATCCGTAAACTGCCCGGCGGCGTTGTGACGATTACAGTCAATGACGAACGTACAGCCAATGTAAAATGCATGAAGAGCAGAACAAACATTGCCTGTATGAACGCAATGGAATATCCTGAAATTCAGGAGCTTGAAAAAGGAATCGAAGTCAAGATCCCTCAGAAAAAGCTGAAAGACATGATTTCCCATGTTGTATTTTCCATTGCTACGGATGAGAATCGTCAGATCCTGACGGGCTGTCTGATGGAAGTCAGCAGATGCGAAGCCAGGCTTGTTGCCCTCGATGGCTTCCGTCTTGCTATCCAGAAGGTTTTCCAGCCTTTTGAACTGCCCGAAGGGATGGATTATTTAAAGGCTATCATTCCCGGAAAAGTGATGAACGAACTGAGCAGGATCCTGCTGGAAGATGAATCCTTCTGTAAAATGATCTTCAGCGGAAACAGAATGCAGGTTTCCTTTGGAAACATTCGTTTCTCCACTGTGTTGCTTTCCGGTGAATATATCGATTATAAACGGATCCTTCCTGAAAATTTCAACACTGAAGCCAAGGCAAACAAAATGGCTGTTCAGGATGCTATTGAACGTGCAAGCCTGATGGCCAGAGAAGGAAAGAATAACCTCATCAAAATCAGTATCCGTAAAGATTCTCTGACAGTTTCTTCCAACGCAGAAATGGGCGATATTGTCGAAGAAATGGATGCCTGTCTGAACGGAGAAGAAGTGGATATTGCTTTCAATGCAAAGTATATTATGGATGTCATCCGGAATATCAATGATGACGAACTGAATATGAAATTTATCAGCAATGTAAGCCCCTGTGTATTTTTGCCGAAGGAAGGCGACGATTATCTGTATCTGATCCTTCCTGTGAGAACGTTCCAATAATGTTTCACGTGAAACATAACTCCAACACGAAAAGCGGGAAAGCATACACGCCTTCCCGCTTTTATAACAATGGACGGATCAAAGTATGAAGATCAAAAAGATCAGACTGAAAAACTTCAGAAACTATGAGGATCTTGAATTGGACCCCCATGGATCCGTTAACCTCTTTTTTGGACAAAACGGCTCAGGAAAAACGAATTTGCTTGAAGCAATCCATTATTGTGCCTTAGGAAAAAGTCACCGTGTATCTCATGACAGAAACACGGTCATGATCGGACAGTCATTTGGTGCTTGCGGCATTGAACTGGAACGGATACACAGTGACTGTAACATTGCGGTCAAGATGCTTCCCGGTGAAAATACCACAAAGTCGATTTTTATTGACAAAAAGAAAATAACAAAACTGTCAGATCTGATGGGTCGTCTGCAATGTGTCATTTTTTCTCCTGAAGATTTGGAGTTGATCCGGGAAGGACCTTCTGTAAGAAGAAGATACATCGATATGCTGCTCAGCCAGATCAGCGTGCCTTATTTCATTGCGCTTCAGCAATATCGAAAAGCAATGGAACAAAGAAACGCGATTCTCAAAAAGATGAAATACAATGAAATAGCAGATTCATTTATTATGGAAGAATTTGAAAATGCTATGATCCGGCCAGCTGAGACGATCATACCGGAAAGAAAAAAGTATATTGAAATTCTGAATCAGTATGCGTCTGAATGTTATTGTTCAATCAGTGGAAGAGACAACGAGAAACTGACAATTGAATATCAGTCATCAGTGAAGGAAGAAGATATTGAAAAAGCGTTGGCTGAAGGATTTAAAAAATCACTTCATGAAGATATAATTACAGGCAATACATCGGTCGGTCCGCATCGTGATGATCTGCAGATCCGGTTAAACGGAAAAAACATGAAACTTTATGCAAGTCAGGGCCAGGTAAGAACAGCTGCTCTATCGTTAAAATTAGCACAGCTACGCTTATATAAGGATGTAACAGGTGATACTCCTATTTTGCTGTTGGATGACGTCATGAGTGAACTCGATATGACGAGACGTGTCAGACTGCTGAAAGAAATTGAAAATGTTCAAACCTTTATCACCTGTACAGATCA
>JAZUFB010000104.1:0-19115 GCA_045640475.1 Clostridia bacterium
GGCCATCTGGCATGCATATTATGAAGATGAGAATTGCCGTAAACTCCGTGGTACAATCGGTACCTGTGCGTCACTGGACGATGATAGCCGTCGGATATATGGTATCGGATGTATGGCAGATGATGTGGAGGGCGTACCGAAAGGATTTCAAGTGATACATGTTCCAGCATACACTTGGACGATCTTCAAGTGTGTAGGACCTGCAAAAGATTCCTTCAAAGAGACCTGGCATCGCATCTATAAGGAGTGGCTGCCGGGGACGGAGTACGAGTTCCTGACAGACGGTTATCTGGAGCGGATCCTGCCTGGTGATTCAACTGCGCCGGATTATGTTGGTGAATTGTGCATTCCGATCAGGATGAGAGGATAAACAGATTTGCAGGAATCAATATGTTGAGGAACATCATACTTTGGATTATATGCGCAGCAGGTGGCGCCATGACCGGTTTCCAAGCCAATAAGCTGGATACCACGCAAAACACAGTCCTGTTCATTGTGGGCTTGATGATGGTCAGCCTTACCATACAACAGATAGGCAAGCAGACCATGATGGAAAAAAGAAAAAGAGACCGGATACGGAATAAATGGATCAAATTACCCCCTGCTTGGAATACGGCACAGGCGTATCAAGCAATCAATTTGCTAAAAGACAACCGTATCAATGCAAGAACGCTGCCAGACGAATTCAACGGCACCGTGGGAAATGAACGGATGATGAATATGAATTCAGATGCTATGTGGGCTATATTCGTCAAAGCAAGGAACGTAGAGCGGGCGATCAATGTTTTGTCCGAAGAAGGTTTGTACTGATGCCGGAGGTGAATAAAGATGGATGAACAATTACTCATCCAGCAAGCAGAACAGTTGTATTCGTTGGAAAACTGCGGGATCACGCGCGTGCCCAGGCATGAGGGTGGTCGCAGTACGGTATATATTATCACCAAAACGGATGGAAAGAAGACTGTGTTGCGGGTATCTTCCCTGCCGGACAGGTCGGAAGCGGATTATCTGGCAGAAACCGAATTTATGCATTATCTCGCGTGTCACGGCGCCCCTGTGACAGATGTGATCCCTTCCAAGAATCACTGCCTTGTGGAGCGGTGCGAACTGGACGGACAGACCGCATATCTGTGCATGTTTGAGTATGCGGAGGGGATGCTCCTGTCTGACAACGGATACCATTATCGGGAAGGTGCTCCGTTGGAAGAATATTTTTTCAACACCGGTAAGGTACTTGGCATGATCCACCGTCTGTCAAAGCAGTATGTTCCGCAGTATCCCCGCATGGCGTACAAGGACAAATATAACAGGACATACATCAACGAATTGATCCCCGATCGATACGAGGTTTTGAAAGCAGCGATCTTCCGACGCCTTGCGTTGTTTGACACTCTGCCTGTTGATTCCGAAACATTTGGAATGGTTCATTTCGATTTCAGTGATGGCAATTATCACATCAATATGGACAACGGCAGAATCACAGTGTTTGATTTTGACAACTGCATGAACTGCTGGTATATGTTTGATCTCGCCAACCTGTGGACACATGGTGAAGGCTGGTGTTGGCATATCAAGGATGCAGAGGAACGCAAGGCATATATGTGGAACTATTATAATACGGTTCTTGCCGGTTATCGAACGGAAACGGATATTCCCGAAGTGTTGTTTGCCCAACTTCCGTTATTCATTGATATGGTGCTTATCGAGAATATCGTGGATGAGTTTGAATGTTGCGCCAGAGAGGGAGAGCTTCCCGAGGATGATGACATTCAGGATGCAGCGGAATGTCTGATCCGGGATATCCCTTACGCCGGCCTCATCAGCTGATCAGAGGATGGCATGGTAACAACAGCATATCATTAATGCGTCGGAGTATATTGAGGAAGCCAACCGGATCGTGGCGTATGTGAAAAAGCTGTGATCCGGTGTGTCAAAAACGCTTCCAGCCAAACACGATATATCTTTTTGAATGAGCATGCCCTACAATCCTTTCTGAAAGGAGAGCGAAACCATGGCCTATCGAAACGCGCAGGAGATTTTTCCTGAAGAGCTCCTCAAACAAATCCAGCGGTATGTGTCCGGCGAAACCATCTATGTGCCGGCCCGGGAAGAGAAAAAAGCCTGGGGTGAAACATCCGGCTATCAGGAGTATATCCGGGAGCGGAACCGGGAAATCCGTCAGGGATTTGAACAGGGCAAGACCATCGAACAGCTCATGGACAGGTACGCGCTCTCCTATGATTCTATCAAGCGAATCGTGTATTCAAGAAAGGAGATCGCTATGCTCAAGTACAGCGCAACCCTGTCCTCTGCGAAAGCTTATGCGGCGGCGGGAAAACTGGACGCCTGGGTTCATCTGTATCTCAACGAGGACGGGCGGAACATCCCCTTCTCGGACGGTCTGAAGCTCTTCGACCGGTATTATTTCAGCCCGGCCTTGTTCCCTATCCGGTTGTTTCACCGGTGCGCGGGGCCGGAGCCAGAGATGAAATACCGGATCGACAAGGACTGGTGGGCCATCCGGGTGGCCGAACTGGAAAAGAGTGTTCAAAACGATCCGGATATGCCGCCGCTCATCGTCCATTATGTGGAGGGTGAATTTGAACTCAACGATGGCAACCACCGCCACAAGGCGTATGAAAACCTGGGCATTGAAAACGCCTGGGCGATCCTTTGGATCACGGAGGAAGCGGAAAAGGATGACTTTTTGTCAAGGTACGGGGAGTACGTGAAGGATTGCACCGTTGTCCGCAGATAGGAGTGAACATGTTGATCGAAACCAAACGCCTGTTCCTTCGGGAATACACACGGGACGATTTTGACGCGCTCTTTGAAATCGTATCCGATCCGGAAACGATGGCACACTATCCGGCACCTTTTGACGAAGCTCGCTCCAGGCGCTGGATCGACTGGAATCTGGAAAACTACGCCCAATACGGTTTCGGCCTGTGGGCGGTGATGCTGAAGGAAACCGGAGAATTCATCGGGGACTGCGGACTGACGTTGCAGAATATCGACGGGGAAACGCTGCCAGAGATCGGGTATCACATCCACAAGAAATACTGGCGGCGGGGCTTTGCCAAGGAAGCGGCCCGAGCCGTCCGGGACTGGGCGTTTACGAACACCAAGTACAACGTGCTATATTCCTACATGAAATATACCAACGAGAGCTCCTGGCGCACCGCCCTGGCCAACGGCATGAAGAAGGTAAAGGAGTATCCCGACCAGAAGAACATGATCTCCTATGCCTTTGCCATCACAAGGGAAGAATGGATTCAAGCGGTGCTGACCTTCCAAAGGATAACGGACTTTGACCGGGGCATTATGCACGACATTTTGAAGGATGCATATTCCTTTGACGAGCGCTGCGTGCAGTGCTGGAACAGGAACTGGAGAGAAACGGATGACTTCTTCTTCGACCATCCGGAGATTGCGGACAAGTACAGCTTCATCACTTGCTTCCATAAGGAGCCCATCGGCTTCATCTGCTGGGACCCCAGGAATCGGCCGGAGTATGTGGAGATCGGGCACAATGCCATCAGAACGGATTACAAAGGGAACGGATTCGGCAAAGCGCAGCTTACGGAGGCCCTCCGCCGCATCAGGGAGTATGAAGGATTAAAAGAAATCCGTGTGCGGACGAACAGCAACCTGATTGCCCCCAAAAACTACGAGAGCGTAGGATTTGTTATGTATGACCGGAAAAAGAACCAGGGAGAGACGGCATTTTCTGGGGACGATTTGTATTACAGAATTCAGCTGCAATGAAAAGAGTAAACAAAATGAGTAAAACTGAGAAATACCGGCAGTACTTTACAAAAGACTATCTGATGGGGCCGAAGGTGATGACGCGCAACTGTTCAAAACAGCGGCATGGTGGGAAAAACTATTGAAAAACGAATGCGACGAAATGTGCGATATCACTGTGAAAGAAGCAGAATGCTTTGATATGGCCTGGCAGGAGTGGTTTGATTCAGGACATGAATTTGGCATCCGCGATAGGGAATTTCTGCAAAAAGGACTGGAAAAGATTCTGAACTTTATCCTGATCTATGTCAGAAAGAATTAATGGAGGGCTTTATGGATAAGTATATCGAAGGAAACAAAGCCGCTTGGGAAGAAGCGTTTGAAAACAGGGACGCTTCCTGGGGCGCCGATATCACAGCGCGCGTGCTTACAGAAGATTACCCGTTCTTCAACGAAGAAACGAAAAGCGTGCTGAAAAAGCTCCATACGGAAGGCGCGGAGGTCGGCCAGTTCTGCTGCAACAACGGGCGGGAACTGCTTTCTCTGGTCAAAAGCGGCAGGGCAAAGAAGGGAATCGGCTTTGACATCGCCGAAAACCAGGTGGCGTTTGCCAATGAAAAGGCAAAGGAATTGAATTTGCCCTGTGCGTTTGAAGCGGTGAATGTCTATGACATCGATGATTGCTACAGGGAACAGTTTGATCTGGTCATCATCACCATCGGCGCGCTCTGCTGGTTCAGCGATCTGGACCGCTTTTTCGCGGTCGTCTCAAAATGCATGAAGCCGGGGGCAATTATCGTGATCAACGAGCAGCACCCCTGCACGAACATGCTTGCCACGGAGGGTGAAGAACTGTTCGACCCGAATCACAGAACGGCGTGTCCTTATTCCTACTTTGAGCACGAATGGACAAACAATGAAGGCATGTACTACATGACGCAGAAAAGGTATCGCTCAAAGACCTTTACGGACTACACCCATCCGCTGTCGGAAATCGTTTCCGGCATGTGCTTAAACGGGATCGTCGTGACCGGCCTGCAGGAATTCGACCACGATATCAGTGGCGGCTTCGGTTCGCTCAATCACAACGGCTTCCCTCTTTCCATGATCGTTCTTGGACAGAAAGCGGAAAGATAATTCCCTGGTGAAGCATGACTTCCTGGCCAGGTACGGGGAATATGTGAAGGACTGCACCGTGATCAGGAGATAGGGGGCAAAAGGAAATGAAACTATTTATCATCACCGGCACCTGCGGCGCGGGAAAATCCACCATGAAGGATGAACTGGCGGCAAGACTGGATCCGGATCGGTACGCCTGCGTCGATTCGGATGAAACAGGTCTCAACTGGTGGGATTATGCCAGCACCGAACGGGAAGAACAGTACGGATCGGACACTCTGCGGGAAGCGTTCCGGATCGCCGACGGACGGAACCTGGTTTTCGTTACCTGCATGGCTCCCCACGATTATATCACGAAGGCAGTTGTGCCGGAAGCATTGACCGCTACCTTCCATATCGCGCTATGGACAAAGGATCAGATCATTGATCAACGCCTCCGAGCCAGGCCCAAAGAGCGGGGCTTCACGACAGACGAAGCGATTCGGCCCCATATCGAATATAATCAGTGGATCGGCCGGAACCGAGGGAAGTATCAACTGTTCATCGACACTGAAAACCAGACGCCGGATGAAACTGCGGAGACCATCATAGCGTTTATCAAAGGACTTACGGAATAAATGAGACTGTATGAAAATGCAGATCACGAGGTCTGGAGATGCAATATGAGTTGGCCTCTTTCATACCGAGCAGCTCTGCAGGGCACATTCGGCAAACGGGAACAATACAGCCTGAGCAGTATCACAAATGCGCTGTTTGTCTATCTGGATGGAAAACCGGAACCGGAATCAATTGTCCGGGTGGATTCCCATTTCAGAGGCAGGCCGCTGGTATGCCTGACAAACGCCTGGGAAGATCAAATGAAGGTACAGTATCCCAATGTGGCAATATACCGGAGAACGATGATGAGACCTGCATGCCGCTTTACATTCCCGGAAAAGGTGATGATTCCGGAGGGGTACAGGCTGACTGGTATGGATGAAGCCGCTTTTGAACAGCATCCGTTTTTTCACGGGGATAATTATTCCTGTTTTGCTGCGTTTCGGGATGAAGGTTCCGGCGCTGTAATCTATTACAACGAAGAAATTGTGGCAGCAGCGTCTTCTTTCCTGAGCTTGGACGGTGAAGTTGAAATGGACATCTCCACAAAAGAAGCATATCAACTAAAGAATCTGGCTACGGCCTGTGCTGCATGGATGCTGCTGGATTGCATGAAGCGCGGCTTCAGGGTTCATTGGGACGCACAAAACGACATTTCCCGGCATCTGGCAGAAAAGTTCGGCTTCGAGATCGAAACAGAGTATTCGGTATACTGGCTTCCCAAGCCTTAACCGGACAAAACAAAGCAATCCGTGACAGGATTATTCTCGTGAAGCTATACTTGAAATTGGAAAATGAAGTGCCTCTTCACCATAAAAGAAGACGCACTCTTCTTTATTTAATCAATTATGAGAAAACCCTCGAAAGCTTTTCAGCCTCCGAGGGTGGGTGGTGGAGCTAAGGGGATTCGAACCCCGTCTCGCTCATAAATTCGCTCGGTCAACTTCGCAATAGTCACGCATGGCACTGCCGTGCCTTGCGCTCCTTTGCTCAGCCGTCTTCCGCCTCGTTTTCGCTTTGCGAACAGCCCACTGGGCTGACACTCGAACCCCGTCTCGCTCATTCCATTCGCTCGGTCAGTTTCGCAATAGTCGTCCCGCTTCACTGTCGTTCGCGGCAATCCTTTGTTCAGCCGACTTCCGCCTCGTTTTCGCTTCGCGAACAGCCCACTGGGCTGACACTCGGCTCCGTCTCTCTGCAATGTGATTCGGAAAGACTGTGGAGACTGAAAGGTACTGCGCCACAATTCGACACGAGAAAAGGCCGTCCATAAAGGACGACCTTTTCTCGTGTTGAGCATCTTGCGATAAATCTGAGCTTATACCTTATCAATGCCCGGTAATAGGTTGGATTGATTCTGTTCCATCCTTTGGATCTCCTTGCTTGTAGCAACTGATCCGGAAGACGGTTTACACCTTGGTTGTCGTATCGCACTTACAACTTGTTCACATAGTCTTCCAATTGGCTGAAGAACCGCTCCACATACACAGTCCCGCCATCAATGCGATAGATGATGACACATCGCATCACAGTCACTTTGCGATATCTTTGGAGGAGTGTCTGGCTGCATGCCGGGAAGACCATTGGATTATCCGCAAGCATACGATACATCCTGGTGATCTCATCCAGCAGATGACTGGCAGCCTGCGGATTGCTCAACTCCTGCACGATATAGGAGATGATGGCATCCAGGTCTTTCTCCGCCGAAGCGGTCACCTTCACATTATAGGCCATACTTGTTCCTCATATTGTTCATAGCATCAAAGGCATCACTGACCTTGCCCTCGGCTATGTCCTGCTCAGCCATCATCAGTTTTTCGTATACAGAAAGAAGACGAATGCGATTGTATGTTTCGGCACTCATAATCACCATGTCTTCATAGCCATTCTTGGTGATGGTGATAGGCTCGTTTGCAGCATGGCACATCTGCGAGATGTTGCTTGTATCCTTCAGCTCACGAATCGGAATGCAGGTCATAGGAACACACCTCCTTGTGGGATAATTATACCACAGTCATATTTGGTGTCAAGTAATCAACGATACCAGAACACTTAGTGCGGTTCTTTTGTGTTCGGTACACTTTCTCAATACCCTGAAAAGAAAACCCTGCTTTTAAGCCATAACTAAGGTTCGATTGATAAGATACCCCCGTCTTTATGGGCAATAAATACAGGAAGGGGCTATCACTTTGATCGAAGTCAGGAACCTGACAAAGCGGTATGGAAGCCATGTTGCCATATCCGATCTTTCGTTTACGATAGAGAAGGGTGTGATCTATGGCTTTCTGGGACCGAACGGTGCAGGAAAATCTACTACGATGAACATCATCACGGGTTGTCTTGGCGCAACGGAAGGCGATGTGTTGATTGACGGGCACTCCATTACACAGGAACCTAAAGCAGCCAAGCAATTGATTGGCTATCTGCCGGAAATACCGCCGCTGTATGCGGATATGACGCCAAAGGAATACCTTTTCTTTGTTCTGGAGGCGAAAAACGTTCCTCATCAGGAATGGGTTTCCGAATTGGCGAGGGTCATGGAAAAAACAAGAATCACCGGGGTGCAGGATCGGCTGATCAGTAACCTATCCAAGGGGTACCGGCAACGTGTCGGTATCGCCCAAGCACTGATTGGGAATCCGGAGATCATCATTCTGGATGAACCGACTGTCGGTCTGGATCCAGCGCAGATCATCGAGATCCGTGACCTGATCAAAGAGTTGGGTCAGGAGCATACCATCATCCTATCCAGCCATATTCTCAGCGAGGTTCAGGCGGTCTGTCAGTCCATTATGATCATCAGTAAGGGTCATCTTGTCGCAAGCGATACAGCTGAGAACTTAACAACGCTGTTGGCAGGGTCCACAACCATCCGTGTGGAAGCAGCCGCGGATGAAGAAGCCATACGCGATATTCTGACGAAAGTGGAAGGGATCGAGGACATGCATCTGGTGCGGTCAGAGGATGGCGTAACAGAAATAGAACTGACGCCGAAAGATCATCTTGATATCCGTCCGGATGTGTTCAGAGCTTTTTCTGCCAGCGAGGTAATTCTGCTTGAAATGACATCCGTCCACGCAAGCCTGGAGGACGTATTCCTTGAACTGACGCAAAATGAGCCTGAGTCTGAAACCGTCCGGAGAAAAAAGCTTCATGGCAAACAACAGAAGCAGGAAGTCAGAGAGGCAGGTGAGGACGCATGATTGCTGTATTCAAGCGGGAACTGAACGGATACTTCAAGTCTGTTACCGGCTTTCTTTTGGCAGCTCTGTTTTTGATTTTTGCAGGAATATACTGCATGGCGTACAATCTGAGCGGTTATTACGCCAATTTTGAATATGTGCTGCAAGCCATATCCTTTATATTCCTGATTGCTGTGCCGATCATCTCCATGCGTACACTTGCAGAGGAAAAGCATAGCAAAACGGATCAATTGCTGTATTCTTTGCCTTTGAGCATGGCTTCTGTCGTTATCGGGAAATACTTGGCTATGCTGGTTGTGCTGGCACTTCCAGTGGGTATTATGGCTCTGTATCCGCTGGTGTTGTCCCAGTTTGGTTCTGTTTCTTTTCCGACGGCGTATGCGACCCTTGTGGCGTTTTTCCTGATGGGTGGTTGTCTGCTTTCAGTGGGTCTGTTTATCTCCTCAGTAACAGAAAGCCAGATCGCTTCCGCCGTGATCACCCTGGTGGCCATGCTCCTCCTATATTTCATGAACGGACTCGCCAGCTTCGTTTCCACTGAAAGCAGTTCTTCGCTGATCGCATTGGGCATTTTGGTGGTCCTCTTTGCTGTTTTGCTGTATGTGATGGCCAAGAACGCAGTCATTTCTGTTGTGACCGCCGCGCTCGGCATTGGTGCATTAATGTTCTGGTATCAGGCAGACGGTTCTGCTTTTTCCGGTCTATTTGCCAATATGATGAGCAGCATCAGTGTTTTCGATCGATTCGATCCCTTTGTGGAAGGTGTATTTGACCTGACCGCGGTCGTTTACTGGATCTCCATCAGCTGCGTATTTGTTTTCCTCTCGGTTCAAGCCATGGAGAAGCGGAGGTGGAGCGAATGAACAATACAAAGAAATCCGGATTGAAAAAAATGTTTGGTGAACGCTTCCGGGCGGGCAGTTATGCTACCTTTGCCGCCGTGACCGTAATCGTGATCGCGGTACTTGTCAATCTGGTCGTCTCCGGATTGCCTGCCACCACCACGCAGATTGATCTGACCAGCAACAGTATTTACAGTTTGTCCGCGCAGACTCGTCAGATCGCCGCCGCGCTCGATAAGGATGTAACACTGTATCTGTTGGCTTCTACTGGCAGTGAGGACGCAAGTATCCAACGGGTACTGGACAATTATGCCGCTCTTTCAAAACATATCCGTGTAGAAACAGTCGATCCCTCCATAAAACCGACTTTCCTGCAGAATTATGATCTGGAGGTCAGTCGGCTGTACCAGAACAGTGTACTGGTTGAGTGCGGCGAACGGTATCGTTTGGTCGCATATGACGATATCTATGTCACTGAGTACAGTATGGACTACTATTCCTACAATTACAGTACTACAACCACTTTCCAGGGAGAAAATGCCCTGACCAACGCCATTCATTATGTTTCCAGCGATCATCTGCCCAAGGCTTACTTCATCAACGGACACGGGGAAACAGAACCGGATGAAAGCATAACCTCCATGCTGAAGCAGGATAATTTTGATTATGAAACGATTTCTCTCTTCAGCTTGGAGGCGATTCCAGAAGACGCCTCGGCATTGGTGATCAATGTTCCGACCGGTGATTTGAGCGAAGATGAAACGACCCTTCTGATCGACTATCTGAAAGGTGGCGGCAATGTTGTTCTGATAACAGGTTACATTGAAGAAAGCAGCATGCAGAATCTGCTCAAAGTGACCTCCGCCATGGGTCTGAGCGTACAGAACGGTATCGTGATCGAAGGAGACCGCAACAGGCATCTGGCACGGTATCCACACTATGTGCTGCCGGAAATCGGAGAGCATGAGATCACAAGCGCGTTGAACGAGGGTGGATACTACATTCTCACTCCCTTGGCGCAGCCCTTGCAGGAAATCACGGGTAGTTCTGCTGCGATCACCTGGCTGCTGACCACCTCCGACAATGCCTATGCCAAACAGACGGCTTTGCAGATGAAGACCACCGAAAAGGAAGACGGCGACACGGATGGCCCGTTCTATGTAGGTGCTGTTTCCGAATTGCGTGGAAAGCTATTTTGGGTCACTTCCGATTCGTTATTGGATAGCTACATTGACAGCGCTGTTTCGGGTGCCAACAGCAATCTGTTTCTGAACGCACTGAACTGGATGGGCGGGCAGGAGGACAGCATCTCCATCCGAGCCAAATCCATGGATCAGGAAACGCTGACCGTTCCCCAATCCTCAGCAACTGCCTGGTCCATCATCATGATTGGTCTGATTCCGGCTTGTCTGATTGCAATCGGGATCATGATCAGGGTAAGGAGGAAACGCCATTGAAACGCTCTTATAAAATGATCATCCTATTACTGGTGCTTTGTCTTACAGCGGGAGCATATATGCTGATTCAAAGAATAGGGCAAGAGATCGCATCCGTGAATCAAACTGAAGGTACCTTTGAATTGACCACGCATACTACAGAAGATCTACGTGGCTTAACGTACACGAAAAATGAAGTAAAGTATCATTTTACAACTCTCGGCGATGGAGAGTGGCAGGTATCCGGGAATTCGTTTTTCCCGCTGGATAGCGACGCAGTACAGCGCATGGCGAAAGACCTGATCAGTATGACCGCGACCCGCGAGCTGACGGATGTGACCGCGTTTGCGGATTACGGGCTTGAGGAACCGACTGCCTCCGCGACCATCACATGGGCAGACGGTACTGAAACGACCTATGTCATGGGCAACGCCACGCCTTTCGCTGATGGATACTATCTCTGTTTGGCAGATGCACCCTCCACTGTCTATACAGTTCCCGATGCGCTTACTTCCATTCTTAACAAGGATCTAAACGCCCTGACCGATATGGAAGAGATTCCCCAGGCCGAAAATGTTACCCGTATCGTGGTCGGGAACACTCTGGATGCCGTATATCAAGAAGAAAGCTCGACCATCGATCCGGATCAACACTGGTATGATACGTCCGGGACACCGTTGGACGGATCAGAAACAGAGAACCTGATAGAAACTATAAATGGATTGACTTTCTCCTCTGTTGCCGATTCGGCTCCTGCTAAGGAGCAATTGCAGGAATATCATCTGGATGAAGCTCAGGCGATCAGGATCGTACTGTACAGTGGAGAAACCCCCGCGCGGACCATACTGATCGGCATTGCCGATGCGAATGGCGACTATTACGCCAAACAGCCGGATTCTTCCATCGTCTATACCATGGATCCGTCAGACATAGACAGTTTGCTGAACGTCTCTGCAGCTTCTTTGGCTGTCACTGACCCTGTACCGCTAACCTATGGAAATCTTGCCTCCGTGGTTTTTGATGGAGATGGCATCCATTGGACACTGCAGCCGGTTATTCCGGAAGAAACGACAGCCGATACGGAGGCTGAAAAAGTCGAAGCAGAAGATCCCGGCGAATCCATTTGGGAGCAGATACGAGGCTTCACCTATAGCGAGTTGAGCGATCCCAAAGAAGGCGAAGTGCTGCTGACAGTGAGTCTTTCCAGCACGAATAGAATAACAGAAACACTTACGTTCTCCACCTATGATGTGGACCATTATCAGATTCGCGTTGATGATCAGGAACCGTTGCTTGTTTCTGCCGATCAGGTGGACAAACTGATCCGTACGCTGAAATCCATGCAATAACGACCTTTTCCGGGCTGTCGGCGGCCTTTTCCTCTCTACTGTCGACAGCCATTCATTCCTCTCTTTCTCCCCTGCCAAGCGGTTCACGGGCGTGCTGAAACCCGTGAGCCGCATTTTATTTGACGGCAGTCAGGAGGCAATTGTCCGGTCAGTAAACTGATGACTCCCTATAACATCCACCCTTCATAACGGCTTGTTATTAAAATGTTCACATCATGTTCATTGAACATCTATATTGATGTGTCATGATAGCAATGACAAAATGCGGAAAGGGGATACCTGGATGAAACTGTTGCTGGCTGAAGATGAAGACGCCATGAGAATGGCTATTACGGATGTGTTGGCGTTCAACCAATACGAAGTGACCGCTGTGTCAGACGGTGAGGAAGCATTGGAAATGGCGCAGTCGAATCACTACGATGGACTGCTTCTGGATATTATGATGCCAAAGCTGGATGGCATCAGTGTATTGAAGACGATTCGCAAGTGTGGTGACCCAGTACCGGTAATCCTGCTGACAGCCCGATGTGAAGTGAAGGATCGCGTGAGAGGTCTTGATGCCGGAGCAGACGATTATCTGCCAAAACCATTTGCCATGACAGAGCTGCTGGCCCGAATCAGAGCCATGTCAAGAAGACCGCAGCTGGCAGCGCAACATCTGTCGGTTGGAAACATCATACTGGATGAGACGAAAGGGCAACTGATCTGCGGCGATGCATCAGAAACGCTCAGCCGTATGGAGATCGATCTGCTCACTTATCTTGTGCGCAACAGAGGGATCTACTTCTCTGCAGAGTCATTGCTTGACAGAGTATGGGGCATTGACAGTGATGCCGGCATCGGAAGTGTATGGGTCTATATCTCGTATCTGCGAAAAAAGTTAGCTTCTGTCGGAGCAAATGCAGAGATACGCTCACGGCGCGGCATCGGCTACACGATCGAGGAGGCAGAAATATGAAGCAAATTAAAAGGCGCTTTATTACATCTGCGATGTCTGCATTTCTGATTTTGCTTGTTCTGATCGTCGGCAGTATCATCCTCGTCAGTTATACACAGATGGAGCAGCAAGGAACAGCATTTATTCAACAGATGCTCAATGAGCAGGAACCATTTCCCGCGTTTCCTCCGGAACGTGAGCTGGAAAAACTACCAGTTCCGCTCAGGGCACCGTCTGGTTACTATGATATTACAACCGATGAAAACGGACAGATCACAAAGCAGGACGTACGTGGCATCATGGATCCTGAAGAGCATCAAGTGGATGAGATGGTGCGGCAGATTCTCTCCGCAGAAAGAACAACCGGCCATATCAATTCCTTCAAATATGGGACCACCGTCATACAAGATGGCACGCGTATTATTCTGCTGGACCAGACATTCCAACTGCAGTTTATCTATTCTAACCTTCGCGGAGCATTACTGGTATCAGCTGCCTGTTTGTTGCTCATGTTTGTCATTTTGCTGCCTATTTCCCGCAGGGTCGCAAAAGCAATTGAGACAACACAGGAACGGCAACGCCAATTTATCACCAATGCAAACCATGAAATGAAAACACCTGTCGCGATTATTCAATCAAATATCGAAGCAATGGAAATGATCAACGGTCAGACCAAATGGAGCCGGAATGTTCACCAGCAGACCTTGCGGCTGAATTATATGATCTCCCAGCTGCTTCTTCTGGAACGCATGGGAGAACGCACGTATCAAAGCCCCAAAAAACCGATTGATATCGGCAGCTTGATAAAGACGGTCGCAGAAGATATGGATGAACTGCTGGCGAAGCGAAATATACGGATCGATATTGACATCGGTGTTCCATGTGTGATCTGCGGTTATGAAGAAGCCCTAAATCAATTGATCCGAATATTGGTCGACAACGCGGCCCGTTACGCGTCTGAAGGCTCTTCCCTGTCCATCTCTGTTGTTCGGCATGGTCGCGCTATGACCATTCATTTTCTGAATCGTGTCGAGCATGTACCGGCCTGCGCTCCGGAACTGCTCTTTGAGCGGTTCCATCGTGGCGGGATCACACGAAAAACAGGCGATGTTGGCTGCGGAATCGGATTGTCAGCGGCATCAAGTATTGTTTCAATGCATCACGGAGAGATCAGCGCATCCTATCCGAATGTACATAGCTTTCAAATTACAATCAAGCTTCCAACCAAGTAATGCAATGGGAGCAACTTACTCATGGCACAAAAAGCACTCGTATGAGTTTCTTATCAAGAACAACCAAGCGTTTTCGCGTTTTTCGCCGCGGAATAGATGCATCGAAAAAGTGCTTGCGTTTCTGCGATGCGTGTGATATACTCTCTCGAGTACGGGGCATTGGCACAGTTGGTAGTGCGCTACATTCGCATTGTAGAGGCCAGGGGTTCGACTCCCCTATGCTCCACCATACACGAGAAATCCGAACCTGAAGCCGGTCGGCAAGGGGTTCGGATTTCTTGTATTTGATTTGAAGGAGTATTTCAGCGATATGACATAGCTTGAAAAGCACCTGGCTTCCTGGTAAATCCCCCACCGAGCGACAGCCTTGATCCGCAATCTGAGATTTGTTATAAAACACCGGAAAAGAAAGACCATCATCGACAAGAACAGGAGGAAAACACAATGGATAGAATCGTTTTCGCCAGATTTGACATGGATTCCGGATGCGTTTATGCATGGACCGAAGACTGTAACCTGATTCTGATTGACTGCGATGCAGTTGAAAGAGCCTTTGCCGATAACATGTATCAACGATCAGAACTGGATTACCTGATCTATAATGATTCCAAGGGCTATGCAGAGCTTGTCTGGAACGAAAGCCCAGAAGAATACCTGAGAATTGTCACTGGTTACACTAGACTAAGTGACCTGAGATAACAAAAATGCCCCGGATTGACCATGATCACGATTGATCGTATATCAATCCGGGGTTTTTCACTTATTACCGCGCGTTAACAGACTCCCTTTGTTTTTAATGTGTTTGTCAAGGGTAGTTTTCAACTCTGTTTGAAAATGTTGCAACACAATCTGAATTGCCGACAGTTGAATTGTCAAAGGTGGTTTACCCAGCCTACCATTCATATTCCGAATTTTCAGCTTGTTATTTGCCTTAATAAACTTAATCCAATGTTAAATGCTGAATTGTTTGTCAGTTGAGATTATGTCAGATGTATTGATGCTATTACTGCTTTTCTATTGGATAGATATCGCATTCTCTCTGTGCAAACAGCTTTTTCTCCTGCTTTATAAGCTCATGGTAAAGATTTGTTTTGTATGACTCTGGCAGGGTATTGTATTCATCTATCAATACTTTCAAGTCTACTGGAATAAACTCACTCAGGTGCTGCAATCCATCTGGGAAACCATGTAAAGCCTCAAGACTAACACTTTTCATATCCAACCCCGGGAAGGTTTGACGTCCCATACCATTAAGAAATCTGACTATCACATTTGCCCGGTCGATGTAGCCAAATACTTCTTCCTGATCATCATAGATCCCATTAAAATGGAGTTCACAGGTTTTATAGAAACAGTTTCCAACAATCATCCGGAAATACAGTTCAAAAATAAATTATCATAAATTTATAGTAAATGTCAATGCTGGCGTAATAGCTTTGTATGGCTTGCCCCATTTATGTATAACAACAGAAATAGGGCAAAAACGGTGGTCTTCAATTATAAAAAAAGAAACCCAGAATAGTATCTTATTCCAAGTTTCTTGTACAGGCTTGTTACCTGCCTTGCTTATGAAGGAATCCGATCATCAGAAACCTCATAATCCGACACGAGCGACGTATCACTGCGCCGACTTTCTTATTAACATTATGGATTTTAGCATGTGATTAACATTCTGTCAAGTTTTTTACAAAAGCCACGATACAAATTATTTGATTTTATATATCTCTTTATAATCAGCAAACAATTCGATATATCCATCCGTGGAAATTTTAATAGAAAACCCATGATGTGATAGTTTTTTTGCTGCAGCACTCCTTCCTCCACCTGATGAACCGCTGTCATTTTGAATAATAGCACCTATAGCTAAAAATTCACCGGCTGGATTAATAATGCATGCACCATCCATAGAAATAAATTCGGCACGGAGCTTACGATCTACTGTTAAAAATGTTTGATTGTTTACCAAACTAAGAATAGCTTTGCGTTTTAATATACGCTTGTCATATTCTTCATCATTAATATTTGCATATTGTTTGGTTTTATATATACTTGTTTTCAAATCTTTTGTGCACGGTTTGATTAAAATATTGTCGAATGGACTAAGAATAGGATTATCTTCCGAAGATGTTATTGATGAAATATTGTCTACAACTGCAATTATTCCTCCTGTATGCGCTAAAGACACATCAAGTGTTGATGCATATACCTGTTGAAGCAATTTATCGCTGATGTTAAATAGTTTTAGTTTTTCTTTAATCTTGTTTGAAAACGCTTCATAGCTGAAGTTGAGCCACTTGTGGTTTCGTTTGATGAATTTGATAGATCCATGCTTTGAAAGGATAATATCACCGTTATTTAACAGAAAAACGCCTACACGAGTTCCTTGTATTTCTTTATCAATTAAACGTGCAAAGCGATATGGCAACAGATAGGAAAGCTTATACTCTGGAATTATGTTGTTTTTTGTTATGGAAAGGTGATCAACATAGTTACAGTTTTTATCAAGTAGAATGACAGAATGAATACAGTCTGTAAGCGTTGCTGCATAGTCATCTTTAATAAAATCAATCCAACTAAAGTATTTATCTTCGTCTTTTTGATCATACAAAGGTTGTGCTAGAGGATCATAAATATAACCCATTGTCACTTTTTTACCTTCATATGTTTTAACGGACCATATTTCTAACTCGTCAAAAAGTTTGTAAAGCTTCTCGTTTTCCGTACCAGAGCACCAATCACATATGCCTTTTTGTATAGCATAACCATAATTAACTTCCCGGATTCTGCCAGATGAATATTTCAGTTGTGTCTTCGACATATTATCGAATCTGTATTGAGAAACCTTTGTAAATGCATTGACAAGATTGTGCGCTAAACCCACATTGTCAGATGACACAGCTGCTTTTAATGTAAAAAAGTCATGACGAAAAGCGGAGAAAATAGTAACCCCATTTTCTGACCGAACGTTACCTTTATTTTCAGTAATTGTTTTTTCGGTGCATTCTTCAAGATTGTTATTTGTCAAGCCTAAAATAGGCAGAATGTACTTTGTTACGTAATATCTGTACTCATCAATAAAATCTTTTAGGAAAATCTGTTTTTCTGCCATAAATCGTCTCTCCTTTTGTTTTTACGCTAAATAATACGATAATAGCATTTATTAAGATTGACACGGCTTCTTAAACCAAGTGCCCTGTTTGCCAGGAATACCGTTCTTAACTCCACTACTTCAAGCAACGGCAATAATGCAAATGTCAAGGACTTTTTTACATGGATCGCTCTGAGCATCTTGGCAACGAGCTTCACTTTGGATTTGGGAACCACACTGAACACGTTACGGTAAAAGTGGACAGCACAACGTTGGTATTTAGCTTCTGGAAATACTTCACCTGCTGCTTCAAGTATGCCGAGACACTTATCGCCGACAATGAGCTTTACACCGTTTAATTCGCGTTCCCTGAGCCACTGGAAGAATCTGACCCAACTGGCCTTGTCTTCTTTCATGCCTTCTGCAGCGCCTAATACTTCCCGGTATCCATCCTCATTAACTGCCATTGCTACAAGAACGGCTATGTTTTCGTATTCGCCGCCCCAGTTTCGGCGCAAGTAGATCCCATCCACATAGACATGCGGATAGTTTCCATGCAGTGGACGGTTTCGCCAATCCTCGATGTGAACGTAAGCTTTCTTGTTTAGTTCACTGATGGTGAAAGTAGACACTTTGCTGCCCCAGAGGGCTTCGGTGATGTCTTCGACCCGACGCACGGACACTCCCGCAAGATACATTTCAATGAGTGCTTCCTCTACGCTGCTCTCTCTGTGGTGGTAGCGTTCAATGATGGCTGTTTCGAATGATACTCCTTTGAGCCGCGGCATGTGGAGTTTGACGTCGCCGGATGTTGCGGTAAGGTTCCGATCGTAGTGGCCACTGTGGTATCCTTGACGAGCCTCACTGCGCTCATACCGAGCTGCCTGTGTCAGCTGTTCGGCTTCCTGCTCAAGAAGTTCGTTCAGTGTCTCTTCGACGCTTCCCCGGACCAATTCCTTGATTTGTCCCTTGATTACCTCCTCGTTGAGCTGTACAATCTTCTCAGACATGGTTTGCAGTTCTCCTTTCGCAGAATGTTGTGTGGCAACGCCATTCTACCAGAGCTTGCAAACCGTGTCTTTCTCCTTAATTGAATTTGCGCAATTTATTGTACCTTATCCATAGCAACGTATCAATATTACCATTATCACAGCTGAAATAACGGTGCCGTTCGTCACGTTGCTGGTAGGATCTTTACCCGAATCAATTGGCCCAGAACGTCGTAAGAAGAGGTAGTGTCATTCCGGGTTACCCAAAGTCAAGTTGTAAGATAAAAGAAGAATAAAACTCTTTCTGATGGACTAATAATTATAATTTTAAAATTCTCTGTTCTTTCATTTTGAATTACAAGCTTGTAATAACATTGTCCTTTTTGACTTGATTTTATTATCAAGTCTATGCCACTAATATATTTTTCATATGGAATGATATATTGGGGGAGGATAGAATCGAAATCATTCTTCCATCCGTTTTCTTCTTTCAATTCTTCTATAATGAAGTCGTCAGATAAACTAAAGCTTACAATGTATACGCTATCTCTTGACAGGATAGTATTTGAGTATTTA
>JAZUFB010000105.1:0-2062 GCA_045640475.1 Clostridia bacterium
AATGCAGCGTTCACCCGGCGCCGGTGCCGGCAGATACGCCACCGCGTATGCCGTGCTGGAAGACATCCGGGATATTCTGGGCGGCGCGTATACCTTTGAGATCGGCGCACAGGCATTGAAGCAGGACGCCGCAGCCCTCCCCCGCCGCTACCTGACCCGTGGTCTGGCCGTGGAAGGCGAAAAGATCGGCGACTACACCCTGACCGTTCCCATGGTTCCCGCGGAAATGCACACGAAAGCCAAAGCCGCGGAAGAAGCCGGACAGGCGTTCTTCTTTGCCGGGCTCTTTGACTGAAGCAAGCCAAACCGATAATTGACAAGCATCCCTCTTTCGTTATATCATTCATTCAGAAAGAAAGAATGATACGAAAGGGGGATTTTGCTTTGAACCGTGGACGCAGCCAGGGAAAAGTGATGAGTTGGACAGGCTGGCTTCTGCTTCTTGGCATTATCCTCGTCGTAGGCCTTGTTTCGCATTTTGTTTTGCAGGGCATCCTGAATGACAAAACCACCGAAAGGAACGAAAAGGACGCCCTGCGCGTTCAGGAACAGGGTCAACTGGAACAGAAGCAAAAGGAACAGGACGAGTTCAACAGTCCTGATTATATTGTTAAAGTCGCGCGCGAAAACTTTGGTCTGGTCAACCGTGACGAGATCCATTTCGAATTTGACCACCCCGAGAACCTCCGCAACTACACCCCCGAAGAGCTGGCCATCTGGATGGCCGAAGTGCGTCATTAACGTCCCCTTATGGGGGCTTTTTGCTTTTTTGAGCGGGCAATGCCCACGCTTCCCAAGCAGGATATCAAGGCCGGTGTGATCCGGTTTTTCAGCTAACAGTTTTTTCATAAGGAGGCCACCCCCAAATGCGTGTATCTGTAATCGGAATCGGTTCTAATTCTGTCCGTATGCTCCTGGCGGATGTCACGGACGGAAAACTGGAGCGGATCCTTCGTGACCGTGAAGGCACCCGTCTTTTTGCCGGGCTGGACGAGAACAACTGTCTGAGTGAGGAAAGCATGCGCCGTACCGCCGGCGCCGCGGCCATGATGGTCGGCAAAGCCCGGGCGGAAGGCGCGGAGCAGGTCCATATCTTCGCCACCAGCGCCTCGCGCGACGCTGCCAACGGAGAGGACTTCATCCAACTGGTCCGCACCCTGACCGGAGAAGATCTGGACATTATTTCCGGGGAGGAAGAAGCTTGTCTGTCCTTCCTTGGCGCCACAGACGGCGTACGTGTTCCCTGCGGCGTGATCGATATCGGCGGCGGCTCCACCGAAGTGGTGACCGGTCTCGGCGCACATGTTGGCACAGCGGTCAGTTGCCAGATGGGTGCGGTACGCCTTTACAATATGCTTCCCCTCCAAAGCTCAGCCGACCTGAAAGCCGTGATCGAAAAAGCCGACGAGATCCTGACAGACACGCTGGCAGGACGGTCATTGGATCCCCTGCCCGAGCGCTGGATCGGAACCGGCGGCACCTTCACCACGCTCGCCGCCATGGTCAAGGGCATCCGTTGGACCGACCGCACCTACATGCACGGCACCACGTTGGCCAAAGAAAAGATCGAAGCCCTCGCTATCCACTTGGCCGACATGCCTATGGAAGAGCGGCTGAAGCTGCCCGGCCTGCAACCGAACCGAGCGGATATCGTCGTCCACGGCATCTGCATCCTGCTGGCCATTATGGAGCACTTCGGCATGACGGAGATCACCGTCAGCGAATTGGGGAATCTGGACGGCTTCATCCGGAACCGTTATCTGTAAAATTATATGCAACACAGCAAAAAACCGACGGGCACAGAAAATGGCCCGTCGCTTTTTCGCATACCGGTTTATTTCAGGATCACAGAAGTCTGTGCGCTGAGCGTCAGCACCGTGCCCTCCAAGGTGGCCGTCCCGAAGCCCACAGTCTCCGCGACAGAGAATCCTTCCCACAGTCCGGCTCCGGCCAGGTTGACCGTGATATCCCGGTTCGTGGTATTGTGGAGCACCGCCACGCTGCTCCCATCCAGGGTGGACACAAAGCCGCCCACCTTGGTATTTTGCAGAGTAAGCGCGCG
>JAZUFB010000106.1:0-12536 GCA_045640475.1 Clostridia bacterium
ATCATAGACATAGCCGGTCAGGTTCCCCATTTCGTCCACAACGCCTGTGAGACGGTTCAGCCTGTCATAGAGATACTGCTTTTCGTTGCCTTCCGCGTCAGTTTCAGCAATGATGTTGCCCGCCTCGTCAAAACGCAGGCTGTTTGACGAGCCGTCCGCATAAACGACTCCAGTCAGCCGATTGAAAGGATCGTAGGCGTAAACCGCGCTGTTCCCCAGCGGGTCTGTCCAGACGGTCAGGTTGGCATTGGCGTCATATTCATATTCCGTGCGGCTCCCGAGGGCGTCCGTGACGGCAATGAGATTGCCCACCGTGTCGTACTCGTATTTTGTCACGCCGCCGTTGGGCGCGGTCTCAGAAATGACCCGGTTCAGGGCGTCGTAGGTGTATTCCGTCACATTGCCCAGCGCGTCCGTCACGGTCAGCAGGTTGTTGTTGGCATCGTAGGTATAAACGGTTTCCGCGCCCAGCGGGTCGGTAACGGAGAGAATATTGCCGTTCAGGTCGTAGGAGATTGTCGTTTCACCGCCCAGCGCGTTCACCTGCTTTACGGGACGGTCCATACTGTCGTATTCCACGGAAATCGTTCCGCCTGTGGGCAGGGTGCGGGTGAGGATGTTCCCGTTCCGGTCATAGGTGTAGGTTTCTGTTGCTCCCGCGGGATCCGTCACGCTCATAGGCAGCCCCACAGCGTCATAGGTATATGTTGTTTTACCGTCCAGCGGGTTGGTCTCCTTCACCAGCCTGTTCAGCGCGTCATATTCGCTTGCTGTCACATTGCCTTCCGCGTCTGTCCGGGACAGCATATTCCCGTGATTGTCATAGGTATAGCGTTCCGTATTCCCCAGCGCGTCCGTGACGCTTTCCTTCAGCCCTGAGGCCGTATAAGAAGCGGTCTGCCTTGCGCCGTCCGGAAGGATGATTTCCGTCAGGTTCCCCAACCCGTCATAGGAATAGCGGGTCACATTCCCCATAGGGTCTGTCATGGAGGTCTTCCTGCTCAGCGCGTCATAGGTATAGGAAACAGACGTACCGTCCGCGAAGGTGATCTTCAGCAGATCGCCCTTCGCGCTGTACGCGTATTCCGTACTGTTGCCCAGCGCGTCCGTTACGGCGCTGACGTGGTTGTTGATATCGTACTGATACCGGGTCGTGTTCCCCATGGCGTCCGTTTCGGAGGTGAGAAGACCCTTTTCATAAGTGTGGGCTGCTGTGTTCCCCAGCGGGTCAGTCTTCGTCAGAACATTTCCGTTCCCGTCATAGGTGTACTTTGTTTTCCCGCCGTCCGGCGCGGTCTCCGTCAGCAGATTGCCTTTTGCGTCATAGGTGTAGGATGTGGTATTGCCGTTGAAGTCGGTACGGCTCAGCAGGTGATGGGCATCATCCCAAACAAAGGAAACCGTCAGACCCCTGGGATCTGTTTCGCTGATCTTGTCGCCGTTTGCGTTATAGGCGTATACCGTGATCTGTCCCAGTGCGTCCGTTTCGGATACGATCTCCCCCTGCACGCCGTAGGTGAAGGAGGTCTCGCTGCCATCGCTTTCCACAATGCGGGTGGTGCGCTGCTTTTCATCCCGGTAGTAAGCGACCCGGTTCCCTTCCGCGTCCGTGGTCACGGTATGGTCATCATGATATTCCAGCGTATACCTGCCGCCGTTCGCGTCTGTCTGCGCGATTACGCGGTATTGGTCATCGTAGATATTTCTTGCCTGACAGATGCCTGTGCCGTCATACCAAGCGGTCATGAGGCCGTTTTTGTCATATTCATAGCGGGTTACATTCCCGTCCGGATCGGTGACGGAAACAAGATCGTCCCCTTCATAGGCATAGGAAACACGGGCACCGCCTGGAAGCGTAAGCCCGGTGATATGACCGGATTCATCCGCGGAGACGGTGATTCGTTCACCGTTGGACAGGATGATGCCTGTGAGATGGTTTTCGGAGTCTCTATCAAAATCGGTAATTCCGTTCTCTGTCTCCCTGCGCAGGAGCAGGCCGGTATTGCCAAAACAGTAGACTGTGCCATCCGTAAGGGTGATCCGGTATCCTTCATCAGTTGCGGCCAGCTGCTCATACTCGGTGCTGTTGCTTGCGTAAGAGCCGTCCGGCTTCTGTGTAAAGATCACTTCACTGCCGTCCGCTCTGCGCCATGCGATGCCGCCGTTCTCCGCCCTTGTCAGGCACTGGGTGAGCTCAGATGACCACTTCGCACCGAAGGGAGTATTATCCTCATCGGACAGGCTGTTGTAGGTACGGATCAGGTCGATTCCCCCATAGGTGAAGTCCCGTGCCTGCACGAAGAAGTTGCCCGTGTTGAAGTTAATGGGTTCAAAGCCCAGGGAGCAAAAACGGTGCGGTCCCAGCAGACTCTGGTCCAGGGTAAAGCGCTCCTCGTGCACCGCGGCTTCCGTTGTATAGCTTCCGGTATATTGGGTATTGATATCGGTAAAATGCAGCAGCTCATGATGCTCCACATCCCCGCGGACAGAAGGCAGCCCCTGTGTCGGAGCAGGCGTGGGAGACGGAGCCGGCGTGGATGTCGCGGGAAGGGCAATCCGCTTGACAGACGCCGCCACGGGCGCACTTTCACGGACAAGCAGGTTCGTATTCCCGTCCATAGGATCCGCGTAGACTCTGCGGACAGATACGGTATACTGCGCGCCGGATACATAGTCACGGTCCGTGAAGGATGTACCGGTGATAGAGGCGATGAGCGCACCGTTGCGTTGAATATCATAATATACCGTGCAAGGCGCGGATGTGTCAGCCGGGGCGGGATCCGTCCAGGAGAGCTCGTACCGTCTGTTCGAATACGCGCCGTAATCCTTCGCCGTGACATTCTGCGGGCTCTGCACCAGGCAGGGACTGATTTCCTTCCCGCGCAGCGTGATTCCTTCCGTGTGGATGCCCCGAAGCGTGATTCCTTCCGGCAGTTCGGCATGGATGTGGAGAGTATCCGTCTTTTCATTAAGGAAAGTGTATTCCCCAGGAGTTACGGTAATCCATTCTTCTCCGTCAGTCGAATAGGAGAAGATGCTGTTCAGCCCTGCGTTCGAACCGGTATTCAGACCGCTATTCAGGTCGGTGTATTCGATCTCATTCCCGTCTTCATCCGTACACAGTACTTCCAGCCGGATGGCATGTACGGGCTTTTCCGTTGAGATGTCTCCGGAGTCATAGGTTCCGGTGCTGTCCGGCATATCCCGCAGGATCACCTTTGCTTCTGCGCCGGTGCCGTACAGAGTCCCGTCCGCTGTCACGCCTGCCTGTGCAAGCGTATGGACAGAATTCTCCGTGTACGGGAGCAGGCTGAGACTGTTCGCGTTATCCTGCAGTATATCATCCGCGTACAAATGCACTTCCGCCATTTCCGCGGGGCAGTCGTTCGTTACGGATACAACGGCGTATGTGCTCTGCCGGGGAGTAGTCAGACTGTAGTTGTTTACTTCTTTCAGGAGGCGAACGGAAAAACGCACCGCTTCCGATTCATAGATACCGGTCACATCCAGCCCGTGCAGGACCGCGCCTGCTGTCATGCTGCTGCGGATGCGGATGCTGTTTTGCGGCACGGCAAACACAGCGTCCTGCGTGCAGGTTATGGCATGCCACGTGTTCCCCTGATCCGTGCTGTATTCATATCCATAGCTGCCTTCCGGCCCTTCCACCGCGTTCAGACGGATCGCTGTCACAGGGCGAACGGGGGTATAGTCCGCCGTCACAAACACGGCGCTGTCGCTTTCCGCTTCCGCACCGGCGGAAGTGAACGTGATATCCGCGCATGTTTCCAGACCGTCCGCGTTCTGCAGTGTATCGCTGAATACGACTACGCTGCGGAAGCCCTGAGAATAGTGACAGGCTCCGTTCTCATCCTCGGAGATCACGGTCAGGGTATGACTCGAATCTTCCGGGAACAGGATTGGTATAATATCATAAGCGTGTGAATCTGCTTCAGATACTATGTCAAATGCTTTGCCCCCGTCCACATACCATTTGCCGTTCTTTTCCTCTTCGCTGTACAGAACTTCATAAGAGGCGGCTGTCTTTTCACTCAGGATCGCGCCGGTTTCGGGGGCTGTGATCGTGACCTGCTGCGTTACGGGCATGGCACTGTGAACGGCAGTCACGCACACGCCTTCCGTGATTGTTTCATGACCCACCGCGTCATGCACGGTCAGGGTCATTGTGATTTCCTCACCGTCCGCGAACAGGCCGGTGTCCAGGATCCCCAGGCTTTCGGCGTTTCTGACATCGGTACCGGTCAGTTCCACCGTTGTTCCGCTTTCGCCTGTTGCGGTAAACGTCCAGTCCGCAAGAGAGACATCATCCGCTGTACCCAGCACGTTCAGGATCCCGGATACGGTATCGCCGTTCAGGGGATAATCAATCGCTGCCGCGGGTGCTGTGCGGTCAACGAAATACGCCAGCGGGAAGTCACCCGCATTGCCTGCCTTATCTGTAAAGCGCAGGGTGAGCTGCTGCTCACCGTCCTCGATTTCCGTGATATCAATTGTCTTTTCTCCGAATTCGAAAACGGCAAGGTCTGTAAATGTTGTATAGTTTTCCCCGTCCAGACTATAGGATACTTCCGCAAGGCCGCTGTACTCATCTGAAGCGTTCGACCATAGCACGGTCAGGATATCCGCTTCCGTCCAGACATCGGGGGATACAGAAAGAGCTTCCACTATCGGCGCTGTTCTGTCAATATACAGGGTATCGGTCTCTTCCAGTGTCATGCCCGCCGCGTCCGTCAGGCGAAATATTACCGTATGCTCTCCGTCTGTGAGGGAGGAAATGTCTACGCTTTCCTCTCCGTTTTCCGAAAGCGTCAGGGTATAGGAAACGGTGCTTACAGAGCCGTCATCATTGCTTTCAATCTCAACCGAAACATCCGCCAGGCCGCTGAGTTCATCCCTTGCGCCTGTCCAGGTGATCGTGGCTTCATTTTCCTTCGTCCAGTCAGCCGGCGTGATACTCACATCCGTCAGGACGGGGAATATACGGTCTATAAGGATCTGCGCGCCATTGGGTGTGCCATAGTTCCCATTCGCGTCCTTACCGCGGATATATACCGCGTGTTCTCCGTTTGCAAGAGAGGAAATATCCGGTTCAATACTGCCGTTGGCGGCAGAAGATCCGGTATCCGTCCAGTTCCAGGCCGTTGGATCGTTTCCTTCAGGATCCAGCACGTACTGCACGCTGCCTCCGCTCATTTGCGTTTCCTTCAGCGGAAGATCCAGCACACCCGCCCATGTGATTCGCACGCTGTCTGCATTAGTCCAGCCCGCGGGACTGACCGATACGCTCACCGGCTGTACAGGCGGAAGCGTATCCGGCAGCATGGTATTCCCGTACGCGGCTGTCGCATCGCTTGCCGTCTGGCTGTACTGATTGCAGGGAATGACACTGAAATAATAGTTCAGGTCACTTTGGTCATTCCGGGGAATACACGGCAGTTCCTCACCCGTTCCGTCCCAGTGCAGGGCATAGCTGCCCGCGCTGATTTCCGCCTGCGTAGGCCACAGCTTTTTGTCTTTTGTACTGTAGGAAGTCGTATTCCCGATATAGCGGTATTCATATTCCTTCCCGTTATACACACCCAGCAGATATCCCTGCGCGCCGCTGACCGAATTCCATTTCAGTTCTGCCCAGCCGCTGCCGCTGTTGACGCCATAGCCTTTGGGCTGAATGGTGAGAGCAGGCTTTGTGACTCCGGTATAGTAAGTGGCGGAAAAGCTCATTCTTTCATTCCGGGGCAGAACGTCCGAAGAGCAGATTCGCGCCCAGGAAGAGGATGAAGTAATGGCAAAGCCGTAATTCTGTTTCTGGTCACGGGCATTGAACCACGCGGAAAACAGCTTTGTCACGTCCACGGTATTCCAACCCGTATGCAGCGTCACGTCTACATAGATATCTGGTGATAGGGAAGGACGGGTGTTATAGGTCACGGTGGATGTGTTCCAGCCGCCTGTTACCAGGGAAATACGGAACTTGCCGTCTCCGCTCATTTCATGGATATTGACCTTCCAGGAAGCGCTTTCAATGAGCAGCGGTGTTGTCACGGGAAAATCGGAGGTCCAGCTCTCACCCAGTCCGGACAGCACAGGGCAGACATACGCCACACTGTTCCCGCCGTAGGTACCGGCGTACAGGTTTGTCCCCTCCAGGGCATGATTATACTGGGCGCTGCCGCTGGCGACCGTATGGGCGAAATGCTTATCCGGCTGGGAGCTGCTGACATACACATCGCCGATGCCGGTGGACAGGTCATTGAAATATTCTCCCGTAGGGTCAATGGTCACGGGGTACGAAGCGCTCCGCATCCATTCATCATTGGGGCTGTAGGTCAGGGTATAGCTTCCGCCGCCTCCTGACAGGGAGACCGCGATTTCTGAGCTTGTCTTGCCCGCGGCGTCTGTCATATAGGGCGCGTCGATTCTGGCCAGCGCGTTGCCGGCTCCGTCATACAGGTATACGGTCCTGCCGGAAAGGCCTGCGGAAAGGCCGTTGGTTTTCAACTGATACTGATAAATATGGTTGGCTGTATACTGATGAACGATGATATCTTCCTTGACGCCGGTGGTGGTGGCGGAGAGGCGCACGTCTGTTACGGAATCAAACAGACCGTCAAACACGATTGCGCTGACGCTGCCGCTTCTACTGCTCCCGCTCTTGGCCGTGGAACGAAGCGCGCCGCCGATCTTTCTGCCGGTAATGGAGGATGGCCGGGACTGGCTCTCTTCGGCGCTCGCGGAAGGCAGCAGCCACCGCAGCCATCCGGTAATATCGTTAGTCACGACAGAGTCGTTAGTTTCGTTTTCTGTTTCAGGAACGGGCGTTTCAGCGGGAACAGTGGGTTCAGCAGGAACGGATGATTCTGCCGCTAATGAGACAGGAGCCTCGGTTGATACCGGGATTTCTTCTGCCTGGTGTGGTTCTGCAGGCACAGCCACAGGTTCCTCCACAGGCATGGGTGCCTCCACAGGCGCTGTGGTCGGTTCCGGAATGGGAGTAGGTTCCGCTGCGGAAACTGTTTCCTCTGCAGGAACAAGTTCAGGCGTGGAATCCGGCGTAGCAGTGGCTGCTTCTTCAGGCGTGGAGGCAGGAGTTGTCTCGGGCAGAGGTGTATCTGTGGACTCGGAAGTTTTCGCAGGCGCGGGAGTGTCCTCAGGTACGGGCGTTTCGGTCTGCTCTTCCTGTTCTTCAGGCACGGGAGTTGGGTCAGGCTCTTCAGCGGGAGCCTCCATGGGAGCCGGGGTCTCCGTCGCTTCGGGAGCATCCGGCTGTTCTGAAGTGGGCTTTTCTTCGTCCTGTTCCGGCGTATCTGTCGGCTCCGGCATGAGGGTCGCCTCAGGCACGGAAGTGGCGGGTACTGTCGGCACATAGGCCGTAATCCGTACCAGCGGATGATCCGCATAGCGCCGGACATCGCCGTTCCGCAGTGCTTCCGTCTTTGCCGTTCCGATCTCTTCTGCTGTCAGGTTCCGCAGTGTTTCCCGAAGGATATATCCTTCCACAACCATTTCCGAGGTATCAAAAACGACCACGGCATAGCTGCTCTCATCCGGAAGAGACGCAATCCACACGACTGAATTCCCCGGAAGACGCCCAAGCGGATCATTCCGGTTCCGCTGCCGGTACACATACGTTTCTGTCAGCGTTTTCGCATAGCCGGTGGTCAGTTCATCCGCTGCGGGTGTTTCTTCCGGTTGTTCCGGCTCGTCTACAACAGGTAAATCATCATGATCTGTTGATTCTGCTTCGGAAAACTCTTCCGTGTTTTCCGTATCCTCTTTACCCTCTGCTTCTGCCTGCTCCTGTGCATCTTCGGCAGGAATAGGATCGTCTGGAGAGGTTCCAGGGGCACCTTCGGTATCCGTGCTTTCGATTATTCCCGGGGCAGTATATTCTTCTTCAGGCTGATCCTCCGTTTCAGTGGGCTGTTCAGGCTCTGTTTCATCCGCTTCTTCCCCGGGAATATCATCCTGGCTTTCTTCGGAAGGTTCGTTATTCTCCTGTACAGAATCCACGCTCTCTGCGGGAAGGCCATCCTCTGAGGCACCCTCCCCGACGATATCATTTTCATTCAAAAGATCATGGTCGTCATTATTTTCTCCGTCTGTTTCTTCTTCAGGAGAAAGCGTGTCATCCGCCTCGCCGGAGGTTTCGTCATTGTCGTCTGTTATATCCTCTTCCGGTAATTCTGTTGGTTCCTCCGGCATTTCTTCAGAATCTTTGCATTCATCCACCGACAGAACGGGGTAATAATCGTTCAGCATTACCGGTGAAAACGAAAAGCCGGTCCCTGCCATTTCGACAGAAACCAGCGTCTGATTCTCATGATATACTGTGCGGATCGTAGTATCCACCGTGTCCGACACTGCAGTCAGCGTACTCCCGTTATCCGTCATGGAGGTACGGCTGGACTCCAGAGGCACAAGGCTGCTGTTATCCGCACTGGCATACCATGTTACAGTATGCTTTTGCGCAGACTGCTCCGGTTCCGTTTCTCCTATCGCGTTTATGCTCATATTGAACACCATGACAATGGCGAGAATAAAGGCAA
Source organism: Clostridia bacterium (assembly GCA_045640475.1). Classification (GTDB taxonomy): domain Bacteria; phylum Bacillota; class Clostridia; order Christensenellales; family Aristaeellaceae; genus Aristaeella. The sequence continues at coordinate 8,565 of JAZUFB010000106.1, forward strand.
CAACGCGATTTTGTTTCATTTTCCAGTCCTCCCACTTTTTCCGGAACAGTTTTTTCTTCTTCGTTAAAATTATATCAAACAACGGCCCATTTGTCCAGCTGTTTTATCAACAATGCACTATATTGTGTAATATAACTCTTACACTACTTTTCGTAGTGCATTGCATCTTTTTTTGATGGTGCTGTTTCATGGATTGCTTCGACTGCTTTATCCCCGGTATTATCTGCTTGCTTTTGTATTTTTACCAATGCCGAATACAGAAAAGCAGGAAACTTTAAACCCATGCTTCCTGCATTCTCAAGAATGGATAAGGCATCGTTAATTGAAAAAGAAATTGCTGTACAATCGCGGAACAGATGATTGTCCGGTCCAAGCATTTTATCAATTTGCGCCGATAGAATGACGATAATAAAAATAGTGGATTTCTTGACGAGTCCCTTGTATCCTGCGCTTGAACTTACGGAATGACTTTTGAATGCATTGGCAACACCGGTTAAATAATCCAGCGCCATAACAATCAGCAGTATTTCCAGCACAGTATTCCAACCGCCTAACAGAATATCGGCAGCTTCTGTTTCAATGTATGTCACGGTTCCGCCTTCCCTTCATGTCAGAATAGAATGGCCCCTCCGTGTCCGGAGGGGCACTTGTTACACTGGGATAATTACAGGCGATAAATATGAGCTTCCCGTACCCAATCGGCATCAGCCCATACGTTATACCCAAAGTGGTCATAAGTCTGGGTATTCGCATTGGGATTCAGCACTTTTACCACGTCGTCGACATAGTAGACAACGAAGTAAGTGGCGCCGTTCGGACTACAGAGCTGATGCTGGTCGCTGCCAACAATTCGCATCAGTGCCAGATACCCCTGGTCAACATAGCTCTTGATGTTGGCCATGCCGGTAACGCTGCCCACATAGGTGAGGCCATACTTCGCCGCCGCGGCAGCAAAGAAGGAAGAGAGAACGCCGGTATTACCAGTAGGATCTCGATGGCCTTCGTCAATCACAAACTTACAGACATGGGCGGGAGTGATTGCCGTCTTCAGAAGCGTAGACGCAATCATGGCAAAAGAGGTGGGGCAATTACCGGAGTCACCGATTGTCTGGGTACCGGATGCATTGGCGGGGAAAGGCTCATTGGCCCACATAGCTTCTGAGCCGTTCATAAACCACTGCTGCGGCTTGTCACCGGGCATCCAATTTCGAACGGAAGCATCAAGTCCCCAGGCAGTCGAACAGTTGCTGCCGCTGGCATTCAGCGCGGCACGGGTATTGGTGCCGACTATACCGTCAGCAGTAAGGTTGTTGCGTTTCTGGAAGTATTTCACAGCCCATTCAACATTTTTACCGAATACTCCATCCACAGCCCCACAGTAATACTTCAACTGATTCAGCCGAGTCTGCAGATAGCGTACCTGATTTGCATCGTTGCTGTTATTCATAGCCAAATAGGCAGTAATCTGATTGGCAGGCGCGGGAATACTGTCACCGGTGGGAGTGGGGTCAGGATCAGGCGCGGGTGTAACGCCGGGATAGGTCTGAATTGTGAGATACTGGGACATAGCCCAGCCGGTGCCGGCAGAGGAACTGACGCGGTACCAACCGGATACGGACGTGTAATCCAGCAGGCGAAGAATAGAATACTGCGGTGCCTGGGAAATACGTTCAGCATTGCCGTTCGGCAATACGCGCACATTCAAGGAGCCCGAAGCGGTGGTGACCTTTGCAGTACCACCGTCATTGGTGATTGCGATATAACGTGCTACTACATAACCGGTGTAGCCGTTATAAGTGGTTTTGAACCAGTCATTTGCGCCGTTTACGGTTTCCAAAGTCAGAGAGGTATTAACTGGAATGAACAGGTAACGGGTGGAATTGGTGCTGGTAGAGGCACGCAGACTAAGCTGACTGTCTCGTACATTACCGACAAAAATAGCCATAATTTATTCTCCTTAAGAGTATTTTTGCCTCAAGCGTTGATGGCCATCGTTCCCTTGATGCAGTACTATTGTAACCTGAAGGCAGATAGCATTGAAGTGAAAAGATGGTGATATATCAGTGAAAAGCCATCCAATAAAAGAATCGCAGGAAAAACTTCCATATCTATTACAAACCAATTTGATGGCTATTGTGGTAACAATACTAAATCCGCTCTGTGGAGCCTTCACAATCAAACTTAAGTGAACGTTTCACTCAAATAAAAGGGGGCTATGGCAATAAATGCCATAGCTCCCGATGTTGTCGAAAAAGGTTGACTAAAACCAAATACTGTTTTTTCTCATGAATTCATAATTTTGTTTTTCCGACAGCACATCAGTTTTTTCTGCAGATTACTATTTTGCCTGTCTGTGCGTCCAGCGTCACCTGATAAACCACATTCGCTTGTGTCGGCTTTACGACTGTGCAGAAACAGATATCCCACTTTCGCTGATTTTCGGGGTCTTGTCTGAAAGTACATGAACATTCATATTTGTCCAAAGAGTCATTTGATATGCCATACATGTTGCGTAAGGCTTTTCGAGCTGCCTGAACGGCGGCTTCCTGTGGCATGTCGTACTCCGTTGGAAGCGTATATCTTGGAAACAAATCAGACCGTCGATAGAGCGTCTCGAAAAATATCAAATCCTCCATTGGCCAAAGAAGATCCGGCATCCCGCGCTGAAGTTCCCATTGATCATAAAGATCAAGAAACATGACCTTGTCTGTTGAAAGGGCTGTTCCTGTGTATGCATCAATAGTGATTACCAGATAGGGATCGCCCTCATACTCTACAATATAGCTGACAATCCATTCATATGCATCATCTTCTTCGCTATAAACCAAATTCGCCTTGGTTTCTATCAGTGGAAGGCATGAAAAGTCGTATCCCGCAGCACAAGCAGCACGATTGGCAATATTGATTGCCTCTTCACGTGAAAATGATCCGATTACTTCCCCTTGAGGTTTGATTATTTGCGCTTGTGCCACAACGGAGAAACAACCATTTATCAAGAGAGCGAGAGCGGAACAAATTGATACTAATAACATAGAAAGTTTTCTCACTGAGGTTGCCTCCTTTAGGATTCTAATATCATGAATTATATGTTTTCATATCAGCCGTTCCCTTCGCCGGGCAGAGACCCGAAGGTATAAAGGACGTTTCCGGTCCATGCATGAACGGCAATTTCAAAGGGAGAAATAAAATCGTCAATATAGTAGTCAAATAGGTAATAGGGAGTTTCCCAGCTTCCGCTTTCGGTGAACAGTCTGCATGAAACCCGGACGAATGTGGTCGATGAAAAAGTCGGGTATTTTCCGGCCAGCGCCTTGTCTGCAATCGCTCTCGCGGCATCCTGCCCGATATCCACCTGGGATTCATATACGGGTGCCGGCGTAGGCGTGGCAAAGCTGATTTCCGTCAGATTAGGATCCGCCACATCCGCATGGTACAGTACCTCGCCGTTTGACGCGCGAAGGATGCAGCTGAATACATGGCTCTCCGCAGTGAAGTAATTTAGGAGGAATACGGGGTAGGGGTAGCCGGGCATGCTGACATAGCGATCGTTGTCCACCGTGACAAAGCTGTAGCTGCTGAACTCCGCATACTGAGAGCGCAGAGCATTATCAGAGATGGTTCTCGCCTCGCTCTTGGTGATTTCCCCCGAGATCGGCGCTTCCGTACGTTTCGGTGCTGCGGTGGCAAAGCTGACCGACTGGGCGAAATCGGTGTAATCCGCCGTATAGATTGCTTTCCCGGATATAGCGTCGACAATAGCATAGTAACAATACTTGCCATTCTTGAAATAGGCAAATTCGAACGCGGTGCCGTCTTCACCTCGGCTGTCGGACATCTGGTCATGGGTCACGGTCATGCCGGATGCCTTGAAGGAAGCATACGCGCTGCTCAGCGCGCTGTCCGCGCAGGCACGGGCTTTTTCGGTTGTGATATACTTGCCGGGGTCATAGGGAAGTCGGAGGCCAAGCGGTC
>JAZUFB010000107.1:0-3015 GCA_045640475.1 Clostridia bacterium
CTATATCCGCCGTATGGACGCGACCAAGCTGGGCCTCACGGCGCAGGCGATGGGCGCGGGACGGCTGGGGCTGGTCGATGTGCTGGACTACTCCGTGGGCTTTATCCTGCCCGTGCGTGTGGGCGAATATGTTGAGACGGATACGCCGCTGTGCACCCTGTATGCAAAGGATGAAGCATCCGCAATGCAGGCGGAAAAGGACATCCGCGACGCCATCGAATTTTCGGACGAACCCTGTGAACCTATCCCGGACTGCTTCGCCGTGGTACGGGCAGAGGGAATTACCCGCTTTGGAGAAAAAGCATGAACAAGCAATTCTTACAGGGCGTCCGCCATGGGCTGCCCATCGGACTGGGGTACTTAAGCGTTTCGTTTGCCTTTGGCATGCAGGCGGTGGCGCTTGGACTGACGACCCTGCAGGCGGTGTTGATCTCCATGACCAACCTGACCAGCGCGGGCCAGGTGGCCGCACTGCCGCTGATTGTGGGTGGATCGCCCCTGGCGGAAATGGCCCTGACCCAACTGACGATCAACCTGCGCTACGCGCTGATGAGTCTCAGCCTCAGCCGGAAGCTGGACGGGACGATGACAACGGGAAGAAGGATGTTCTTCTCCTTTGCCAACACGGACGAAGTGTTCGCTGTGGCCTCCGGTCAGCCGGGAAAGGTCGGCAAGAGCTACCTTTTCGGACTGATGGTGCTGCCGTGGATCGGGTGGAGCCTTGGGACCCTGCTTGGATCCGTGGCGGGAACGCTGCTGCCGGAGTTTGTGCGTAACGCGCTCGGGATCGCCCTTTACGGGATGTTCCTGGCCATTATCCTGCCCCCAGCGCGGGAAAAGAAACCCGTGCGCTTTGTGGTGGCTATCGCGGTGGTGCTCTCTCTTGGGTTCCACTATCTGCCCGTGCTGAAGGAAGTGAGCGGCGGCTTCGCCATCATCCTGTGCGCGGTGACGGCGGCCGCGCTGGGCGCGTGGCTGTTCCCGGTAAAGGAGGAATGACGGATGAAGATCGAATGGTCCGTGTTTCTGCCTTATCTGGCCGTGATGGCGGTAGGGACCTACCTGATCCGGATGCTGCCGCTGACCGTGTTCCGGAAGGAGATCAAAAGCCGATTCGTACAAAGTTTTCTGACTTATATCCCTTACGCGGTGCTGGGCGCGATGACCTTCCCGGATGTCATGTATTCGACCGGGAATCTTTGGACCGCCGCGGTGGGCGTCGTGGTGGCGGTGATCCTCGCGTGGCGGGGAAAGAGCCTGCTGACCGTGGCGTTGGCGGCGTGCTGCGCGGTGGCCGCGGCACAGGGACTTCTGCTGCTTTTCTGAACATGAAGGCGAAAGGAGAAGGACAATGAGCGATCTGCAGGATAAACTGACGGCCTGTATGGAGCGGGCGGTCGAGGCGAAAGAGGCGGCGGGCTACGGTCTGCTGGTGCTCAAGAACGGACAGGAACTCTGCCACGCGGTGGCGGGATACGCCGATATCGCGACGGGAAAGAAAGTGGAACGGGATTCCATTTTCCGCCTGTACAGCCAGAGCAAACCGATCACCGCGGCCGCGGTGATGATCCTCGCCGAGCGTGGCGTGATCGACCTGATGGACGGGGTGGACAAATATCTGCCCGGGTTTTCGAACGGTCAGATCATTGACGGGAACGGAAAACTGACACCCGCGGTACGCGCACCGTGGATCATGGAACTGCTCGGGATGACCGCTGGACTGTGCTATCCGGACGTGGATGCGGCAGGCAGGGAAGCCGCACGGGTGTTTGACCTGCAGCAGGCGCTGATCGCGGAAGGCCGTGGGATGGATACCGTGACCTTCTGCAACGAATTGGGCAAGATCCCGCGGGCGTTCCAGCCGGGAACGTGCTGGCGCTACAGCACCTGCGCCGATATCCTTGGCGCGGTGGTCGAAGTGGCGAGCGGGAAAAAGTTTGGCGATTTCCTGAAGGAAGAGATCTTTGATCCCCTGGGGATGAAGGATACCGCGTTCTGGGTGCCCGCTGAGAAACAGGATCGCCTGGTGACCGTCTATTCCCGCGGGGAGGACGGACTGAAGGAATATCACCGTCAGCATCTGGCTGTCGGGCTCTATGACCGGGAACCCGCATGGGAATCCGGCGGCGCGGGACTGGTTTCCACGCTGGATGATTACGCCGCTTTTGCCGGCATGCTGATGGGCGGCGGGGAATATCACGGCGCACGGATCCTGAAGCCTGCCACGGTCCGGTATATGACCAGCCCGCAGCTCACGGCCGCCCAACGCGCCTATATGTGGGACAGCCTGGGCGGATACAGCTACGGTAAGCTGATGCGTCATTGCGTTGAACCCGGGGCGTGCGCGCATATCGCGAGCGCCGGGGAATACGGATGGGACGGCTGGTTGGGAACATACTTCGCCAATCTGCCGGAGGAAAACATCACTTTCCTGATGTTCCAGAACACAACCGATACCGGGACCTCGTCCGTGGTGAGAAAATGTCGCAGTATTTTGGCGGCGGAAATGCTGTAAGGGTTGCAAATATATTGAACCTCCGCTATAATGTGCGTACATCCTGTGAAAAACAGATCAATTATAAAAGGGGATAGAACAAAGTGTCTCTTAAGGATTATCGCTATGATGGCGAAAAAGAATTGCATGTAAAAGACGTAGCGACGACTGCCGGTGATCATAAAAAGGACAAGGAAGACCTGATCGCGAAGACCGCGAAGAACCTGGAAGAAGCGGCTTTGCTGCAGGACAAGCTGTACGCGGCCAAACGCGAGGGCCTGATCGTGGCCCTGCAGGCCCGCGATGCTGCCGGCAAGGACAGCCTGATCAAGAAAGTTTTCTCCGCGCTGAATCCCGCGGGACTGCTGATCACCAGCTTCAAGGCTCCCAACAAGACTGAACTGGCCCACGACTATCTGTGGCGCATCAATCAGGCCCTGCCGGAGCGCGGCTCCATCGGCGTGCTGAACCGCAGCCATTATGAGGATGTGCTGGTCGTCAAGGTGCACCAGATGCAAAAG
>JAZUFB010000108.1:0-9208 GCA_045640475.1 Clostridia bacterium
AATCGAAATCATTCTTCCATCCGTTTTCTTCTTTCAATTCTTCTATAATGAAGTCGTCAGATAAACTAAAGCTTACAATGTATACGCTATCTCTTGACAGGATAGTATTTGAGTATTTAAGGTTACTGTTCATTTCACTAAGAGAAGTCCCAAATGCAGAATTAATCATGTTTCGGTATGTTTGTGATTTGTCTGCTGGAGCTTTTAGCTTGGAACATAATATCATAAATATTAATATTAGCAGAACAAACAATAATTTGTTGTGTTTCTTGGCAGTCACAATTTAGCCTCCTATATCAGAAACAGATACAAATCATTAATATGCATAAACGAAGTATTCATCAGAAATGGTATAGTAATACTTATGAATTATTCCTTCTTGTTGCGGTTTATATCCTAGTTCATCATTTAACCAAATAAGAACACCCGGTCTATCGGTCCCAGCCCATTCATCAAAATCATAATAATCGTTTAGTGTGTAAGATACTTTATACTTTTCTCCCCAATAGAGCAATGATTCAAACCAGCTCTTTTCAGCTTTTTCAAAACGAATATGCAAAACAATCCTCATTCTGCCATAGGAACTGATATTTTGGATCGTTTCTCAATGGGTTTGATGTTATAATACAACCTTCCTCAACGGACAATGAAAGTGTATCATAAATAAAAAGTACATAATGTAAATCATCAAAGGCTTTGAAACACTTAATTCCCGTTGCTCCAGAGGCAAATATTATTTGCACATCATCTGAAGGAATAAATGGTTGAAAATCCTGGTCACTGTTTTGATAATACATGATAGAAAACTGCTTATCGCTTTCTCTATAACGTATATAAAACTCTTCGCTCGCAATATTGTTGTAAGCATGGCACGCTGCCTGAATAAACATGCTATCATTATAATCAATCTTTTTTCTTGAACTAGAAAATAGTAATAAGACGCAAAAAGCCAAAATAATCATGGCTGAGGATAACAGAATATACCGTAAGTAACGATGTAAGCCCATTCTATACCCAACTCCTTATATGCTTCTCTCACACCAGCCCAACGAGCTTTTCGATCCCACCATTCATCGAAACGCCTTGAAGCAACAATTGTTCCCCCCTGAGCTAGATAACCACTCATATTTCCATTTATGCCATGTAGACAAAGATAATACGCCCACATATAGTTGCCCGCTTCGTTGGAGTTATATAATATACCATCAATCATGAACAATGTATTGTTTGATAGTTGATTTTTAAAATCCAAATTACCATTAACTGATTCATCCCAAACCCTTTTAATGGAGAAAGGTATAGAATTGGCCTTTCTTATTATTTTTTGCATTGCTCCACTTTTGAAGTTGAAATCAATTGAATTCCAAGAATATAAAGAACATGTTTCACTGCTATTTAAAATATACCGTTTTCCGTCGATTTCAAGAAAATATCTGTCCACATGCAAAAATTCTAAAAATCCCCAGTCGTTCTCAATATAATACTGATTTGGATTTGTATAGATATAATCCTTTTTGCCATCTTCATCACAGCGATTAATTGGATTATTAGAGGCGTACAAATACAAAGACAAAAATTTAGTTGATAACAAAGCATTTGGGGAATTATCAGCATTAACAAATTTCCCCCACACAGGATTATAATACCTGGCTCTGAGGTAGTAGAGCCCCGTTTCTGTATCGTAAATATATCCCCTGTAACGGAAAGGATTGAGTGCACCTAGGGAAGACGCGAGCGAACCGGTAGTGGAAAGAACCTTCCCCCATGCGTCATAGGTATATCTTACTACCTCATCACCATTGCTGTCCACCAACCCCAGCACGTCACCCTGCAAATTTAAAATGTAAGCGTATTTCGTCCCGTTATAATTGACAATAGCAGGGCGGTTCTGGGCATCGTACCAGAAATGCATGTAATTGTTTCCCTTTACCAGATGAACCAGATTGCTGCCGTGAAGGGTATACTGGGTGGTGGTTACAGTACTGGCGGTGTTGGTAACGGTCTTGCTGACTCGCAGGCCTTCGGAGTTATAAGCATACTCCACAATGGTGCCGTTAGTATGCTCCATTTTCTTCAGCTGCCGGCCTTTTTCCCACGTGTACGTCCAACTGCCATAGGTAATGGGATTGCCAATGGCATCATAAGTTATGGCAGTGCTTCCGTATTTGGTCATCTTATCTTTCCAATTGGAATCACCATAGGTATAGGTAATGGTTTGGAGAACGTCGCCTACGGCACCAGTGGTGTAGGCATACCGTTTCTTGTTCAGGATATTGCCGCCCCGATCATATGTGTAAACCCATGTGGTGCCGGTATCGCCGGAAGTAGTGTCGCTGGGGTCATTCACTCTGGTAAGCTGCCCCAAATTGTCGTATACATAGGTGGTTTTGATGCCATTGCGGGTAACTGAAGTAATGTTTCCTACAGCATCATATGTATAGGAGCAGGTTTCTCCGGTTTGGGTCATCTTTGAAACAAGGAGAGAAGTATTGCCGTCGCCGTTGCTGCCCGCCACATAGGTATAGGAGGTCGCGTAAGCTGTGCCGCCCACAGTAACGGTACGTTTCTTCATTCGGCCAATGCCGTCGTAAGTGTAAGCAACTTTGTGATTGGTATCGCCAAAGGTCACCGCGGTGGGCTTATTCTCGTTGTCGTAGGTAAAGGTCGTTTGATAAGCGGTGCGGTTGGCGCCTACTTTTTCCCTGAAAGCGCTCAGATTATTGTAGGCATCATATTCCACCTGACCGGTGTACAGATGAGACGTGCCTTCCATGTGAGTGATACGCATAGGACGATTGGCGGTATCATATTCACTGGTTTTTGTACGGCCCAGCACACTGTCTGTTTCCCTGGCCACCTGGCCGTTTGCCCCGTAAACATAGCTGTACGCACTGCTGAGAGCGTCGTACTTTACAGATTTCAAGCGTTTGTAGCCGTCATAAGTATATGTTACGGATTGAGGCGTATCGGAAGTGTTGTTGCCGTATGTCACTTTTTTCAGGGTGCCATCTGGGTTATAGGTATTGGTGGACAGGGTCTGAGTGCCGACCTTTGTTGTAGTCGGCCGACCCGCACCGTCAAAAGCAAAATTGTATTCTACATCGCAGGCATCATTGTCAGTGGTATTATGCGCTACCTTGGTCAGCTTATCTTGCGTATAGGTGTAGGCGTTGCGGTAGGTTTTGCTGCTAATGGTAGTATGTACACCGGTGGTGCGTTTGAGCGTATCGTACTGGTAGTTTACCGTTTGGCCTTTAGGATCTGTGACGCTGGTCAGCGTACCCGCAGTTGGGTCAATATTGCTGGTGACGATCTTCCCCCGGGCATCCTTCTGCGTAGCCACATAATTTTTGTTAGTCGTGTAAGTGGTTTGCGTTTCAATGACTAGGGAAGCGTCACTGTTCTTAGTTTGGCTCGTCAGCGGATTACCCTTGTTGTCATAAGTAGCGGCAGTGATAATGCCCAGCGGGGATGTAGTGGATTTGAGCAGGTGTTTTTTCTTTTCCGCCGTTGTGGATCCCCAATCCAGAGTGTATTGTACCGTGGAAGGACGACCGGGCTGACGATAGGTCAGCAGGTTGTCTTCGGAATCATAGGTAGCATGGCTCTGCATGGAAGCCAGATTCTTTGTGGAAAGCACATTGCCTTTTTCGTCATATGCGAAGGTTTTGCCGAACTCCTCCTTGTGCAGGAATAGTCCGCCGAACTCAGCGTGGTTAATGTTCCGCTCATAATCCACATTGAAACGGATGGATATGTAATTGCAGGGAGCAACAACAGGCCCGGCTGCAAACTGCCAGTCTGTCCATTCTTCACTCCACTCAATAGAGGGAGTATCCATACGAGTACTGGAGGTTCCGGCCTTCAGGAAAGCTACGCGGATATTATACCGGTGATCTTCACCGCGGCGAGGTTTGGAGTAGTTGAATGACCAGCCACCGGCAGAATACACGTCGCCCTCGCTGCCGGATACAGGGATATCCTGGTAGATGCCGGCATATTTGGTGCGGCCCGTTCCATATAGATACATCGTATTGGAAGATAAGCCTTCAGGCTTGGTGCCGGTAAAGGTTGTTTTCACAATATCCGTTGTACTGACGTTAGTGCTGTTGGCCTGCCAGGCAGTGGGATGCGCGCCGGAATTGAAGGTGAAGTCACCGTTAAGCAGCATATTGTAGCAGTTGGCAACGGATCCTTCCTCCAATTGCGCGCAGTCAAACCAGACATTCCCTGTTCCGTCCGCTGCCATAAGCCGGACAGTAACCGAATCGCTGGTACTGCTGGAAGGAACGGTAAAAGTCAGACTGATTCGATCCCAGGCAGATGTGCTTTGCTGTGTCAGGCTGTTCTTGGTTACGTTGGCATCGGAGCTGTTTTTGTATACCGCGCGCAGCTGTGCGGAAGCGCTTCCGGTGGTTTTATAGTAGGCTGAGAAAGTATAAGTTTTTCCTTTCTGCACGGTAACTGCCTGATATGAAGTCATGAGGCCAGTGGTGTTTGTCTTGGCCATTTTCAGGGATTTGCTTCCCATATACACAGCATCCGTAGCATAACTATAGGTACCGGTACCACTGATATTTGCGTTGGTCCAGGAGCCGGTTGCCTCCATGTTATGGCCTTTCAGCAGATTGATGACACTGCGCCGCAATTTGGATACCACTTCGGGATGGTTAACGGGCAGGTCATCAGAATACTGCGTGAAGCAGGCATATCCCAGCTGGTCATTGACCGATATCAGATTACCATAATCATTGAAATGATAGAACAGAGATTTTCCTTCGGTCAGGGTCGTACCCGCCGTGTTGGGAACCAGGTCTGTCACGACGGTCAGACAATCTTTATATTCATACTTTCGTCCGCCGTATTTAACGCTACCGTTGGAAAACTCAACCCGGGTCACGCGATACGGTTCGGCAGCGGTATATGTATAGGCTACCTTGTATCCATCCAGATTGGTGACGGTAAGCAGCAAATGATTGCTGTTGTAAGTATATGTGCTTTCCGCATTGTCCTGATGCCGAATCTTTGTCAGATTTCCGGCGGTATTATAGGTGAAAGAGAGCTTTCTCGTGTTGCCTTCCGGTCCCCACAAGTCAGTCATCCGGGTACTTATGGTTGCTTCGGTCGTGCGTCCTGCACCGTCCACAGCAGAGGTAAACGCACGGGCAGAAGAAGTATTGACAGTCATGACGTTTCCGCAGGTATCTGTAATGCTCTTGAGCATTTTTACGTTGGCGTAATTATTATTAAACTCAGAAGTGGGCAGGTCAAACAGCATGGCGGTGTCGCCCTTGTCGGTGATAGTAGCGGTGGAACCGGAGATTGTCAGTTCCAGACCCAGACCAGACAAATCCTTCCAATTGCCGGAGATCTGTTTGAAATGATGCCGGGTGCCGTCACCGTCTGTATAAACATAATAAGTGGTGCTGCTATTGTTTGCATCAGTCAGCGTTTCTTTATGCAGACATTGCTGCAAATTTAGCTTCCAACCGTATCCCAGGGCAAAGGGATCTACGCCATGATAACAGGAATTGTAATAATGCACAGTGGATACAGGCATGAGGTTTCCATTGCAGGCAGTATCGGGATGAGCAAAAACCAGGTTTCCATTGTAGAGACTTACGTAACCGGTTCCCGCACGCCCCATGTTTTGTTCTTCATAGGATAAACAGCTTTCCAGGCCCGCCAAAGACACATAGTTAATAGTCGCGTAAGGCTTGGAGTAAGCGTGATCGCTGGTGTATAACACAATATAGGTATTGTCAGACGCTTCCAGCGAAAGTCCGTAATTCGTACCACCGTACCATTTCCGTACCAGATTGGATATATCGTAAGAGTACCATTTTTCTGCAGGGCTGGAGGAGGAAGTATTGTCCATATACACATAATCCAGCGCCTGTGTGTTGAGTGAAGGAGCATTGTTGTATGTGATCGTGCTGCTGCTCCAGTTTTCCATTACTTCCCGGAGCAGTATAGAAGCCGCCGATGTAGGCTTTGCCTTTGTTTTCACATTGAACATGGCCTTGGTAACATAGTAGGAAGAATCGATTGTCGGCAGTGCAGAGGAAAGAAACTTTAAAAAAGCGCGGCTGGTGCCCCAATTACTGCTTCCTTTGGAAACAGTCATGGCGGTACTGGTATAATCCTGTACCGTGTCGGGACTTTTACTGGTAACGAAATTGTCCTCAATAGCATCATAGCTGTTCTTGGTGATCACAACGGGATCCAATACCACAGGAAATACGGCAGAATCCAGCCAGACTTCATCAGGGGTATAGGTGATGCGCCACATATCCCTCACATCTGCGCAGGGTTCCAAAGTAACGGCCACCTTACCGATTTCATTTTCGCCGGCATCTTTCAGGAATGGCGCGGGCAGTGTAAAAGGAATTTCTCCGTCCGTGTCCACCAGTTGAATTGTATTGTTTTCCTGAATCCGCGGTGTCATTCCGGAAATCAGCAAACTCAGGGACAAAGGCTGGGCTGCTGTCCGATCCGAGATGATCCATTCGTCCTTAAAGGATTCGCTTTTGACCCGGCAGCGCAGATCTACCCCCGGCAAGATTCCTTCATACAGAACTTCGGCATCCAGGCGATCCAGCACATCTCTGCGCCGATCGGTTTCGTCGTGCTTTGGGCAAGCGATTGGAAGGATAACAGGCCGTATAGCTTGCGCGTTTTCCGGACTCCAGGCAATGGACTGTCCCTTTTCATTTTCCAGACGGACCATTTCCTCGTTGGGTGTGGGACGGAATACAGACCGCAAATCAGGATTCTGCCTGTTGACGATGAATATCCCTTGCTCGTCGTGTTTCTCTTCCAGCGTGTTATCGATCTCGACCCAGGAACCGTCCCCGGCCTGAGCGTGAATGACTTCAGGATACAATACTGCCTGATACAAACCGCGCCCCAGCGAGAAGATTTTACTGCTGCGGGTACGTCGGCTTACATCTTCCGCGCCGGGCATCCGCTTCATTTCTTCCTGAGATACCATACAGTCAAAAGGCTTTTTTTGAAGCTGTTCGGGAAACATTTCGCCATGCTTGGAATTCAGATTGCTCTCCATACTTGTGCCCTTTCTTTCATTTGAATCTTTGATGCCTTTGTATTAACTGTGAAACAGGAAAAATAACACCTGAATTGTCAGTTCACCAATAAAGACTCGCTGAAGGGAAAAAATGTTACAGATCCTTTTTTCTCTGGTTATCATTGATTCAAAGTATGCATCACATCAAGACATGACTAAGACCCCAACAATGCAAAGATAAACATAGCCGAATAACGCAAAAAACATCTTGGGCAACAGAAAAGCCCATATCAGTATAATACAAAAACGCGAAAAGGTGAAGTATTCTTCCCTTTTGAGTGAACGACATTCTTTCCTCTTTCGGATAACATTTGTTCGGAGGGAGGCGAAGAACATGATTGGAGAAAAGCTTTGGCAACTTCGCTCAGAGAAAGGAATAACCCAGTTAGAACTGGCAAAAGCTGTAGATGTCAGCGTAAAAACGGTCAAAAACTGGGAATCAGATATAAATGATCCGGACCTGTCACATACGATTGCCATAGCTGATTATTATGATATCACCATGGACGAACTGGTTGGACGGGATCTTGGAGATCATCTCCTGCTTAATAATCTTGATGAATCTGACAGAAACAGGATGCGGAAGATTTATCGGACCTTCTCATCCGAAAGCACAACCGGGGCAGAAAAAAGAACGCGCTGAGGGAAACTAACCCTCAGCATATTTGTTTTTCCATGAACAGGGAGGTTTTGGCACAATGTCATTATTCTCGATTATAGCGGGCAGGATACCAATGTGTCATTTGATTCCGGTTCCGGTATTAGTGCTGGCAACGTTGAACGATTCAGATCGTGAATTCCTTCAGGAACTGTACTTTCAGCACAGAAAAACCATGTATCACGTAGCACGCAAGCATTTTGCGGACAAACCGGAAGAACTGGAAGAGGTAATCAGCATAACTCTGGAACGGATGTGCCGGTACGTAAAGAAACTCCGGGAAGTGCCAAGTAACAAAATGAAGGCATATGTGGTTTTAATGGTTGAGAATGTCAGCAGAAACCAGCTTAGACAGATCATACGGGAACGCGAACAGGGAACTATTCCGTTTGATGACTCTAACCTGTGCAATATGAACAACGTATCAGTAGATCCCTATGAAACGCTTTTTGATTATGCGGATGCAAAGACACTTTTGGCATCATTCCAGGGCTTAAGCCAGAGGGATCAGGATCTGATTTGGATGAGGCATGTCGAGAGAATGGACTATACGGAAATCTCAGATGAGCTTCATATGAACGCGGGAGCTGTGCGGACAGCATTGAGCAGGGCAAAGAATCGACTGGAAGAAATAGCAAGGGAAGGAGGTATCACAAATGAAGAAAAGCAATCCTGAAAAAAAGGAACATTCTGTTTCAATTCAGGATTCCGCATATGATCTGTTTGGTGATATGCTCCTGGAAAAAGAAACAAAGGAAATCTGTGAAGAAATCGAATCGGAAAAAGGAACAGAAGCTGAAACCGTCATGACGGATTTCTTCATTCAGAATGAACAAAAGCATCTTCAAATCATTGAACATAACTGTCGTGGCAGCAAAGGCAGTCTGATCAATCATATTCATGTATATCACAAAATCATACAAATAGCAGCTGTACTGATAGTATGTTTGGCACTTGCAGGCGGGATTGCACTCGCTGCTAGTCCATATATCAGAATACAGGTTATGCGGTTGTTGGCAAATGTGACGCCCGAATATACAGAATTAAGTTTTTCAATTGAAAGAGAAATGAACATTCCAGCGGAGTGGCAAGGAATGTACTATCCCAGCGTGGTTCCTGACAAATCATATGTCTCATTTTTGGAAAGCAATGAAATATTTTCCCGTGTTACTTATTCAACAGAGGCATCTCAGAACGAATGGATTCTTTCGTTTGTAGAGTATGAGGAGCCTGTGAACATGAGGATTGATACTGAGGGTTCCAATCATACTAACTCTATAATAAATGGATATGAGGTATCGATAACAGAAAAAGAAGGTCTCATCTCATTATATTGGAACGATGGACAACGACTGCTTGTTCTGCATACACGTGATAAATCTTTATCAGAAACAATCACTTATGCCTCCAATATTCTATTAGTAAAGTAAAAACGCAAAATAAATTAAGTGAAAATGAAATAA
>JAZUFB010000109.1:0-3260 GCA_045640475.1 Clostridia bacterium
GGGAATGCGAAGGATGCCGGGGGCATCTTCTTCGTTGACATGCACGCGCTCCAGACGGATGTAGTGGTGGTCGTCCGGCTTCAGATCGGCACCGCAGGCAATCAGTTTTCCGACGATCTCATCGGAAAGACGGTTGATGTCGCCGATAAAGTTGCAGACAAACTCGGTGGCAGAATGGTTATAGACTTCGTTCGGCGTACCGATCTGCTCGATGTAGCCTTTGTTGAAAACGGCGATCCGGTCGGAAAGGGTCAGAGCCTCTTCCTGATCGTGGGTGACATAGATACTGGTGATGCCGAAATCCTTCTGCATGTTTTTGAGCTCGGTACGGAGCTGGACACGCAGCTTGGCGTCCAGGTTACTGAGCGGCTCATCCAGGCAGATGATCGCGGGCTCCGTGACCAGGGCGCGGGCGATGGCCACACGCTGTTGCTGGCCGCCGGACAACTGAGAGACGGCTTTCTGTAGCTGCTCATCCGTCAGGTCCACTTTTTTGGCGATCTCACGGACCTTGCGGTCGACCTCGTCCTTCTTTAGGTGTTTGATCTTCAGACCGAAGGCAATGTTGTTGTAGACGGTCATGGTGGGGAACAGGGCATAACTCTGGAAAACGATGCCGATGTTCCGCTTTTCGATCGGGACTTTGGTGATGTCCTTTCCTTCCATGCTGACGGAACCCTGTACCGGTTCGATAAAGCCGGTAATGGTGCGCAGCGTGGTGGTTTTTCCGCAGCCGGAGGGGCCAAGGAAGGTAAAGAATTCACCCTTTTTGACTTCAACATTGATGTTGTGCAGGGCTTCAAAATCACCGAAGCGTACAATAATGTCCTCAAGACGGATCATGGCGTCGTTCATAGAAGGGAACCCCTTTCACGGTCAAATATTTCATAAAACGGATATGGCGAGCCGGACACGTCTGGCTCGCCATATCCTATGGAATCAATGAGACTTCAAGTGCGCTGAGATTATTCCGCAGCAGCCTGAGTCAGCACGGCCCAGTCGAGGTTGTCCCAATCGGGTTCGGTGCTGGGGGCACTCATGTCCTTCCAGAAGTAGTTCAGGTTGGTCATGATGTTGGTCCATTCGGCGGAATGGGCGGCAACATACTCGTTGTACTTCATCTCGGTGCCGGGCACGGTCTTCAGAGCCATGTTGTCCAGCGCGTAGATGCCGGCATAGTCGTCCATGTCGCTGCCTTCAGCCGCGGCCTTGTTGCAGGGATAGCGGTCGAATTCGTTGGCCCAGCCGATCTGGGTCTCGGTGGAACCGAACCATTCGCAGAAAGCCTTGGCGGCTTCGGTTTCGCGGTCGGTGCGGCCTTCTCTGGCCAGAACGCCGATGTATTCAGCGATGAAGTAGGAACCGTCGTCGATGTCAACCAGGGCCCAGTTGCCGGGCTTATTGGCTTCTTCGTCGTAGGTCAGGGGATTTTCGCTGCCTTCGGCGGCCACGTCAACGCTGCCGTACAGGGAGCTGGAGTAGAAGGTGGACAGACCGACAAGGCCCTTGTTCAGGGGATCAAAGCCGTAGCTGTCGCCGGTGAAAACGCCCTGAGCGCAGTAGTTCCACAGAGCCTTCCAGCCTTCCACGGAGATGCCGCCGGCGGGAGAAGTGGGATCGGCGTAGGGGAAGAGCATGCAGTTGTTGATGTTGCCGTTGGTGGTGCCGCCAACTTTGCCCTGACGGTAGAAGGTCAGACCGGCAGTGGGCATTTCGGACCAGTGGGTGAAGTGGAGCGCTTCGCCATTGGTGCCGATTTCATCGGTCCGGTACAGCATCAGGATATCCTGAATGGTGACGCCATAGGCCAGACCGTCATAGTAGAACTCGCCAACTTCGGGAGCCCAGGTGGGAGTCCACGGAATCAGGGACAGATTCTCGTAGGCGCCGTTGATGACCTGGTTCCAACGGGTCTCGTTCAGGCCGAACAGAACGTCGCCGTCTTTGTTCTCGTTGGCAGCCTGGATGGCAGCGGCATCGCCACTGAGGACGGTGTTGTCATCGATGCTGATGGTGAAGCCGGCTTCGGCAGCCTTGGCTTTCAGCCAGGCAACTTCGGACTCGTCATTGGTGTTGGAGTAGATGCGGATCGTCACATCGGAGTAATCCTCAGCGGAGGCGATCGTCACAAGGGACAGCGCCATAACCGCAACGAGCAAAAGGGCAAAAAACTTCTTCATGAAACGGGTCTCCTTTTTTCTGTTTTTTAACGACGAATGTCGTTTAGTGCAATTATTATAACCGATTGTGACATGAAATGCAAGAAGTATATGAAAACGCCCGCCGGTCAAGCGGCGGACGTCAGGGGACAGGGTATAGGGTGAAGATTATTTTTTGTTGCCGAAGAGACCGGCAAGCGCGTCGCCCAGCAGGTCGCCAATACCATCGGCGGAAGAGGAGGAACCGGTGGTGACGCCCAGCAGGTTGGTCACGGTCTCGCTCATTTCGCCCTTCAGGATCTTGAGGGCAATCTTTTTGTTGTCAGAAGTGGCGGTGCGATAGGCTTCGACCAGCTTCTTTTCGGTGGTGGTGACTTTCATGGTGGTGTTAGCGTTGGCAGGAGTTGTGGGCTTCTTCGCGGCAGTTTTCTTTTCCGCGGTCTTCTTCTCAGCGGTCTTCTTTTCAGCTGTCTTCTTCTCCGCAGCGGTCTTCTTTTCGGCAGCGGCCTTCTTGGCAGCGGCAGCGGACAGATTCTTGGGCGCGTTGACCAAAGAGGTCTGGGTGACGCCGCAAGCCTTAGCAATCGCCTTGAGCTGGGCGGTGGTCAGATCGGCCTTTTGCTGTTCACACTTGCTGATATCGTTCGCGGTCAGGCCTTCTCCGGCCTTCTTTGCGAGTTTTTCCTGAGTCAGATCCGCGGCAACGCGGGCCTCTTTGACCAGAGCACCGACTTTCTTGCTTGCCATGATGTTTATACCTCCTGTGTGAGTTGAATTTCTTAACCCTATCTTACCTTATTTCCTTCTAATTTTAAATAGTTTTTTTCATTTTTGTTGAAAATGAAACGCCTGTAGCGTATAATGCAGATGAACCTTATAGACTATTTATAAAGGAGATACAAACATGGATATCCAGAAGATCATCGCTGCCCTGACTGAAAAATTGGGCGGAAAAGCTGACCTGATCAAGAATTTCCTGGCAGATCCCGTCAAGAGCATCAAGGACCTGCTGAATATCGACATCGACGCCGATAAGGTCGGTGAGATCGTTGAAGGTGTGAAGGCTGCCCTGGGCAACGGTATTGCCGATGCTGCTGAAGG
>JAZUFB010000110.1:0-3241 GCA_045640475.1 Clostridia bacterium
CTTGTGTGCCGCTTACTGGAGGTGCCGGATGGATATAGCACTAGCTGCGGAGATCATCCGTCAAACGGTCCCGGCTGAACGTATGGCTGTCTGGTACGGCCTGTCTCCGAAGCATGGTTATATCTGCTGTCCGTTTCATCATGAGAAAACACCATCCCTGATGTTCTTTCCGAATGGTAGCTGGCATTGCTTCGGTTGTCATCTGGGTGGCTCTGTCTTTGATTTTGTCATGCAGATGGAAGCCTGCTCTTTTTCTGACGCGGTTTCCTGTATCAATGACGCGCTTTCTCTGGGCCTGCTCGTTGACTCGTCCTTTCATCCTCCTGATCCGATCAGCATGATGATCATAGCGGGTTCTGTCCGCGGTATGCTTGCGGATATCGACAGGGAAGCAGAACAGAAGGAACAGGAAATAATGGAATGGTTTCCAGTCTGGCTTGCCTTTGAACAGGCCATTCCGCATAAACCGTCTCCTGATGAAAAAGAGTTACTGGATTTTTTTCGCGACAAACTGGAATCCCTCATGCATGAAAAAGAAACGATTCTTGCCCGAAAGGAGGATGTGCAGAAATGGAAGGCCCAATCGATCCTTCGGCTCCGCAGACGAGCTCGCGCGGAGTCGTCCTGAAGCCTGAGATCGGTATCTTTCTTGATCTGATGCGCGCCGCCGGTCTGTCTGAACGGATCCGCTACAACGTCATGCGGGATCGCGCGGAAGTCTTTGCCTCTGCTACCGGCACATGGCGTGCCTGGAACGATGGCGATGATTCAAGACTTCGTCTGTTTTTTCAGCAACGATATGGTATCAGCCACAGGAACAATCTGGATGATGCTTTCCGGATCCTCCTTGATACCAATCGGGTGAATCCTCTCACTGATCTTCTCCTGTCGCTGGAATGGGATGGCGTTTCCCGTATTGACCGGTTTCTTGTCGATACCGTTGCCTGTGATGATACTCCTTATAACCATGAAGTCTCCCGCCTGATCTTCGCCCAGGGCGTCGCCCGCGCTTTTGATCCCGGTTGTAAATGCGATGATATGCCGGTCCTCGTTGGTTCACAGGGCAGTGGCAAATCGACGCTGGTGCGCTGGCTCAATATGGATGATTCCTTCTTTAAGGAAGTGAAGACGATCTCCGGCAAGGAAGGTATCGAAGCCATTTCCGGTGTCTGGATCGGTGAAGTCGCGGAACTCATGGCCATGACCCGTGTCAAGGAATCCGAAGCCGTCAAAGCCTTCATCACCAGTCAGGAGGATTCGTACCGCGCACCTTATGATCGCCATACAAAGACGATCCCGCGCCGCTGCATCTTTATCGGAACCACGAACAATGCACTTTTTTTGAATGATAAAACAGGAAACAGACGTTTTTATCCAGTTGAATGCCATTCAACCGGCTACGACCTTTTTGACCGTGCCGATGAGATCCATCTGCTCATCAAACAGTGTTGGGCAGAGGCCGTCCATAAATATCTGGCAGGGGAGTTGAAGCCTTTTGCCGATCGCTCTCTGATCTATGATATCCGGGCCGCTCAGGAAAGCGCCATGGAGGATGACTGGCGTGCCGGCATGATCTCCGAATACCTCGAAAAGAAAAATGTTGGCGATAAAGTCTGTGTGATCGAAATCTGGTATTACGCTTTGAACATGGATGAAAAGACACGGCCCGACAGAAAAGACTCAATAGAAATCTCTCAGATCATCTCTTCCATTCCCGGATGGGTACGCCAGAAGAATGCTGCCCGGTCGAAATGGGGCTTTCAAAAGCATTTTGTCAAGGTTGAGAATGTTTTGCCCGAAAAGCCGGAAGACTGTCCTTTCTGATCTGGGTGCCTTGGTCAACGCTTGGTCAACACTTGGTCAACATCTTGGTCTACATGTCTATCCCTTGATATTCCTTATATTTCTTTCTTTTGTTTACCAAGTTTACCAATATTTTCCAAAAGAGTATGAATGAGTTTTTAATTTATTGGGAATTTGGTTTTTTGGTAAACATGGTCAACACTTATGAAAGGGTGTTTGTATGTACAGTGATCCTAAAAAGAACAATCGAAAGAACGCGGAGGGTTATTCAGATCCCACCGCTTCCTGTGCCGTTGATGGCCCGGTCCACTATCCGGAAGAAGAGCTCTATAAGGACGAGTGCATTCGTTCCGGTCGCTTGATCACGGCGTTTGTCCAGATCCTTAAGGATACGGATTTTGAGTTTGCCTGTCATGTTCGCTTGAAGAGCAAGAAGTCAGGCGATGTCTTTGGATAAGCGACCGTAGAGCGACGGGATTTATCGTATGATTCATCGCTTTTTGCCCTTAATGCCTCTGTATGCCTTGATTTTCCTCACTATCTGTTTTTTTGTAGCGTCTCGAAGCGTTTTTCAAGCGTTTCGGTCTGTAAGAAGGAGGTCTTTTGATGATCTGGGATGAGATCCGTCGCCTGAGTGAATATGAGATCCCGCAGGCGGAATTCGCTCTTGAGAAAGCATACGCTCAGGCGACCCGTTGCACCGCCTCTCTGTCTGGGATGCCCGGCGCCCATGATCCGGGAAGCATCATCGAGCGGAACTGGGATCTGATAGAAAAGCGTGAGGATGAGCTTTTCGACCTTCGTTGCCGTCTTGACTCCCTGCGCGCGATCGCCACGACGGCGATCGCGAAGATGGAGCAGGGAAAAGAGAAGTATGTCATGATCAAACGCTTCCTGGAAGGGAAGCCCATGGCTGTGGTCGAATCCGAACTGTTACTCTCGAAGAACTACGGCTTTGAGCTCCTGCGCAAAGCCCGCGCGAAAGTCGATGTCTATCTCCCTGAATGTGATCCCCCCACGGTCAGCTGACCGTGGGGCCTTTTTTTATCAGTCGTCTATTGCAATTTGCTGGCTATGCTTGTATTATAACGATTGTAGGTTCGGTTCCTACTGCGGTATCTGTACCGCTGCTGATAAGGGAACCGGGCCTATTTTTCTTACTTCATCACTTTGCCCCGCACGCCTGCGGGCCCGTGGCCGCCTGGCGGCGTCCGCGTCCCCGTAGGCGTGCTGCTCCGTCCTGTACCCATCTTGTTGGTTCTCCCATCTTCGCAACCCCAGCTTGCTTCCCGGGCCTCCGGGCTGTTCCAGCCCCGCCCGGAACGAGCAGTCGCGCATCCGACAAGCAAGCCCCCGCAAGCCTGCGGGCCCGTAGCCGCCCAGGGGGGCGTCTGCGTGTCCGTAGGCTTGCTGCTCCGTTGATGCTCCCGTCTTGTCG
>JAZUFB010000111.1:0-7480 GCA_045640475.1 Clostridia bacterium
CGTCAAAAAAGTTGTGGTTCCTCTGGTTTCCTGCTTCGAAAGCGATCTGGATGCCGCCGCCGGCTTCGGTTCCATGCTGGAAGATTCTTCCGGCAAGCAGATCTGGCTCCGCAAAGGTCCCCTGACTGCCAAAGCGGACGAAGTCATCCGCGTCAGCGGTCATAGTATGGAGCCCACATTCCCCGACGGTTCCCGCGTACTGGTGCAACACTGTTCCTCCGTCCGTCCCGGGGAGATCGGTATCTTCATCTCCGATGGGGTCGGCTACATCAAAGAATACCAGCCCGACGGTCTCCATTCCCACAATCCGGCCTACCCTGTCATGAAGTTCGATTCCCGTTCCTCCGTCCTCTGTGCCGGAAAAGTCCTGGGCCTGCTGGAAGAAGATATGCTTCCCGATCAGGACGAGCTGGCTAACACAGACGAACTCCCCTCCTGAAGCATTCACTTTTCATAATCGACCCTATTTCCATTACAGATACAGAAAGGATGACCCATATGATGAACAACACGAAGAACTACAAGGCGATCCCCGTCCGTCACGATATCGTTTTTGATCCGAACCGGGAACGTCCCATGCGTCCCTGGCAGTATCTTCTGCGCGAATTCAATCGTCTGGGCATCCAGGCCCCGGCCAATATTCCTGATTTCGATTCCATCGAGTCCGCCGACAGGTGGCTTCGTCAGGAAGTCGCCATCCGCGGTTTCAGGCACGCCGAAAGGGTTGCTGCCAATTATCCTTACGCGGTCTGACATATTCCTTATCCATATAAAAAACCCCATGGGGATGTCCCGTTGTTCCAGCGACAGGATCCTTCCCCATGGGGTTCTTATTTTGTTTATATACACCTAAACCAGACAATTGCCGGATCTCCGGTCAGCTCCAGCTCAACACTGCAAAGACCTTCTCTGTTGGCATTACTTAACTCCATCGGGATCAGGATGTCCCGATATTTGGGTTCACGCGCAGCCAACCGGTCCGGTTCCTCTGCCCGTGTCAGCTCGTCCGGGAAGAAACGGGGTCCGATGTGGCCCTCCAGTGTCGTTCCTTCCCAGCTGGCCACCATCTTTCCGTCCACTTTTACCTTCACACATCCGCCCTTCCGGCAGTTCATGCGCAGCAGGATCTTTTCCGTCAGCGTCGCGGCATCGCACCTCATGTATACCACGTATCCCATGTTTTCCCGTGGTGTCGCTGCCTGCAGGCCATAGGGTCCCGGAATCAGGATAACATTTTCGCAGTCATGCCAGGTATCCGCAAAAACACGTTCCTTCAGCGACCGGATCGACGGCTCTGCCCCGTCCGTATGTACATCCACACCAAGGGGCAGATTGACAGAGTCCGGTCCGATCTCCAGTCTGAAATCCGCTGTCTGTAACGTCATTTCGTTCTTAGCGGGATCAAACAGACTCATCTCATCCAGCGGGATCTCCAGCGCCACATGACGGGTCTCCCCGGGCAAGATATCCTTCAGACGGGTAAAAGCACATAGTTGCTTTACTGGGCCCCGTTTGTCCCCATCGCGTGCAACGCGGTACACCTGCGCCACTTCATCTCCCGCCACATTCCCCGTGTTGATTACATCAAAGGAGATTAGCAGATCCCCATTCGCATTCTTTTCCACTGCGGGATTCCTGTAGGCGAAGGTTGTATAGCTCAGGCCATAACCAAAGGGATACAGCGGCATCCCGTCAAAGTAGCGATAGGTCCGTTTGCCCCGCACAAGGTCGTACTCGTCCATGCCGGTCAATTGTCCGTCATCCGCATACCAAGTCATATTCAACCGGCCAGCCGGATCGTTGTCCCCCATCAGGGTCTCCGCCACTGCCGCGCCAATATCCTGTGCGCCCGTTGCCGTCCACAGGATCGCGTCCGGAAGCTCATCCAGGTGCTCAAAGGTATATGGATAATTGGAACACAGTACGACGATGCCATGCTTTCCGGTCTTTTCAAGCAGCTCCAGCTGACACGGCGGCAGCATCAGGGTGGTCCGGTCTTCTTCCTCTTTTGCGTTCACCATCGGATGGCAGCCCAGTGCAAGAATCACCGTTCCGTTGGCTTCCGCCATACGTACAGCCTTTTCCAGACCGTCTTCCGTCACCTGTTTTTCAAAGATTGCAGGCATGTCCTCCGGTTTTCCGGGACGCAGTCTGCCTTCCGGATCTATGACCACGGGCAGATCGAATCTTGTCTTCAGCGTCACATTTCCGTTTCTCGTGTCTGTCACGTGGAACCTTTCCGTCACAAACCAGTCAAAAGCCTCAGGCCGTTCTGTCCGGATCCGTTCTCCATCATTTTCATCCAGTTTGCCCTGCGTGACATACCGATGGTTTCGTTCAAGCCGGAGCAGAATGTTATTGTTGCCCCAGTCTTCATATACAAAGACATCAGGATCTCCCGTCTCCGCGAGGAAGAGGCCGCCGTCCTCCGCGACCCGTACAGGTCTTCCGCCAAGCCGGAATGTCACGCGGTCGAATCCGTCACTGGTCTCGCATTTCAGCCCATACAGCTGTTCCAGGCCCTGCTTGATGGTGATCTTTTCCGCGGGCTCTCCGCCATACCAGTCCTGAAGCCAACATTCGGCCCACGGTCCGATCAGCGCGATCCCCTTTTTTGTTGTTGCCGGTCCGAGCGGCAGTTTCCCGCCGGCGTTTTTCAGCAGGACCATAGCTTCCCGTGACACACGGCGGCATATGTCTTTGTGCTCCTGACAGTGCATCCGTTCAGGCACAATGTTCCGATACGGATGACTTTCATCCCGATCATACAAACCGAGTCGGATCTTGGTACGCATCATGTTCGTGATCGACCGGTCCAGATCCGCTTCCGTGATCAGGCCAAATTCATAGGCTTCCTTAACCGCTTCATGGATCATCACGGGGAAATCCGACATACTGTCCACGCCGGCTTTCAGCGCTTCCGCGACGATCTCCGCAGGGGTCCCGCGTTCTCCGGCCAGATCCCAGGCCACATTCACGGCACCGCCGTCCCCGACGGCGTGATGCAGGCCATACCGTTTTTTCAGTATATCCCGGACTTCCCGGTTCATGATTCCCGGAACGCCATTGATCCGGTTGTAGGCTGTCATGATTCCTTCCGGTCTTCCTTCACGGATGACCCGGATAAATGCCGCGTGATAGCTTTCTGCCTTGTTCCGGTTGTCAATAAACGCCGATTTCCACGACCGGCATCTTTCCGTATTGTTACCGTAGAAATGCTTCAGGGTGGACGCGCAAAGCAGATGTTCCGGATCCGGTCCCTGCATGCCACGCACATACGCGCCCGCCATTTTTCCGGTCAGGAACGGGTCTTCCCCGTACCCTTCCTCATTTCTCCCCCAACGGGGATCCCGTTCCAGGTCTACCGTCGGAGCCCATCTGGAAAGGCCCCGGCCTCCATTTTCGTTCGCAATGATCCTGGCTTCCGTTCCGGTCACCCGACCCGCTTCTTCCAGAAGATCCGGGTCCCAGGTTGCGCTCATGCCAATGGGCTGGACAAAAGACGTCGTCGGTTGGGGGATGCCGCTTCCGCCCTGATCATTACGCGCCTGCACGCCGTGGGCCGCTTCTCCGCCAACCGAAAAACCGGGTACGCCGATCCGTTCCACATCTTTATTGAACCCGGAGATCCAGCTCATTTTTTCTTCCGGAGTCATCGCGCCCAACAGCCAGGCGATCCGCTCTTCCTCCGGCAAAGCCGTATCCCACAGGGGAGTTGTTCTGTCCATGTTCATATATACATCCATCCCTTCTGTCGGATATTCTACACGACCTGCATCCACACTGCAAGCTTTCTTTACTTTCAACTTTCAGGACCTTTTGAGAATCTTTTCCCGTTTAAGTTCTTCCGGTCTACACTTCTTCTGTTTTTTTATCTTCCATCAGTCACAGTTTTCGTTTATAATATGGATGAAAGTTAAGGGAGGCATCCATCTTGGCGAAAGAAAAGATCGGAATACTCGGGGGTACCTTTGACCCGATCCATCAGGGACATATCCTTATGGCACAGAGTGCAATGGCTCAGGCGTCCCTGGACCGGGTGCTTGTTGTTCCAACCGGTATCCCGCCCTACAAAACCTGTTATGCCGACAGTAACTCCCGTTGGCAGATGGTCGTAGCCGCCTGTTCGCAGGATCCTTCCCTTCAACCCTCCAGGGTCGAGCTGGACCGTGAGGGTTCCACCTATTCCGCTGACACGTTAAAGCTTCTTCGTGCCGAATATCCGAAGGCCGAATTCTATTTTATCATCGGAGCCGACCAGTTTATGTCCCTGCATGAGTGGAAACAGGCCGTGCAGCTCTTTTCCATGTGCGGTTTTCTGGTTTGTCCCCGCGCGTCCGATGCCACCCCGGATGCTTTCCGCCAGCAATTGAAGCGTCTCACCGGGATGGGTGCCCGTGTCACAATGATCCATATGCCGCCTGTCACCATCTCTTCCACCGAGATCCGTCAGGCGCTTGCGAGAGGAGAAGCCACCCCTCAGCTCTATGTCAGTGTGCGCGAATACTGTCATTGCAAAGGTCTTTACGGGATGGAGTCCCGTGTGCCGGAGGCCGCGGACTGGTTGGATCCCCTTTTTGCAGACCTGAATCCGCACCGTTTTTCCCATACGCTTGCGGTCGCCCATACAGCCCGCAGGCTTGCCCGCCTTCACGGTCTGGATCCCCTGAAGGCTGAGCAGGCCGGTCTTCTGCACGACTGTGCCAAATGTATGCCGCTCAAAGAGATGCAGCAGATTGCCCAAACACACAGTCTTTCCACCGATCCGGAGGTCCTTTCGAGCGGCGCTCTGCTTCATTCTCTCGTAGGTGCATGGGTTGCCCGCAACCGTTACACCATGGCCGATCCGGATGTACTGAATGCCATTACCAGCCACTCCACCGGCCGTGCCGGGATGAGCGAGCTGGACATGTGCGTATATCTCGCGGATTCCATCGAACCCACCCGTCAGAGTTACCCGGATCTTGATCAGATCCGCATGCTGGCCGATCTGTCCCTGCCCCGGGCTATGCTCCTGTCTTTGGAGCGTACGGTGACCTATGTCCGGTCCCGCGGCAAATATCTTCATCCCAGTACACTGAATACGCTGTCCTGGCTGAAGACTGAATCACGAATCAAATCATCGGTGAAAGATGATTAAATATCAAAAGAATCAAGGAGGAGAACAATGCAGGATCAGGAACTTATTCTGAAACTGGCTCAGACCCTGTATGACAAAAAGGGTGATCAGATCGTGGCGCTCAAGGTGGCTCATCTGACAGTCCTGTGCGATTACATGGTCATCGCGACCGGCCGCTCCGCGGCGCAAGTGTCCGCTCTGGCCGATGCCGCGGACGAGTTCATGGCCGAAAACGGTGTGGAACTCCGGCGCAGCGAAGGCATGAACGACGGAAAATGGGCTGTCATGGACTACGGTCACATCATCGTCCATATTTTCCACCGGGATGAGCGTGCCTTCTATAATCTCGACCGTCTCTGGACCGACGGGACCAACGCGTTGGACCTGCCTTTCGATCAGACCGTCAACGATTGATCGGATGCATAAAAAACATGCTATGACAAAAAATCGTCATAGCATGTTTTTTTGTTTGTGTTTAGGCCGATCAGGCGTTTTTCTTTTTCAGCGCCAGTGCGCGATCCAGGATCTGTCCGGCCAGCGCTTTCTTGCTCTGCAGCGGGCACTCGGTCATCCCTTCGCGGGTGATCAGCGTCGCAATGTTTGTGTCGGTATTAAAGCCGGCTCCGGGTTGGGTCACATCATTGGCAACGATCATATCCAGATTCTTTTTGTCCAGTTTTTTCAGGGCATTTTCGGTCACGTGCTGCGTTTCCGCGGCAAACCCGATCAGAATCTGTCCTTCCCGTTTCAGTTTTCCGACAGCGGCTGCCACATCCGGATTTTCGATCATTTCAAAGCAAAGCGGTTTCCCGTCTTCCTTTTTGATCTTTTCATCCGCCACAATCTTAAAGCGATAGTCTGCCGGCGCCGCGGCCTGGATCACGATATCCTGTTGCGGGGCCAGTTCTGTCATCGCATGATACAGATCCTGTGTGGATTCCACATTCACAAAGCGAACGCCCGTCGGTTTCGTCGCTGTCACAGCACCGCAAACGACCGTCACATCGGCACCACGGTCCCGCGCGGCTTCCGCGATGGCAAAGCCCATCTTGCCGGATGAATCGTTCGTCAGAAAACGTACAGGATCCATTCTTTCGCGGGTCGCGCCGGCAGTCACCAGCAAACGAAGACCCGCGAGATCTTTTTCAGCAGTCAGCAGATGAGTGATTTCAGCAACGATCTCTTCCGGTTCGCTCATGCGTCCGGCTCCCGTATCCCCACAGGCGAGGATCCCGCTGTCCGGCCCAACAAAGTGGCATCCGCGTTCCTTCAGCACAGCGATATTCCGCTGCGTTGCCTCCGCCGTCCACATGCCCGTGTTCATGGCAGGCGCGATCAGAATGGGGGCTTTGGTAGCCAGCACAGTGGTGCTCAGCATATCGTCAGCGATCCCGCAGGCCATTTTCGCGATGATGTTGGCCGTCGCGGGAGCGATCACGAAGATCTCCGCTTTTTTGGCCAGCGCGACATGTTCCACTTCCCAGCGTTCCGGACGGTCGAATGTATCCGTCACCACAGGATTCGCCGAAAGGGTCTCAAACGTGAGCGGCGCTACAAACTGTGTGGCGTTATGGGTCATGATCACATTGACATGGGCCCCAAGATGGCGCAAACGGGAGACGATCTCCGCGCTTTTATACGCGGCGATGCCTCCCGTCACACCCAGCACGATTTCTCTGCCGGTCAGGTCACTCATCAGTTCTGCTCCTCTTCCGCCGGAGCTTCGTAGGTCAGCAACCCGCGATTGATCTCTTCGACAGCCACCTTCAGGGGCTTCATGTTTTCGCTTTCGATCATGGGCTGGCTGCCGTTCACGATCTCACGGCCGCGCTTGCTGGCTTCGACCACCAGCGTATAACGGGAATCAGCATGGTTCAGCAGATCAAGTACGCAAGGATCAACGATGGACATTTGGGGTCTCCTCCTCTGTTTTGTTCCTGTTTGGTTTCTTGTTCAGTCATCCGTGAAGCACGGGAAGGCAGAAGATCATTCGATCTCCGGGAAGTACCGTTTGGTACTTTGCTTTTCCGCGCGCACAATGCATTCCAGTTGTTCATAAGCCGTCTCAAGGTCATCATTGACTACAAGATAACGGTATCTGTCTTTTTGCTCGACCTCGCCTCTGGCGTTGCTCAGCCGGCGTTCGATATCTTCTTCCGATTCCGTGTTGCGACCGCGGAGTCTGGCTTCCAGTTCCGCGAAACTGGGCGGAAGAACGAATACACTGACACAGTCGGGTTCTTTTTCCATCACCGCGCATGCACCCTGTGGATCGATATCCAGCAGTACGTTCTGTCCTCTGGCCATTCGCTCGTATACTTCACTCTTCAGGGTACCGTAGCGGTGACCGTGGACCGCGGC
>JAZUFB010000112.1:0-5134 GCA_045640475.1 Clostridia bacterium
CTCCTTCCCATGTCCCGATACAAAGCCGAAGGACGTGATCCAGTACATGATACCCAAACTTGGAATATATCGACTCAAGAGTTGATACGGCACAGATAACTCCCGGTCCGTTTTTGGAGTTTATCGTCAAACCGTAGGAAGCGACAAGATCACGGATGATCAATTGAGCATCGCTGCCTGCTTCAATATTGGCGGCAAAAATCTCATATGAATTCAAAGACTTGACGTATTTCATCTGATTGGCAAAAATATCCGCTTCGTGCTGATAACTAAGATCGTCATATATCATGCACCATACTGGGGTATCTCGGGTCCCTGACACCAATGCGATTATCTCGATGGTATGCTGGCCGTTAAAGACATAATTTATTCCATCACGCCGACTGACTTTTACCGGATTGATCTGGTACAGATCGAAGTTGGCTGCGGTCTGTTCAATATGATGCCTTGACAGATTTCGCTGATAGTCCTGATTGGAAACCAGGTTTTTAATGGGAATCTGTTCAAAATGAACATTCGGAACAAATCTGCTTAAATCATCCATTGACTTCCTCCTTGATGCCGTGAAGCATTTCTGCAATTGCCTGCTGGTGGTTCTCCAGTACATACTGAAGACGGTTTTTGGCTTTATCCGATGCAATCACAAGTTGATTTGACCCGCATATCCTCTGAATTGAACTCGTCCATGACGGAACAGTAAGTGATAAGGCGGTTATTTCTGCATCCGGATCAAACGCGGGCATGTCTTTAACAGATGGTCGGGAATCTTCATTCTGTTTCTGCTTCCGATCGCCTTGTATTTCTTTACGCGTTGTCTGGTACCGGGTGTATGGCTCCCCGTTACTTTCAAGACGATGGTTGATTCGGCGGATATCATCCGGAGACTTTTTGCTTAGTTCAACCACGGATTCATGCGATATTTTATAATCGCCGGACAGAATCTTATCAACCAAAGTAGGGGCATTCTTTCGTATTTCTTGAAGAGCTCTGGTATAAATAGCGTATTTTTCAACAGTGCTGTGCGATACATGATTTGCCTGTGCAATTCTCGTCGATGTCCATGGAGCATTGCTTTGGCTATCGGGCGGAAATTGATCCTGGGCTGTATACTGATTTTTCCCCATACGGTTTCTCTGAGTTTTTGAAGCCTTTTCGGCTTCATACTGACGGCCAATTAAATACTTGCGTTCTTCTTCAGTCAGATTTCTCCTCCCCAGTTGATTAGCACATATCCATGAAATCACGTCTTCCCGGCAGGAAAACAACATCGGCTCAATTTGAAAAGGAATTCCGTGGTCAGTACAGATTTTATACCGGTTGTGACCGTCGATAATATACCCTTTCCAGGTTGTGATGGGCGTGCGGCATCCGTCCGACAATATATTTGCCTCAAGCTGGAAATATTCCTGTTCACTGAGAGGATGTATTAAGGTCCTAAATTCCTCATCAATTTTCAGTTTGATTTTGAAAGGCCCATTAGTCATGAGTATTAACCTCTTCCGAAACTGCAATCAGATCTCCGATTGAAAATACTGCGATTCTTTCTGAAGGCACAAGCTGCCCATCCATCCGGTAAAGATTACCGTCTATTATTTGCTTGTTTAAGCTCTTCAACCTCTTAATAAAATAGTTTGCACGGATCTCAATCGAGCGATCTGAAAGCAGTCTTTGTTCCGTGATGCGGTGAGCCTGATCCGAAGAAGACGCATGGTCAAGTCCTTTGACAGCAAAATACATATCCTTAGGGTCAATCATAAACTGGATATATGCAGGGTCATTCAGTTGATGAAGAGCATATTTATGAACACGTATCAGAGAACGTTTCGTATCAACAGTTAAATGAATTGAAGTCTGGTTCATGTACTTGCCTCCGATGCCAAAATTCCATCCGCGCTGTTAGAAACGGATCGTGAAGCTTTTGATTCTTTAACGGTATATACCGCGTATCCGTCAAAAATGTCGATATGCATAGCCTGTTGATGTTCATTGTACGATAAGCCAAACTGGTCTTGCCATTCTAACGGGAAGACCGGAACCCGGGATGTTTTTACCTTTTCACCTTCGGTTATGGTGCGCTTGTAGGTTTCTGTCGCGGTCAAATCAAATGCAATCAGCATCGTTCCGTTCGCCTGAATAAGTTTTCCGATAAGTTTGTATTTGTAATCCGGATTCCAGTTCATAAGATCAACCATTTTTGCAAAGAACAGTTTGCAGGTTAGTGTCCGGGGTTTACGCTTTCCATTTGATGAAGTCAAGCACCAGGCAAAAGAGTCTCGTGCTCCGTCCGGACAGGGCAGCAATGCCATAATCTTCTTCTCCTGATTAACCAAGACTTGAACGGACGACGTGTTTGGAAACTTGTTCAGACAGGCAAGATTTACATTGAACTTGCAGTTGTTAAAGGTGACAGATGGTTCTAGCTGATGCGCAAAGAATTCCTTCCTGACGACCTGGAATCCGTCGAAGTCAAAATCAGATCCCAAATTGATGAACTCATCACTATCGGAAGTTTGATTAATAAGCATGCTCTGCCATAGAGTTTTATTACTGAATTGATCCATGGACTTCCTCCATCGAAATGGTATTTAGTTCCTGCTGAATATAGTTTTGCAGATCAGGAAAAGGGGTAATACAAAGCTTTTGGCCGGTTTCGAATAACTGCCCCTCAATGTGCAGCTGCCATTCACTTTGACTTTGGGACGCAAGCTCAGAAAATGATCGTTCATGGATATAATACGGTCTGCCAAAATTCGTGAGCCATTCCTGTGGAATAGCCCTGGTGCGGCTGCCGGATTTATCAAGTGGCTTGAATGCCTCACGCAGCGAAACTCCTCGCAATGAATCTGATGCCAGGTATACTTCTGTGTCAGATCCATTGAAAACAAAGGCAAATTCCGAACTGTTCTCCCATAGCGTTCCAATGATTCTGTAACGGTATTGCGGATTCCATCCCATGATTTCGTACAAAGTGTTTTGGAACGCTGTAGAATGGATCGGCTTGGGCTTGAAAACAGTGTTCACCGACTGTGAGATTCGGGCTCCATTTCTGTTTGACAATGATGTTGTCCGGACTGCCAAACAACGTGTAATGGGGTTGATCAGTATTTCAACATAGTTTTTATCGCCAAATTTCTTCGCACATTCGCGATTGAACGTGATTGTTCGGTCTTGAAATGAGACTGCCGGTTTGTTGATCGAATTAAGGAATTCAGACCGGGTCACTTCAAATCCTCTCAAGTCAAGGTCTCCTGCATTTACCGCTATTTCGATAGACTCTCCTGCGTCGCCGTTCTGATCGTGCTGTTTGTCAAGAACACTAGAAGAGGCCTGGTAGTAATCTGCGGCTTTGAAACCTGCCCATCGAGGATTGATTGACACAAATCCCCGAAGCATTCCGGATCGTATGACTTGAAGTTCCGGTAAAAAGCGGTGATTACCGTATTTGGCATTATCAAGCATTCGCTGCACGGCAATGAAGTCATCGCGTGATACGATTCCTTCATGATGGTTGAAATACCAGCTTTGCGGCCGATCACCGCGGTTTTTTATTGACCGGTGTGTTCGGAAGTCTTCTGTAAAAGTCTTCCGTGTCAATACATCTCCGCAATGCCGTTCATTGCGCAGGATCTGTACGATGGCAGAAGAGGTCCATTGACAGTTGCCGAGATAGCTTTTCCGATTCAAAGCATTTAATGTCTCGGCAATTTGACTGGTAGAATATCCGTACAAATACATGTAAAATACAAGCTTCACCGTTGGAGCTTCGTCCGGATTGACGATCAAATTGCCGTCTTCGTCATGAGTGTAACCGAGAAGCTTCGGTGTCAATGGGATTCCGTTATCCAGGCGCATTCTGAGTGATGTTTCCATGCTGCGGCTCCTGGTATGGGACTCTTCTTCTGCCATTGTTGCCTGAAAAGTGAGCGCCATCTGAGAGTCGTCATTTAAGGAGAATATACACTCGGACTCAAAAAAGATTCCTACCGGAGGCCGAAGATGCGCCAAGTCGCGAGCCATCCCGATTGTTATCATCACATTCCTTGCAAAACGGGAAACACTTTTGGTGATAATAAGATCGATCTTACCTGCTTTACAGTCAGCAATCATTTGATTAAAGGCGTCCCTATGCTTTAAGGATGTCCCACTGATTCCTTCGTCCGCATAAATGTTCACCAGCGTCCAGTTGTCGTGACGCAGAACAAAGTCTTCGTAGTATTTCTTTTGCAGTTCGTACGAAGTGGTCTGGCGCACGTCATCAGTAGAAACTCTAACATAAATCGCAACCCGCTGAGGTGTTTCGGTGTCATAGTAATCAACAGGTTTTTTTGCCGGTATATACGAGTAGTTTTGCGGATCAACAGTTGCGTGCATCCGCTTTCGAACTTTTTCTTTTTCCTGAAGTCTTGAGAGTCGTTTCTTTTCGTCAATCATTCTTGCAATTCCTTGTTCTCCTGCAGCAGCATCGTGGGCTCAGCATCTGAAAGAAAATAAGGGTCCTTTAAGTCTGCCTGATAGTATGACGCCAAGGTGAAAATGTCTTCTGAAATAAAGTAAATTCCGATGGGCGGAGTTTGAGCGGCAAGAAGACGGGAACAGATTGTAACTTCATCAATATCGTGAGAGACATTGGAGATCTTCTGAGTAATGATCAAATCAATCTTCCCAGCAAAGCAGTCTTCCACCAGTCTGCTCCATTCTGGTGCGCTTTCCATATAGGGTGAAGAAGCTCCGTTATCGATATAAAAATCGACCAGAGTCCAGTTCGGACAAAGAGAAATTGAGTCTGAAAACTGTTTCTTATGGTAAGCCAGATAGTTTTCGTATTTGGTCTGATTGAAGTAACGGATATAGACTCCAATTTTGTACGACCGGCTTGAATTTGGTCGTTCATGACGAATTTCTTTTAGCCAGGCGCGGTGCTTATCCAATCGATCATTCTGGGGAGCATCATCCTCAAAGCAGAAGGAAAACTGCGGAGAGATTATCTCGGCTGACTCAGACTCAATAGATTTCGGGAGATCCATTTCTGCCTCCAACACATAGGATTGTTGATATAAGAGGATTATAAATAAAGACTCGAATATAAAGAATAAACCACAAGTCGAATCTCTTGACTTGTGGTTTACATCAGATA
>JAZUFB010000113.1:0-5128 GCA_045640475.1 Clostridia bacterium
TAAATCGACCCTGATCAAGGTCCTGACCGGCGTTCATGAGAAGGACAGCGGCACCATTGAGATCGCCGGCATCGACGGTCCGGTGCATATCCATTCTCCCCAGGACGCCCAGAATCTGGGCATCGCCACGGTGTATCAGGAGATCACCCTCTGTCCCAATCTGACAGTCGCGGAAAACATGTTCATCGGCCGTTCCACGAAGAATGTGGTGAACTGGAAGGAATATGAGGCAAACGCCGATAAACTGCTGAAAAAGCTGAGCATCCCAGCGGAAGCCAAACAGCAGCTCGGCACCTGTTCCCTCGCCGTCCAGCAAATGGTCGCCATCGCGCGCGCGGTGGACATGAAATGCAAAGTCCTGATCCTGGACGAACCGACCTCCTCCCTGGACGAAAAAGAAGTGGAAATGCTCTTTGATCTCATGCGCGGTCTGAGAGCCGAAGGTGTCGGTATCATCTTCGTGACCCACTTCCTTGAACAGGTCTATGCCGTCAGTGACCGCATTACCGTGTTGCGTAACGGCGAACTGGTGGGTGCCTATGATGTGGCCGATCTTCCCCAGGTGGAACTGGTCGCCAAGATGATGGGCAAAGACCTGAATGACCTTGCGGATCTGGAGCAGATCGGCCAGAAGAAGATCGCCTCCGAAGAGATCGTCTACGAAGCCGAGCATCTGTCCAGCTCCGAAGCCAAACCGTTTGATTTCCATATCCGCAAGGGCGAAGTCAACGGCTTTACCGGTCTGCTGGGCTCCGGCCGCAGCGAGAGCGTACGCGCCATCTTCGGTGCGGACCGTGTGACCGGCGGAAAGGTGACCGTGGGCGGAAAGAAAGTCAACATCCAGAAGCCCCACGACGCCATGAAGCACGGTATCGGTTATCTGCCCGAGGACCGGAAACGCGACGGCATCATCGCCGACCTCAGCGTGCGGGATAACATCATTCTTGCCATGCAGGTCATGAAAGGTTTCTTCCGTCCCCTGTCCAAGGCTCAGATGGAAGCCTTCGCGGATGAATATGTCGCGGCCCTGAGCATCAAGACCGCCAGCAATGACACCCCCGTCGGCAGCCTTTCCGGCGGCAACCAGCAAAAGGTCATCCTGGCCCGCTGGCTGCTGACCCATCCGGATTACCTGATCCTGGATGAGCCGACCCGCGGTATCGACGTCGGCACCAAACTTGAGATCCAGAAGCTGGTGTTGAAGCTGGCGGAAGAAAACATGAGCGTGACCTTCATTTCCTCCGAGATCGAAGAGATGCTGCGTACCTGCTCCAGACTCATCGTCATGCGTGACCGGAACATCGTCGGCGAGCTGACCGGCGACCAGCTGTCCCAGGCCAGTGTCATGAAGACCATCGCGGGAGGTGAAAAGGCATGAGCGGAAAAAACAAGTCAGGGCTGAAAAACGCGCTCGGTCAACTGCTGATCCCGTTGATTGCCCTGGGCATCCTGATGCTCTTCAATCTGATCCGCGACCCCGGGTTCTATAGGATCTCGATCGCCGTCAACAACTTTGGCAACAAAGTGCTGACCGGCAACATCATCTCCATCATCGACAGTGCCAGCGAACTGGCCATCATCGCCATGGGCATGACCTTGGTCACCGCGGCCTGCGGCGGACAGGATATCTCCGTCGGCTGCGTCGGCACCATCGCCGGCAGTATCTTCGTCATCACGCTGAAAGGCATGGGAGACATCACCATCTGGACCGTCATTGCCGCTACGCTGGCCTCCATCGGCGTGTCCGTGCTGTTCACTGCCTTCAACGGCACCCTGGTTTCCGTGTTCAACATTCAGCCCATGATCGCGACTCTGATCCTGTTCTCCTGCGGCCGGTCCATCGCCTATTGGATCGTCGGCAGCGCGACGCCTCAGATCGACGGTCCCATCATCACCGCCATGGGCAAGACCATTCCCGGCATCCCGATCCCGACTCCGATCTTCGGTGTCATCGCGGTCGGCCTGCTGTTGGCTCTGGTCTTCCGCCTGACGACCCTCCGCCTGTATACCCAGAGCGTGGGTATCAATAAAGGCGCGGCACGGCTGAACGGCATCAATCCCGTGCTCGTCAAAATGATCAGCTTCATCATCCTGGGTGTCTGCGTCGCGATCTCCGGCATCATCGGCACCAGCCGTATGGGCCAGGTCAGCCTCAAGACCCTGCTGGTCGATATTGAAATGGACGCCATTCTGGCGGTCGCTATCGGCGGCAACAATCTGGGCGGCGGACGTTTCCGTCTCAGCGGCACCATCCTGGGCGCCTACATCATCCAGATGCTGTCCACCACCCTGCAGGCCATGAAGGTGGCTCCCGCCAACATCAAGGCCTACAAAGCCATCGTCATCATCGTCATCGTACTCGCGGGTTCTCCCGTGTTGAAGACAAAGATCAATGCCCTGCGCAACCGCCGTCTCGCGAAGAGTACCGGCGCTGAAAAGGGGGTGCAGTAAGATGACGGTCAAAACCAATAAACGCAAGTTTGGCCTCAGCGATGCCCAGTTACTGATGCTTATCGCGATCGGCATCTTTGTGGTCATGTATGTCGGCGCCATGATCTTCCTCGGCGGCGCCTTCCTCAAGACCCAACAGTTCTTTGATCTGCTGGCCGAAAACGCGGCCCTGATCATTGTCTCCTGCGGCCTGACCATCGTCATGATCGGTGGCGGCATCGACATCAGCGTCGGCGGTGTCATCAGCTTCACGGTTATGGCCTGCGCGCTGGTCCTCAACACAGAGGGCATGCAGAACAGTCCGATGTGCGCGGTCGTCGTGCTGCTTCTGGCCCTCGGTATCGGCCTGGCCTTCGGCACCCTGCATGGCTTCCTCGTCAGTTATATGGAGATCCAGCCCTTCATCGTCACGCTGGCGGGCATGTTCCTTTCCCGCGGTCTGACCACAGTGCTGTCCATCAACCCCGTCAAGGTGTCCAACGCCTACTTTGACAAGCTGGTGAAAACCAAGCTCGAATTCCCCTTCCTGGGCTACACCGCCAAGAACGGAAACGTGATTCCCGCCCGATTGGGCATCGGCGCTATCGTTGCCGTATGTGTGGTCATCCTGGTCTATCTGATGCTGCGCTATGTCCGTCTGGGCCGCAATGTATACGCCTTGGGCGGCAACCAGCAGAGTGCCCTGATGCTGGGCATCAACGTCAAACGTACCCGCTTCATGACCTACCTCATCTCAGGTCTGTTGAGCGGTCTTGCAGGATTCATCTTCCTGGTCTACAAGCCCGCGGGCAACGCCAGCGTCGCCACCCGTACAGAAATGGATGCCATTGCCTCCTCCATCATCGGCGGCACCCTGCTGACCGGCGGTGTGGGCAACGTGTTCGGTACCTTCTTTGGCACGCTGATCCTGGCCACCATCCAGAAGATCATCGCCCTCAGCCCCCTCAACGAGTCCTGGTGGCAGGAGATGGCCAGCGGTGCCATTCTGGGCATTTTCATCATCCTCCAGAGCGTGATTTTGGCCAACCGTGGCAAGCATCAGAAAGCCTCCGCGGAAGCCGCGCCCAAAGAATAGTAAGTCATCCTCCGGGATCCACGCGCAGCGGCCGGGCTCAGAGCACCCGTCCGCCAAACAAGATCCATCTTCTCCTTTTTTCCGCCCGGGTCTTCTTCCCCGGGCGGTTTTAGTTTGCAAAAAAGCATAAAGCAGGGTACCGGAATGGCCACGGTGTACTGCAGTGAAGAATGACAAAGGCCCCCTGTGGATCAAGAGATCCGCGGGGGGCCTGGTTTACTTAGGGGATCAGTTCTTTCTTCTTCTCCGGACCGTTACGCACGTTCCTACAGTTCCCAGCAGGGCCAGGAGCATCCACAGCATCGGCTGTGCCGTATCTCCGGTCTTCGGGACGGTCGTGTTGGTGATCGTTGCACCGTCGTAGGCGCGATCGGTGATTTCCGGATCCATGGGATTATCGTAGGTCGTCGTAAAGCCGGGGACGGGTTTCTCAACCACGTAATAGATGGCTTCTCGGCCATTGCGGTATTCGGGCAGGTTATTCCATACATACCAGCCGTTCTTGTCAGGTCCGCTCGGCTTCTTGTTGTATTCCTCGCCGTTGCAGTACAGTACGAACTCGATCTTCGGACGGGCACTGTTATCGCTGAGGCCACTCCAAACCTTTTGGACACGGAAGGTGGTCACCGCGCGGTTGATGATCGTACCGCCATCGTACACCGCACTGGATTGTTTCTTGTACTGACCCACGTTCTGGTAGATGCGCATGTAGCCAGTCATACCCTTTTCCTTCACGGAGTAGGTGATCAGGCTGCGTTCCGCGTTTCTCGGGGCCAAGCCGGAGAAGGTGTACACGCTGCCATCGCGCTCCAGCTTCCAGTTCACACGGTTGTAGCGTTCGCCGGTCACAGGATCGGTCACAACTTCCGTTTCAGGCACAAGCGTATCATCGGCGTACAGGTACAGGGTGATTTCGCCGCCTTCGCCGCCTTCCCATTGCTTGGTCACGGAGATGCTTACGCGGCGATCGTTGATGAAGCTCAGCTCAGCGTCCTCGTCCAGCGCCGTTCTGGTGCCATCCGCGTTCACGATCTGCTTCCCGCATTCCACGTTCAGCGTTCCGTCGCCCGCGTCGGACACATTGACGGTCACTTCATACACGGTGGGATCGTACACATAGGTGTTGTCCCGTTCGTCTTTCTCGTACACGAGGTAGGTATGCGTACCCACATCCGCCAGCGTATAGATGATGGGATCGAATGCGGCAATGCCGTTTCCGTCACTGGTCGCGGTGAGGACAGGACCGCCCTCCTGCACGCAGTTGAAGGTGAAGGTCTCGCCGGAAGCGGGTGCTTTACCCTCTTCATCGACATACTTCACAGTCTGCAGTTCCAGTTTGCCCTCCGCATCATACTGGTTCACGAAGGACAGTTTGTCGCTCGCAGAATCAATGGTCGCGGTCAGGGTACCGTCCGTGTTGTCCGTTACCATGACGGTGACCGTACGCTTCGCGCCGTCGACGGTGACACCGCCGATTGTGGTCTCGTCTTCGGTGACCGTATAGGTGTGCGAACCGACATCCTTTTCAGTGTACACGATCGTCTTGAAGTGGATCGTTCCGCTGACATCGGAAGCACCGGTCGTCACAGTCTTTCCGTCTTC
>JAZUFB010000114.1:0-18286 GCA_045640475.1 Clostridia bacterium
CCTACAACGTCACTGTGAAGAACATCGGTGAAGTGGTAGTCAAGAACATCGAAGTCACGGATGATCTGGAAGGCGCTAAGCTGGCAGCTGGCGAAACCGGAAAGATCGAAGCACTGGCCGTAGGCGAGAGCGCGACTGTGAAGTTCGAATACGTGGTGACTGCTGATGACATCAAGGCGCGTAAGATCGAGAACATCGCAACCGCGACCGGTAAGGACCCGAACGGCCATGATGTGACGGATGACGACGAGGAAGACATCGGAACGGAAGATCCGAGTGATCCGACCGATCCTACGAATCCCGACAAGCCTGTGCTGTACACCGCGAAGATCGAGACCGTGAAGGTCCCCGAACCCGGTTTGTACACTGTGGGCGATGCGATCACCTACAAGGTCACTGTGAAGAACATTGGCGACGTTAAGGTGACGAACATCAAGGTAACTGATGACCTGGCTGGCGCTAAGCTGGCTGAAGGCGAGACCGGCGTGATTGAAGAACTGAAGGTTGGCGAGGAAGCCACTGTGAAGTTCGTCTACACCGTGACTGCTGCGGACATCACGAACAAGAAGATCTACAACATCGCGAACGCGAAGGGTGAAGATCCGAACGGTAAGCCTGTGGAAGATGACGGTGATTCTACAATCGGTACTGAAGATCCTAAAGATCCGACTGATCCTGAGAATCCCGACAAGCCTGTGCTGTACACCGCGGAAATCGAAGTTAACAAGACTTCTGACGCGAACGGTGAAGCGTATCTGGGACAGACCATCACCTACAGCATCGAAGTGAAGAACATCGGTAACGTTGCTGTGACCAATGTTGAAGCGGAAGATGATCTGACTGGCGATGTCTGGAAGATCGATCGCTTGGCTCCCAACGAAGCCAAGACCTTCACGACCGAGTATGAAGTGACGGAAGAAGACCTGCTGGCTGGTTCTATCCTGAACGTGGCGACTGCCACCGCGAAGGATCCCAACGGTAAGGACGTCGATGACGAGGACGACGAGAAAGTGACGACTGAGGAACTCAAGCCGATGCTGATCGTCTCCAAGAACACTGACGTGCCGGAAGGCAAGGCCGTGATCCCCGGAACAGTAGTGACCTACACCATTGATGTGACCAATAAGGGTAATGTGACGGTCCACAATGTGAAGGTGACAGATGCTCTTGAAGGCCTGACAATCGTACCCGGAACCGACTATACGGTGGACGGAGATACCGCGACAATCGAGAAGCTGTCTATTGGCAAGACCGTTAGCGTGATTGCCCAGTACACTGTGGAACAGGACGATGTGAAGGCCGGAATCGTGCACAACATCGCGACTGTTACCAGCGACCCGATCCCGAATCCCGCGTGGGATCCTGAGAACCCCAATGATCCTGATCATCCGAAGGAATTTGTGCCCAAGGCTGAAGACGAAGCTGAAGTTGATGTGGATCCTGAAACCCACGATATCAAGGTTGAGTATCAGTACGAAGACGGTACACCCGCGCACGATCCCTTCAAGGCCAAGTATGAGTACGGCGATGATTACAAGATCATCAGCCCGAACATTGAAGGCTATACGCCGGATGTGAAGGTTGTTGAGGGAACTGTGGGCCACGAGGATGAGAAGTTTGTGGTCATCTACACACCGAACAGCTACAAGCTCACCATCAAGTATGTCGATGCAAACGGTGCCGAAATGGCAAAAACCTATGAGACGACACTGAAGTACAAGGAGAGTTACTCGGTAGTGTCTCCCAAGATCGACGGTTATAAGGCCAATAGAACTGTTGTGATGGGCACGATGCCGGCTAAGAACCTCCTGGTTACTGTCACCTATGTGAAGCAGGGCAAGAACCTCATCGTGATTGATGACTTCGATACGCCGAGAGGTGTATCCACCGGCTTGACAATTGGTGAGTGCTTCGAGTAAAATGCAAAATGTAACCGGTTTCCCCCTCTCATGTAACTGGGAGGGGGAAACTCCAATTGTGCCCCTGTAGAACGGAACGAGAGGATGAGTGGACATGCTTAAGAAATGGCTTGCTATCCTGTTGGCGATGCTGCTGACATTCACTTCTACGATGGCTTTCGCTGAGGATTTCTTCTTTGATGACGAAGAGGATGAACTGGAGAGCCAGGAAAGTAAGATCTATACCGGACCGGAATATGACTATACCAGTTTGACGGTGGGAAATACCACGGCTATGAGCGGTGGCTTCACCAATCGAATTTGGGGTAGCAACACCACGGATCTGGACGTTAATGCATTGCTCAACGGCTATAATCTGGTCCAGTGGGATTACGAAGCCGGTTGCTTTACGGTTGATCCGACAGTGGTATCCGGCCTGACTGTAGGCGACGATGAGGACGGAAACCGGGTCTACTCTCTCAATTTGGATTATGATGATCTGAAATATTCGGATGGCACTCCGATTACAGCCTACGACTACGCGTTTAACATTCTGATGCATGTTTCCAAGCAGGTTGAGGAACTGGACGGCAGCGCCGAATGGTATCAATACATTTTGGGTATCCAGGATTACCGTGAAGGAAAGACGGATACACTGGCGGGTGTAAATGTCCTGAATGAAAACCTTTTGGAAATTACTGTAAGCAAGGAATTCAGACCTTTCTTCTATGAGTTGGGCTATCTTTGGTGCTATCCTGTCCCGATCCATGTTGTGGCGCCGGGATGCCAGATCGTTGATGAAGGAGAAGGATGCCGGATCGAAGGTAACTTTACGGCAGAAACCCTCCGGGAAACGATGCTTGACCCTGAAAAGGGATATTTGACCCATCCTTCTGTAGTGGCCGGTCCCTACAAACTGACCTCGTTTGACGGGGTGACCGCTGAATTCGAAATCAATCCGGAATACAAAGGTAATTCAGACGGCGTGAAGCCCACGATCGAGCATCTGATCTATACGTTGACCGACAACGAACACGCCATCGCAGACCTGAGCACCGGAAAACTTGGCTTGGTCAACAAAGCTTTGAACAAGGAAACAGTCGAAGCCGGCATGGAACTGTTCGCAAGTGGAAATTATGCTATGGGTAACTATCCCCGAATCGGACAAAGCCACATTTCTTTCTGCTGCGAGAAGGACACTGTGAATAGTGTTGCTGTCCGTCAGGCGATTGCCTACTGTCTTGACAAAGAACAGCTGATCCAGGATTACACTGGCTATAACGGTATCCGGGTGGACGGTTATTACGGAATCGGCCAGTGGATGTATCAATTTATGACAGGCGCAATCCTGCCTCCCATTCCTGAACCTGAAGAGGATGCTTCCGCAGCCGATATCAAGGCTTATGAAGACGAACTGGCTGAATGGGACGAACTCAATATGGACTCGATCAAAGTCTACGATCTGGACATTGACATGGCGAACAAGCTGCTGGACAAAGACGGTTGGACTTTGAACGCCGAAGGAGCAGCTTATCAGGCCGGTACGGATACTGTACGCTGCAAAATGATCAATGGGAACCTTGTCAAGCTTGA
This sequence comes from Clostridia bacterium, assembly GCA_045640475.1. Taxonomy (GTDB): domain Bacteria; phylum Bacillota; class Clostridia; order Christensenellales; family Aristaeellaceae; genus Aristaeella. The sequence goes on from JAZUFB010000114.1 coordinate 3,492, forward strand.
CCTGACGCTGGTATATCCGGAAGGGAACAAGATCGGCGGCTACTTTGATCAGTATTTCATTCAAAATCTGGCTCAGGCGGGTATCAACGTGACACTCAAGCCCACCGAAATGAATGAACTGCGGGCTTTGTATCATCGCGACAGTGCCCGTGACTGCGATATGATCTACCTCGCCACCAACTATGACGAAGTGTTTGAGCCGTCTCCCTTCTTTGATCCGAAGGACGCGGACCTTGGCAAAACAAACTATACGGCAATCAACGACCAGAAACTGTACGATCTTGCTTTTGATATGAGTGCTACAGAGCCCGGAAATGCTCTTGAGTATATTCAAAAGTGGCTCAAATTCCAGGAGCAGTTTGAAGAAACGCTTCCTTTTATCCCTGTATACGGAAACGTTTATTTTGACTTCTATACCCAGTGCCTGCACGAGTACATCATCTCCCAGAATGTGACCTGGACAGAGGCTGTTATTCCTGCCTATATGAGTGACCCGATGATCGTTGATCCGGACCTTGAAGAAGAAGCGGAATAACTCAAAAAACACGGATATGAAGGAGACCGGAACTGAAACCGGTCTCCTTTTTGGTTACAGATTGATACCATTTTGTACTGCTGTTGTATTTCGACTTGATTTTATCTTCAAAAGTGGTATAATTACGTTGCGGTTAAAAAATGACCCAGCGGGACAAAAACGTCCCAATATGAAGGAGGATATCAAGTATGGAACGCGTATATAACTTTAGTCCGGGACCCTCGATGTTGGCTCTGCCTGTTCTGGAAAAGGCCCAGAAGGATCTGGTTGTTTATGGCGATACCGGTATGTCCGTGATGGAAATGAGCCATCGCAGCAAGATGTATACCGATATTTACGATAAAGCTGTTGCCGATCTCCGCGATCTGATGAACATCTCTGACGATTACGAAGTACTGATGCAGCAGGGTGGCGCGACACTGCAGTTCTCCGCGGTCCCGCTGAACCTGATGGTCAAGGGCAAGGCTGACTATATCGACAGCGGTAACTTCGCCCATCTGGCGGCCGAAGAAGCCAAGCGCTACGGCACTGTGAACGTGGTTGCTTCCAGCCGTGATGATGTTTATACCTACATCCCCGATCTGTCCAACGTAAAGTTTGACGATGACGCGGACTATTGCTATATGACCGGTAACAACACGATCTATGGCACCCGTTATGTGGAACTGCCCAACACCAAGGCGCCCATCGTTAACGACGCCAGCAGCTACATTCTCTCCGAAGAGATCGATGTCAACAAGTTCGGCGTGATCTATGCCGGCGCTCAGAAGAACATCGGCCCCAGCGGTCTGTGCATCTCCATCATCCGTAAGGACCTGATCGGCCACGCGATGGATGTGTGTCCCAAGCTGATGAACTGGGATATCCAGGCCAAGGCTGGCAGCATGCATAATACCCCCAATACCTGGGGCATCTATCTGGCCGGACTGACCTTTGAATGGCTGAAGAGCATCGGCGGTGTGAAGGCCATCGAAAAGGTCAACATCGAAAAGGCTAAGATGCTGTATGATTTCCTGGATGACAGTAAGATGTTCAAGGCGACTGCTCAGGAAAAGTATCGCAGCCGCATGAACGTGACCTTCGTGACCGGCGATGCCGACAAGGATGCCGCGTTTGTGAAGGCAGCCGCGGCCGAGGGCCTGGTCAACCTGAAGGGCCATCGTTCCGTGGGCGGCATGAGAGCCAGCATCTACAACGCGATGCCTGTTGAAGGCGTCCAGAAGCTGGTTGACTTCATGAAGAAGTTTGAGGCCGCGAACATCTGATTTCCACCCAAGGAGGAGAATGACCATGTATAAGATCCAAACGCTGAACGCGATTTCCGATATCATCCACAGCCAGCTGAGTGCTGACCAGTATACCGTGAGCAAGGAAGAACCCGTGCCGGACGCGATCCTGGTCCGCAGTGCCGCGATGCATGACATGGAATTCGGTGAAAACCTGATGGCCATCGGTCGTGCCGGTGCCGGTGTCAACAATATTCCCGTGGACAAGTGTGCTTCCCAGGGTATTGTGGTCTTCAATACCCCTGGTGCCAATGCCAACGCTGTTGCTGAATTGGTGATTGCCGGCCTGCTGATGAGCGGCCGTAATATCGCCGGTGGTATTGACTGGGCTAAGACCCTGAAGGGACAGGGCGCTGAGGTCGGCAAGCTGGTTGAAAAAGGCAAGAACCAGTTCGTTGGTCCCGAAATGAGAGGCAAGACCTTGGGCGTTATCGGCCTGGGTGCCATTGGCGCGATCGTGGCGAATGCTGCCAGCCGTGGCTTGGGTATGAACGTTGTGGGTTACGACCCCTTCAACTCCATTGAGAGCGCCTGGAGCCTGTCTACCACCGTCCATCGCGCGAAGAGCACCGATGAAGTGCTTGCGCAGGCGGACTACATCACCTTCCACATCCCGCTGAATGACAACACCCGCGGAACCATCAACGCGGATATGATCGCGAAGATGAAAGACGGCGCCGGCATCCTTAACTTCAGCCGTGGTGAACTGGCCGATACCGAAGCCGTAAAAGCCGCTCTTGCTTCCGGCAAACTGAGCAGCTATGTGACCGACTTCCCGAGCGATGATATGCTTTGTGTCGATAAGGTGGTCTGCATTCCTCACTTGGGCGCTTCCACGCCTGAAAGCGAAGAAAACTGCGCCAGCATGGCCGCGGCTGAGATCCGTGACTATCTGGAATACGGTTCCATCCATAACAGCGTGAACTATCCGGAACTGCAGCTTGGCGCTCCCGAAGCGGCGCGTGTCCTGGTCCTGCATGAGAACATTCCCAACATGGTGAGCACCATCGCAGCTGCCGCCGCGAAGGAAGGCATCAATATTGAGACCATGCAGAACAAGAGTCGCAAAGACAAGGCTGTGACCGTGATGGAAATGGCTGAATTGCCTTCTCAGGCCGCGTTGGATGCTCTGCGCAATATGGAAGGCATTATCCGCATCCGTACCTTTAACGCTTGATCTGGATCCCTTTACGGGCAGCAAGAGGCTGAATGCCGCTTGCTGCCCGTTTTTTATAATACAAAAAGACTGGCACTCATGTTGATGAGTGCCAGTCTTTGGTTATATCAAGCTCAGTTTTGTTTGGCGTCCAGGACGGTCAGAAAATCGCCATTGACCCGGAAGTGAAGATCCACATCGGCAAAAGTCAGGCCGTAGATCCGTTCAGGATCATCCTGATAAGCCGGGCGCGGGTCCTGACGCAGAATCCCGATCAACGCCGAGAGCTTATCCGCCGGGAAAAGCCCGGTAATATCATCTGGAATGACCACTTCCACCGTGTGCTTGGGGTTGGTTTGCGTGAAGCCGCCAGTCGCGTCCGGATGGCTGTCCGCGTAAGGAATATAGGGCTTGATATCAAAGATCGGGGTACCATTCATCAGATCCGCTCCGGCAACGCGGATGACGGGGCCGAGGGCTTCCGTCTGCTCGACGTTGATGAGGCGTACGCAACTGAGACCGATCGGATTCGGTCGGAAAGGGGAACGGGTCGCAAAGACCCCTACACGGGTGTTACCGCCCAAAACGGGCGGACGTACAGTAGGCGACCAGGTGTCTCTTTCGGACATATGGAAATGCCAGATCAGCCACAGATGGGAAAAGTCCGTGAGTCCACGGAGGGCATCCGCATTCCTGTATTCCGGCTCGAAAACAATGAGGGATTCCACTTCGGGGACAAGACCGCTTTGGCGTGGAATGCCGAATTTGGCGGTAAAATCGTTGTGAATGGTCGCGATGATCTTCATATCATATCTTCTCTCCGGGGATGAATAAAAGAGCGGCACGCGCGGTGCCGCTCATGTTGTTTTACATGATTACGGTCAACTGATTGACATCCAGGAGGTCTTTTTCGGGAATAACGCCGACTTCACGCTCGACTCCATTGAGGATATAGCGGGAAGGCTTACCTTCCTTATGAGCCTTGTTATCGACGGTGATGTTCAACTTCTTGCCACGGAAGACCTTTTCCATGGTAAAGCCGTCCCATTCAGCGGGAATCGCGGGGGAAACCAGGATGCCCTTCGTGGTGGGACGCAGGCCCAGAATGCCCTCTACACAGCCAACCATGACGGTGCTGGCGGTACCGGTGAGCCAATGAACATGGCTTCTGCCGGCGAAAGGACTGTCGTGGCCCTCGATAAACTGTCCGTGCACATAGGGCTCGATCACACGGCGATCTGCATCGTCATTGAAGGAAGCAGGACTGCTTTCGGCAAAGTACTGGAAGGCGCGGGTCCCATGACCGGCAAGCGCTTCGGCCAGAATCGCCCAACCCTGGGGCTGGCAGAAGATACCGCCGTTTTCTTTGGTGCCGGGATTGAAGAGGATCATAGCGGCTCCGTCGAATGCTTCATAGCGGTAGGCGGGATTCATCAGTTCCAGTCCGTAGGGGGTATTCAACTTCTCAAAGGCAGTCTGAAGGATCTTCTCGGTCTGCTCGGGCGTCGCGCCGCCACTGATGACAGCCCAGCTTTGCGGATTGAGCCACATGGAGGCTTCTTTGTCGTTTTTGCTGCCGATGATCTGACCGGCTTCGGTGTAGCCACGGATGAAACGGTCATCTTCAAAGCAATACTTGTTGATGATGGAAAGCAGGTTGGCAGCGGTATCCTTCAGATACTGTACGTAATCCGGCTCATTTTCGCAGAATTCCTGCATGATGCGGAGGGCATAGTACAGCTGGAAGGCAACGAAGGTACTTTCACCGGTGGCACCAAGGCGCAGACAATCGTTCCAGTCCGCGTGCAGACCGGCAGGCATGCCGTGGGTGCCAAGGTGATTCATGCTGAAGTCGATCGCACGCTTGAGATGCTCACGAACGGTACCGACATCATGATCGGCGAAGGGGATCTCCTCGTCCAGATAGGCAACATTACCGGTTTCGGCGATATATTTGTAGACGGTGGGGAAGAGCCAAAGCGCGTCATCGGCACGATAGTGCGGGTGACCGGTCTCGCGGACATAGCTATCCTGTTCAGGCGTATCTTCATGGCCGGGATTGTGGGAATACTTGACCAGGGGAAGACCGGCGCCGTGATGGACCTGCGCGCTGAGCATGAATGTCAGTTGCTTGCGGGCCAGTTCGGGATCGAGATGCATGATACCCTGAATGTCCTGAACGGTATCACGGTAGCCGTATCCGTTGCGCTCGCCACAGTAGATGAGGCTGGCAGCGCGGCTCCATACGAAGGTCGTGAAGCACTGGAAGGCGTTCCAGGTGTTGACCATCGAGTTGAAGCGGGCATCGGGCGTGATGACCTTCAGGTTTTCCAGTTCGCCGTGCCAGTAGGTGATCAGCTCATTCAGCTCGGCATCAACGGTCTTTTCAACCTCTTTATAGGCATTCATCAGATCGCGGGCCTGGAACTCGGTCTTCTGACCCAGCAGGAAAGCAGCGGTTTTCTTTTCGTCCGCGGCGAGATCCATGGAGATCTGTAGCGCACCGCAGGGATTGCTGTTGTAGTTGAGGGAATTGTCGCATTTACCGTCCAGAAGGGCCTGGGGTTCATCGAAACGGTTGCGGCCGAGGAACTGCTCACGGCGACCGGTGTAGGAGAGGACAGGCGCGCCGGCGGCACCGAAGAAGCGCTCGCTGCCGTTGCTTCCGTCCGCGTTGACATGGCAGTACTCATTGATCCGCTGGAGAATGAAGTTGTCACAGAAGTCGGTGCGGGTAATGAACTGGGTGTACTGCATGTTGACAAGATCCTGCGTGTAGAAGCTTTCGCAGGTAAACTCAACATAGCCGAAAACGCTCAATTTACGGGGCCGACCGGACAGGTTTTCAAGAGAGATACGCCAGACTTCATGCGTGGCGCCCATGGGAACATAATACAGCGCGCGGCTACGGATGCCGTTGTATTCGCTGACGATCTCGGTATAACTGGTGCCATGATGGCATTCGGTCTTGTACTGATCAAGAGGCTTTTTGACCGGCTTCCAGCTGGCAGACCAAAATTCACCCGTTTCTTCATCACGGATGTAGATATAGCGACCGGGCTCATCGAACTGGTTGAAGACATAACGGATGATACGTCCCGCGGCGCCGCTCTGGACGAAACTGTAGCCACCGGCGTTGACAGTGACGATGGCACCGTAAGCCGGAGAGCCGAGATAATTGGCCCAAGGCGCGGGCGTATTGGGGTTGGTGATAACATACTCGCGGGCCTTTTCATCAAAATATCCGTATTGCATGGATGAAACCTCCTCATGATGTTGTAAAACGACCGAACTTACAAACCATCTTACCATAAACTGCAATCGTTTGCAAGCTGACATTGCAGGAAATGAATGATTTGTCCTGACTGGAGGAACAAAAACACGGCAGGGACTTTTGTCCCTGCCGGAAAAGCATCAGATGTTGTAGCTGTCTTTGATTTCGATGTCTTTGTAGCGCTTCATGCCGGTACCGGCCGGAATGAGTTTGCCCAGGATGACGTTTTCCTTCAGACCAATCAGCGGGTCGACCTTGCCACGGATGGCGGCTTCGGTCAGCACGCGCGTGGTTTCCTGGAAGGAAGCGGCAGAGAGGAAACTCTCGGTGGCCAGAGAGGCCTTGGTGATACCGAGCAGGATACGCTTGGCCACAGCGGGGGAACCGCCGGCCATGATCGCGTCACGGTTGGCTTCTTCGAAACGGAAGATATCCACCAGGGAACCGGGCAGGAGATTGGTATCTCCGCTGTCTTCCACGCGAACCTTGCGCAGCATCTGGCGAACGATGATCTCGATGTGCTTATCGCTCACACCAACGCCCTGCAGACGGTAGACGGAAAGAACTTCCTTCAGCAGATATTCCTGAACAGCCTTGACACCCAGAATCCGGAGCAGATCATGCGGGTTGATGGAGCCTTCGATCAGTTCATCGCCGGCTTCCACATGAGCGCCTTCCTGAACCTTCAGTCTGGAACCGTAGGTGATCAGATAACGCTTGGTATCGTTGGGATCCTCATCGGAGGTGATCACCAGTTCATGCTTCTTCTTGGTATCCTGGATGGACACGATACCGGAGATTTCGGCCAGAGTGGCTTCACGCTTGGGCTTACGGGCTTCGAACAGTTCTTCGACGCGGGGAAGACCCTGAGTGATATCGTCGCCACCGGCAACGCCGCCGGTATGGAAGGTACGCATGGTCAACTGGGTACCAGGTTCACCGATGGCCTGAGCAGCGATGATGCCGACCGCTTCACCGACATCCACCTTGCCGCCGTGAGCCATGTTCTCGCCGTAGCAACGGGCGCAGACGCCGTTTTCGCTGTGGCAGGTGAGGACGGAACGGACCAGAGCCTTGGTGATACCACGGGAAGCAATCAGCTTGGCCTTGGCATAGTCAATGGGTTCGTTGACGCGGACCAGGAGTTCCTTGGTTTCCGGATCGTAGATGTCTTCAGCGGCGGTACGGCCACGCAGACGCTCTTCCAGAGACTCGATGGACTGCTTGCCGGACATCAGCTCGCTGACGGTAATGCCGCGGATCTTTTCGCCACGGGATTCGAAACAGTCTTCTTCACGGACGATGACTTCCTGAGAAACATCGACCAGACGACGGGTCAGATAACCAGAGTCAGCGGTACGCAGAGCGGTATCAGCCAAAGACTTACGGGAACCGTGGGAAGAAAGGAAGAATTCAAGCACCGTCAGACCTTCACGGAAGTTAGCGCGGATAGGCAGTTCCACCGTCTTACCGGAAGGAGAAGCCATCAAACCACGCATACCGGCCAGCTGACTGACCTGCGCGGAAGAACCACGGGCGCCGGAATCGGTCATCATACGGATGGGGTTGAATCTATCGAGGTTGGGAAGGATCTCGTCACGCAGGTTCTTGGTGCAGTCGCCCCAAATCTGGATAACGCGGTTGTAACGTTCATCCTCGGAGAGAAGACCGCGACGGAAGAGGTTGTTGACCTTACGCACGGATTCGTCAGCTTCCGCCAGCATGGTTTCCTTGCAGGGGGGAACCTGAATGTCGGCAACACAGACGGTGATGGCACCGCGGGTGGAATACTTATAACCGAGGGCCTTGATGGCGTCCAGTACCTGAGCGGTACGATGCTCACCCTGGGTACGGAAGCACATGTCGACGATGTTACCCAATTGCTTCTTGCCGACCAGTTCATCGACTTCCAGAACGAACATATCGTCCAGACATTCGCGCTTTCTGAAGCCGAGGTTCTGCGGGAGGGCTTCATTGAAGATCAGACGACCCAGCGTGGTGTCGATCAGCTTCTTGCCCTTTTCACCGTTGAATTCGCGTTCGATGCGGACCTTGATGGGGGTCTGCAGGGTGATCTCGTTCTGGCTGTAAGCCATGATGGCTTCATCCTGAGAGCAGAAGATCCTGCCCTTGCCCTTGGCATTCTCGTTGACGATGGTCAGGTAATAACAACCGATAACCATGTCCTGAGAGGGAGAAATGACGGGGCGTCCATCCTGAGGCTTCAGGATGTTGTTATGAGCCAGCATCAGGAAGCGGGCTTCAGCCTGAGCTTCCATGGAAAGCGGGACGTGAACGGCCATCTGGTCGCCATCGAAGTCGGCGTTGAAGGCGGTACAGGCCAGAGGATGCAGCTTGATGGCTTTACCTTCGACCAGGATGGGTTCGAAGGCCTGAATGCCCAGACGGTGCAGGGTGGGAGCACGGTTCAGGAGCACGGGATGGTCACGAATGACTTCTTCCAGGATATCCCAAACTTCGGGCTTGACCTTTTCGACCGCACGCTTGGCGGACTTCACGTTGTGAGCCAGCTTCAGGGAAACCAGACGTTCCATGACGAAGGGCTTGAACAGCTCCAGCGCCATTTCCTTGGGCAGACCGCACTGATGCAGTTTCAGTTCAGGCCCGACAACGATAACGGAACGGCCGGAATAGTCAACACGTTTACCCAACAGGTTCTGACGGAAACGTCCCTGCTTACCGCGGAGAAGGTCGGAAAGGCTCTTCAGCGCGCGGTTGCCAGGGCCGGTCACAGGACGTCCGCGACGGCCGTTATCGATCAGAGCGTCAACAGATTCCTGCAGCATACGCTTTTCGTTGCGGACGATGATATCAGGCGCGCCCAGTTCAAGCAGTCTCTTCAGCCGGTTGTTACGGTTGATGACGCGGCGATAGAGGTCATTCAGGTCGGAAGTGGCGAAACGGCCACCGTCGAGCTGGATCAGAGGACGAAGATCCGGGGGAATGACGGGGATCACAGTGAGGACCATCCACTCGGGCTTGTTATGGCTCGTGCGGAAAGATTCCACGACTTCCAGACGCTTGACGGCGCGGGAACGCTTCTGACCTTCGGTTTCGCGGTCACGTTCCTTTTCCGTCAGCTGGGTGATCTCAGCTTTCAGCTCGGCGGACAGCTTGTCAAGATCCAGTTCCTTCAGCATATCCTGGACGGCTTCGGCACCCATCTTGGCGACGAAGGAACCCTTGCCGCAACGGGCTTCAACTTCGCGATATCTGGCGTCGTTGATGAGCTCATAGCGCTTGAGGCCGGTCTCGTCGGAGTTGCCGGGATCCAGAACGATGAAGTTCGCGAAATACAGGACTTTTTCAAGATTGCGGGGGCTGATATCGAGCAACATGCCCATACGGCTGGGAATGCCCTTGAAATACCAGATATGGCTGACAGGGGCGGCCAGTTCGATATGGCCCATACGCTCACGACGCACCTTGGCGCGGGTGACCTGCACGCCGCACTTGTCGCAGATCTTGTCTTTATCCTTGAACTTGATGCGCTTATATTTACCGCAGTTACATTCCCAGTCCTTGGTTGGTCCAAAGATGCGTTCGCAATACAGACCGTCCTTTTCGGGCTTGAGTGTACGGTAGTTGATGGTTTCGGGCTTCGTCACCTCACCGTGAGACCACGCGAGGATCTGTTCGGGGGAAGCCATCCCGATCTGAATGGAATCAAGGTTAGAAAGTTCAAACAAAAGGGTCCACGCTCCCTTCAATGTAAAGGTCGGTACGGGATGTCACAGCAGTCAACGGATATCTCACAGATCTTCATCATCAAGACCAATGTCGTTCAGATCGCTAAGGGTGAAATCGTCCAGAACGTTGAGGTCGTCAACAGAACTGTCGCCGTCCAGCGAGAAGTCATCGTCAGAAGAAAGGCTGAGATCGTCGTCAGACATACTGAGCGCGGCGTCGGCGGCCTTGTTGGTTTCTTCGTCCACTTCGAAGGTATCGGGAATACTATCCTGCTTGTCGGTATCCGATCCCTGACGCGGAGCGGGTTCCTGTCCGGGCAGATCGTCGGGATCCAACTCGGGAATCTCAATCTCGTTTCCTTCGGCGTCGAGGACCTTGACATCCAGAGAGAGAGCCTGCATTTCCTTCAGCAGGACCTTGAAGCTCTCGGGCACGCCGGGCGTCGGGATGTTCTGACCCTTGATGATCGCTTCGTAAGTCTTGACACGACCGACGGTATCATCGCTCTTTACGGTCAGGATCTCCTGCAGGGTATTGGCGGCACCGTAGGCTTCCAGAGCCCAAACTTCCATTTCACCGAAACGCTGACCGCCGAACTGGGCTTTACCACCCAGAGGCTGCTGTGTAACCAGACTGTAGGGACCGGTGGAACGGGCATGCATCTTGTCGTCTACCAGGTGGTGCAGTTTGAGGAAGTACATGATACCGACGGTAACAGGATTCTCGAAATAGTCGCCGGTACGGCCGTCGCGGACACGGATCTTGCCTTGACGGAAGAGGTTCTTTCCATCTTCATCAAGCGCAAGACGGAGCGGCTTGCCATTGTGGAAATGATATTCGTTGACATGAGGATCGTTCGGATCTTCGGGCTTGTCCATCTTATCGACGGCCTTATCCAGATGATCCAGGATCTCTTCGTAGGTCGCACCGTCGAATACGGGCGTGGCAATGTGCCAACCCAACGCGCGGCAGGCAAGACCAAGGTGCACTTCCAGAACCTGACCCAGATTCATACGGGAAGGAACACCCAGAGGATTCAGAACGATCTGCAGAGGCGTACCATCGGGCAGGAAAGGCATATCCTCTTCACGGAGGATGCGGGATACGACACCCTTGTTACCGTGACGGCCGGCCATCTTGTCGCCGACGGAAATCTTACGCTTCTGAGCAATGTAGATGCGGACCATTTCGTTCACGCCGGGAGACAGTTCGTCTTTGTTCTCACGGGTGAAGATCTTGACATCCACAACGATACCGCCTTCACCGTGGGGAACACGCAGGGAAGTATCGCGGACTTCACGGGCCTTTTCACCGAAGATGGCGCGGAGCAGACGCTCTTCAGCGGTCAGTTCGGTTTCGCCCTTGGGCGTGACTTTACCGACCAGAATATCGCCAGCGTGGACTTCGGCACCGATGCGGATGATACCGCCTTCGTCCAGGTCTTTGATGGCGTCATCGGAAATGTTGGGAATATCGCGAGTGATCTCTTCCGGTCCCAGTTTGGTTTCACGGGCTTCGGATTCGAATTCCTCAATATGGATGGAAGTATAGATATCTTCCTTCACGAGCTTTTCAGACAGCAGGACGGCGTCTTCGTAGTTGTAGCCTTCCCAGGTCATGAAGCCGATCAGAGCGTTACGGCCCAGACCGATCTCTCCCTTTTCAGTGGAAGGACCGTCGGCCAGCAGGTCACCCTCTTCAATGATCTGGCCCGCGGAAACCACGGGGCGCTGATTGATGCAGGTGGACTGGTTGGAACGGGTGAACTTGGTGAGCTTGTAGGAGTGACGCTCGCCAAAGTTATCGCGGATGATGATCTCATCGGCGGATACTTTTTCGACTACGCCGCTTTCTTTGGCCAGGATAACAACGCCGGAGTCGTGGGCGGCGCGGTATTCCATGCCGGTGGCGACCAGAGGCGCTTCAGGAACGAGAAGCGGGACCGCCTGACGCTGCATGTTGGAACCCATCAGAGCACGGGTAGCGTCGTCGTTTTCCAGGAAGGGAACCATGGCGGTAGCCACGGAAACGACCTGACGCGGGCTGACATCGATGTAGTCGACCTGAGAAACGGGGACTTCGATGATTTCAGCCTTGTCACGGACGGTGATCCGGTCGTGGACGAAGGTGCCGTCTTCATTCAGGGGCTCGTTGGCGGTGGCGACCTTGTACAGATCTTCCTCGTCAGCGGTCATATAGTCGATCTCGCTGGTGACGCGACCGTTCTCACGGTCCACCTTGCGATAGGGCGCTTCGATGAAGCCGTATTCATTGATCCGCGCGTAGGTCGCCAGAGAACCGATCAGACCGATGTTAGGACCTTCAGGCGTTTCAATGGGGCAGATACGGGCATAGTGGCTATAGTGCACGTCGCGGACTTCGAAGGAAGCACGGTCACGGTTCAGACCGCCAGGGCCCAGAGCGCTCAGACGACGCTTGTGGGTCAACTCAGCCAGCGGGTTGGGCTGATCCATGAACTGGGACAGCTGGGAGGAACCGAAGAATTCCTTGATCGCGGCGGAAACAGGACGGATGTTGATCAGGTCGCCGGGCTTGATATCGGTGCCATCCTGGATGGACATGCGTTCACGGACCACACGCTCCAGACGGCTCAGACCGATGCGGATCTGATTCTGAAGCAGCTCGCCCACGGAACGGAGACGACGGTTACCGAGGTGGTCGATGTCGTCGGTGAAGCCGATGCCGTAGGGCAGACCCAGCATGTAGCTGATGGAAGCAACGATATCATCGTCAATGATGTGCTTCGGCACCAGAGCAGCGACATTTTCCTTGACGGCGTCGAACAGGTTTTCGGGTTCAACGGCGGCCATGATGTCACGCAGGGTGGGAAGGTGGACCATTTCGAGGATGCCGGCATCTTTGGGATCGAAGGGCAGGAAACCAGCCGCGTCGACAAAGTTGTTACCGATCACCTTACGGGTATGACCCTCGCAATCGAGCCATACTTCGTTGACACCGGCATTCTGCACGGCACGGGCGACATCCAACGCGATGGTTTCGCCCTTTTTGACCATGATTTCGCCAGTCTGGGGATTGACGATATCTTCGGCGGCAATGTGACCGTTGATGCGGGTGGCGATCGAAAGCTTCTTATTATATTTGTAGCGACCGACACGCATCAGGTCATAACGCTTGGGATCATAGAAGAGGTTATTGAAGAGATTGGTGGCGCTTTCGAGGCTGGCGGGTTCGCCGGGCTTCTGACGCTTATAGATCTCGATCAGACCTTCTTCTTTGGACGTAGCGTTATCGCCCTTCTGCAGGGTGGCAGTCAGACGCTCGTCATCGCCGAGCAGATCCAAAATTTCGCTGTCAGTACCGTAGCCAAGGGCCCGGAGGATGACAGTGATGGGCAGTTTACGGGCGCGGTCAATACGGACCCAGAGCACATCATTGGAGTCAGTCTCGTATTCCAGCCAGGCACCGCGGTTGGGGATGATCTGGGAGGAGTACAGCGGCTTGCCGGCCTTGTCCAACGCGACATCAAAATAGACGCCGGGGGAACGGACCAGCTGACTTACGATGACACGCTCAGCACCGTTAATAATAAATGTGCCGTGGTCGGTCATGAGGGGGAAGTCGCCCATAAAAACATCGGATTCCTTAATTTCGCCGGTCTCCTTGTTTTTCAGACGGACAAAAACCTTGAGCGGAGCCGCATAGGTCATATCACGTTCGCGACAACGGGCAACAGAATTCTTCGGCTCTTCAAGAGAATAGTCGACGAATTCGAGAACCAAATTGCCGTTATAGTCCGAGATGGGAGAGACGTCAGCCAGCACTTCACGAAGGTCGGTATCGAGAAAACGCTGATAGGAGTTCTTTTGAACTTCGATCAGATTCGGCATCTCGAGAACCTCATCAATGCGGGAGAAGCTCATACGATTGCGAAGCTTCCCCATGTGAACCTCGTGCACCATGTAAGTTATCACCCCTTATTCAGTCCGACCAGATTCGTTTGAAAGGGAATCGGGGGTAAAAATGGCTTGCAATCTGCGGAATGAACGTGTAGAATAGCAAAGCACACTAATACCGCCACAGTATCCAAACGATACTGATGCAATTTTAAATATTATCATGTGGAGAGGAATAAGTCAACCATTTTCTTCTATAAAATATGTAGAAAAAAATGGCTTCTATATTACTATGCAGATATACGGAACAAAAACAATGATGAAAAAGGTGACGATCATTTTTCTTATGGCAATCTTTGCCTTCCTGACTCCTATGAACGCGTTTGCGACTGGCAGTTACCCATGGCAGATCCTGTTGGATGACGGCTATCCGGCAGTCATCGACCGATACAACAATCCCAAGGCCTATCCGGAATTCAGCTTTCCGGAAGATAAGCAATTGCTGGAGATCTGGCCTGTCAATGTCTGGCTTGCCGACGCGTTCTTCCTTTGCTACGGGGACCAGTGCTGGATGATCGACTGCGCTGATTCAAGCTGTTCTGATCGGGTAACCACCCTGATGAAGAAGCTGGACATTACCCGGATCGACCGGATCATCAACTCGCATCCCCATCATGATCACCTGAACGGGTTGGCCGCAGTCGCCGGAATGGCTGAAGTGGGCGAATTGGCAGTCGGCTTTCCTGAGGATTGCACGGAACATATGATTCAGGCCATGGAGACCTGCCGGGAAAAAAACATCACGGTGACACACTTTGATGACGGTACGCGACTGATGATGGGGGATGTAACCCTGGACATCATGATGAAGTGCGATGAAAGCTACAAAATGAATGATCGCAGCGCCGTGATCCGGGTGCAATACGGAGAAAGGACCGCTCTGTTTACGGGGGATATC
>JAZUFB010000115.1:0-6357 GCA_045640475.1 Clostridia bacterium
ATTCATGATATCACGTGTCTTTCTGATATCGAAAACGTAAAAGGAAATGAAAACTGGACGATTCAGGACGAAGCACTGGTATGGAACGCTGAAGGCAACGATATTTACTATCAGGGCACCACGGAAAATGAACTTCCTGTCAGCCTTTCGGTGACTTATCAGATCGACGGAAAATACGTACCGGCAAATGAAGTGGCCGGTAAATCCGGTTCAGTTTGTATCCGCTTTGATTATGAAAACAGCCAGCATGAGACAGTTCTGATCAACGACAAAGAAGAAAACATTTATGTTCCGTTTGCAGTGGTTACGGGAATGCTCCTTGATAACTCACATTTCCGCAATGTGGAAGTAAAAAACGGAAAGCTGATCAATGACGGAGATCATACAGTGGTCGTTGGCTTTGCCTTTCCCGGCATGCAGGATTCTCTGGGGCTTAGCAAGGATCAGATAGACATTTCTGATTGTATTGAAATTACTGCAGACGTCACAGATTTCACTCTTGGTATGACCGTAACGATTGCTACAAATGAACCGTTTAGCACGCTTGACGCGTCCAAATTGGATTCTGTTGACGGCCTGAAGGATTCCATTTCCGAGCTCTCTGACGGAATGGATCAACTCCTGGTGGGTTCGTCTTCACTGTATGACGGGCTTAATACGCTGCTTGAAAAATCAGAAGAACTTGTTTCCGGAATCGATCAACTCGCCGACGGATCATCGACGTTGTCGGACGGCCTTACTTTGCTGAAAGAAAACAATGAAGCGCTGAACGGAGGGGCGAAGCAAGTATTTGAAGCCCTTCTGCTTACAGCTGAAACCCAGCTTCGGGCCGCGGGGATTCCGGTACCGGCACTGACCATTGATAATTACGTGACCGTGCTTGACGAGGTGATTTCTTCGCTGGATGAATCGGCAGTTTATCAGCAGGCTCTCATGCAGGTTACTGCTGCTGTGGAAGAGAACAGACCGCTGATTGCCGAAAAAGTCACCGCAGCAGTAAGGGAAGAGGTTGAATCTCAGGTATCTTCCGCGGTGCGCAGTCAGGTTTCGGATCAGGTTACCTCTGCAGTCATGGAGCAGGTCTCTGAAAAGGTGATCATGGCTGCCGCAGGAGTAAGCAAAGCTGATTACGAAGCAGCTGTTGCCGCGGGACTGATACCGAAAGATACGCAGGATGCCATTATTATGGCAATCGATACACAGATGCAGTCCGATGAGATCATGGCGATGATCGAAGAAACTGTAAAATCTCAAATAGGAAGTGATGAGATCAAAGCAGCAATAAATACCAACACAGAAGTTCAGATGCAGACTGCAACGGTGCAGGAGGCCATTTCCGCGCATACTGAAGAGCAGATTCAGCAACTCATTTCCGATAATATGGCATCTGACGAAGTCCAGGCAAAAATGAGTGCCGCCGCCGAAGGTGCAAAAGCAGTCACTTCTTTGAAAGAATCCCTGGATAATTTCAATTCGTTCTACCTCGGATTGCTGTCCTACACAGAAGGCGTTGCTTCTGCTGCTGATGGTGCCGCAATCCTTTCCTCCGGAATTTCGGATTTGAAAAAAGGAATCGCCGGAATGGATGACGATAACCAACAGGTGGAAAACGGTACTCCCACTTTGATAGACGGTATTTCGCAGCTGAAGGATGGGGCGCTGCAATTAAGCGGTGGGCTGAAGAAATTTGATGAAGAGGGAATTCAAAAAATCGTTGGTTTGGTAGATTCTGATCTGAATAATATCGTTGAACGTTTGAAAGCGATCATCCGGGTATCGGAGCATTACAATAATTTCTCCGGCATCGATGATGCAATGAACGGACAAGTAAAATTCATTTACCGAACGGATGAAATCAATCAATAAAAAAGTATTCAGGCACTGTAATTTTCCTATATTACAAAGACAAACATGATATGCCATGCCCTGCGGGGACAAGTCTTTCCCCAGCAGGACATGGCTATTTTCATGTTGTCGTTTATTATTTGCTTATGACTGTATGGCTGAACGCTTTATTGCAGCGAAAAAAGAGATTGAGTATTTGGTAATC
Organism: Clostridia bacterium; assembly: GCA_045640475.1. Classification (GTDB taxonomy): domain Bacteria; phylum Bacillota; class Clostridia; order Christensenellales; family Aristaeellaceae; genus Aristaeella. Next base: position 2,051 of record JAZUFB010000115.1, read on the forward strand.
CATTGCTGCCCTCATAAATATAGTAGAAATTTCTACTATTGTAGCATATAAGTACAACAATCACAACACTTCACAAAAAGTTCAAATTTAGTTGTTCTATAGAATGAACACGAAGTTATTCCGCCACGACTTCAACGTTTTTCCCGCTGAAAGCAACGCCATATTTGTAAATGGTTTTTACACCTTTCGTAATCATTTCCACATCGTATTTCTTTTCTTTGATCTGCTGCAGAGCGGTTTTTGCAAGAGCCTTGAGTTCGCTCTCGGAGCAGTCCTTTTCAGCTTTCAGCTCGACAATGATACCGGGAAGTGTCTTTTCCTCCGGACTGAGCTGAATATCATATCTTCCTTCGCCGGATTCACGGTTGGAGGTGGTGTATGAGCCGCCGAGCAGAGCACAGATGCCAAGCATAAAGCCGTGATAGAAATTCTCCTTTGCGGTATCGAAGCTGCTAACCGATTGGATCAGCAATTTTTGAATGATATCTCTGAACTTGATACCATCACCGGAGAAAATGGCTTCCTGCACCGCGATGGCTGTAGACTGCGGGATCATGTTTTCTAACTTCTGCAGAATCTCCTTGCGATACACAAGGGAAATCTCTTTATTCGGAAGGGCAACCTCGCACATAAAGTCTCCGCTGATGGAAACCGTTGACCGGATGACCTTCAGATATCCGGCAACCAGCAGGAAGCTGTAAAGTGAGGATGGATTATTTTTGATTTGCGGGTAGATCACACTTGTGTCAATATAGGTGGTAAAGGAACCGCCGTTCACGAGAGATGTTAGCTTCTGATAGATCTCGTCATCGGCTTCTTTGATAACCTCGCCAATAATGTCATTGCTCCCGGTGGAAAGCCAGAAGGTTCTCGGCTCACATTTGTTGCTGAAATAGTTTACAACTGACCACGGGTTGAAAATATCCGTATTCCCAAAGCGATATCCATCATACCACTCGCATACCTCGTCATATTTCTCGGATTTGCCATAGTATGCTGCCATTTCCCGGACCTCATCGGCGGTGAATCCGAAGTATTCGCTGTATTTGCTGTCAAGAACGGAGTTGATCACAAGGTTGTTGAGTCCGCTGAATATACTTTCCTTAGCAACGCGCAGAATGCCCGTCAGGAAGCCATACGCAAGGCTTTTGTTATCCTTGAAGCAACCGGAGAGAAGGTTGCGCATAAAGCCGATGACATCTTCATAAAAGCCCTTGGTATGTCCCTGCTGGATCGGCGTGTCATATTCATCAACGATGACAACCGTGCGTTCATCATAGTGTTTGTGAAGCATCTGAGAAAGGTATTCGAGGGCATGAGAGAAATCAACTGCGGAGGCTGTTTTCAATACGATTTTTTCAAAGAAGGCTTTATCCGTTTTATCCGTCTTCTCACTTGTCAGGAGTACTTTATGACGGTTGAATTCCTGCGAGAAAATATTCCCGATTTCCTCAAAGGTTTCTTCCCAGGTGTTATATTTTACATCCTTGAAGCTAATGAAAATGACCGGATATTTTCCCTGATAGGCACGGTACCTTTCACCGCAGGCCCAAATCTTCTTATCGGTGAAAAAACGTGATGTGTCCTCGTCCGTCTTTTCAAAGAAGGTACGCAGCATATCCATGTTCAGCGTTTTTCCGAAGCGGCGGGGACGCGTAAACAAGGATACCATCGGACGCTCGTCAATAAAATCACGGATCATCAGCGTCTTATCGATATAGTAATATTCCGTTGATGCAAGGCGATAATCGGACACTCCGACCGGCAGAGGAAGGCGTGCTGAACGCTTATTGCTTATATAAGCTCCGGTTCTTACGCGTTTATCTGCCGGTTTTTCAGCATCGGCAGGGATCATCCAATCGCGCCCGTCCTTCACAGCGCCTTCAATTCTTCCTGCGCGGCATAATCCGCTCACAGACCGGTCGGTGATATCCCAAAGCCTTGCGGCTTCCTTTACGGAGATATAGTCAGCCATCTGATCATCCTCCTTACACAATTCCAATCATATTATGCTCATCTTTCGGAAATATGTCAACATGCTTTCGGAAATATGTCCGATATATTTCCGAAAGTTATCAAAAAAAGAATATCGTATATGCAAAAGAAGAGGGCAGGTGTATCGTTTCCTGTCCTCAACTCGTATTTTTTCATTCCAATGGTTCTACCACAAAATTACAGTATTTTTTAAACCTTGCCTGCAGGATCCGGCTCGTGCCGTATTCATCGATCCACGTTTCTTTTTCGGACACCTTCACCCCGTTTTCATACCATCCATCGAAGCAGAAGCCCTCGTCGGGATAGGCGTAATAACTCTGCTGCCATTCGCCGGTTTCCTTCCACTGTGCGTTGTAGACCGGGTTAAATTTCAGCCCGATGCAACCGCCATCGCCGGCATAAAGTTCCAGCGCTAACTTTTCCTCTCTTTGCGGCGCAAGTGAACGGATGCTTTTCATCGGATTCCCGGTGGCGTTCAGATGCCGCAGCAGCGGATTGGCACGTGTATCCAGTTCAGTCATATGATTGTTATGGCAATAGAAATATTTGAGCTTCGGATTGTGTGAAAGTTCGATCCCGGTAAACGCGTTGTCATTGATATACAGTTCCACAAGCTCGTGATTCCCGGAAACATCGAGCTCTTTCAGTCGATTCATGCCCGCGTCGATTCCCTGGCAGGCCGGCAACCCCGTCACGTCAAGGTTTTCGATCTGATTGTCCTGTACGCCGAAAATACGCATTCCCGGGAGCATTCCACATCGAACGGAAGAAATCCGATTATGGTACAGATCAAGGAAAACCATATCCTTCTGCCCGTCAAGGTCAAGGCATCCATGCAGATTGCAATTTCTCAGATAGATTTCAAAGCTTTGCAGCGGATACACATCCTCATTAAAAATATGAATACCGAAACCCACGGTCTTTCCGTTTTCCGCTACGATCCCATCGCATGTTTCCGTGGCATCCGATTCTTCAAAGCTTTTTGATTTGTCCGTTTCCGCGACGCGACGGATGATCTTTTGATTTTCGGTGATCTTCCGCCGGTTCGTCTTTCCATTTTCATCCTTCAGATCCAGGAACGACTTCAGTCGGTCATTGGTATCCGGCCGATAACGGAAGGGAGCGAAAAACACCGAATAGAAGAAACGTTTAGTTTCATCCGCCCCAAGGGATTGCACAAAGAGATCGGTCGATACCCCGCCGTCTTCTACGAGCGCTCTTGCGTAGTCATAATTCCTCTGCCATTTCCCCAACCGTTTTTCAGGCGAGAGCAACGGCGTTTTCTGTTCCATTTCAATAAAGGTCGAAAGGTTCCTCAAAAACAGAGCCAGTATACGCTCATCCTCCGCCGGCATAGCGATCTTGGCCGCAACCACGGGGCGGATACTGTCATACCAGCACTTTCTCATCGGCATATCTTCAAGATCGGCAACCGCCGCGCAGTTTTCAGAAAACCGGCCGATATACGTGCGGTAAAGTTCATCCTGTTCTTCCACAAGATCGTAGATCTCGTTGAGGAACATCCGCTTATCTTCAAAATACATATAGTCCGTAGTGAAAAGAGGAAGATTTTTATAGTACGGTGTGATGGTAAAGGTGTCCATCTGCATGGTCCCTTCTTTGGGGTTGGTCATCACGACCAGATTCCCGACCCCTTCAATTTCATATTGTCTGACAGCGTGAAACCGCTCCGCCACCACAAAACTTTCAAGGGCACCCGTATCGATTTCGGTCACTCTGTAATTCTGGCGCAGCACAGAAAGTCCCGCGTTGATCCTGCGCTCGATCATTTTCATGTTTGTTTCATACATACTCATTTTTGACTCTTCCTGATCCTTTCAGCGATTTCTGCAATTTAGTAGAAATTTCTACTATGATAGCATATACATACCAAAGTCACAACCGCTTCACACAAAGTTCAAATTGATCTGCCCCTGTAAAAATGTGCAAAACACGGTGCATCTTAGTCCAGTCAATGTGCATCTTGGTCACAGGCGCATTGCCTTTTTGATGATAAATCCTTAGGATATCATCGTACCCGCCAGAAAACGATATGGCAGCATCTGTTGAAAGGTCAATCACAGCCAGTAACCTAAAGGCATATATTTTCAAACGAGCGGCAAATATGAAAGGAGCGCAATCCCATAATGACATTGTATAAGAAAAAGGAGATCCTGTTTGCAGTGATATGGATCGTAATCTATGTCGTTGGCAGCAGTCTGACGGATCAGCTTTCTGAGCAGTTGGGCATGGTAAAGTGTATCACTGTCCCCTTCCATCTGGCCCTGATCGTGGGGCTAATGATGTTCATC
>JAZUFB010000116.1:0-5194 GCA_045640475.1 Clostridia bacterium
GCTGTACAAGGACGAAGTCCGCTGCGTCGGTAAGCAGCTTGGTCTGCCCGATCAGATGGTCTACCGTCAGCCCTTCCCCGGCCCCGGCCTAGGCGTTCGCTGCGTAGGCGCCATCACCCGCGACCGTTTGGAAGCTCTGCGCGAGGCTGATGCCATCGTTCGCGAAGAGATCGAGAAGCTGCCCGAGATTCCCTGGCAGTACTTCTGCTCTATCCCCGATTTCCAGTCTACCGGCATCAAGTATGTCGATGGAAAGGGTGAGCGCTACATGGGTTGGGCCGTTGTCGTTCGTGCCGTCAACACTGTTGATGCCGTGACCGCCACCGTTCCCGAGATCCCGTTCAGAACCCTCTGCACCATCCGCGACCGCATCATCGCAACCGTGCCCGGTGTCAACCGCGTTCTGTGGGATCTTTCCGAGAAGCCCGTTTCCACGATCGAATTCGAGTAATCCGGCGAGGTTTTGTGGCGCGTGAAAAAGCGAGAAAACGCAAGAAAAACGGAGAAAAAACGTGATACCGTGTTTTGATACCGGCGTGATACTCGCCCGTGATACCACCGTGATACCAAGCGTGAAACCAAAAAATAAAAACTGATTTTTTCCACCGAAATGAATGGTGGAAAAAGGTTTACAGAATCAGGCATAAAATAACCGACTTAAGGCAGATATGAGATAAAAATCATGTCTGCCTTTTCTTGTTTTTGAAACTGATGGAATGGATGGAAAATACGATCATAGACGCTTTGAGGCCCAAATAATGACTTCTTCAGGTGTCGGCTTTTCCCCTTTGCAAGGAATCGTTTTCCACTTGGCTTGGATCTCCGGATCGGGATTGCTCATTCCTGCTTCCATTGCCTGAATCATTTCCGCTCGGACTTGCTCCACTGAAATGTGATTTTCTTCGGCAATTTTGCGTATGGCTGATCTTGCGTCTTCGATAGTAATAGTTTTCTTTTTCATGGGAAAACCTCCTGTTAATTTTTTCTGAGAAAAGTATAACACAAGTGCCGTGTCGAAATCACTCGAAGCGTGTAAGGAAACAAATATATTTATCGTCAAAATTCGACAATATCGCACATCTTAATTCAATACGTTACCCATCAGCGGTCGTAACCGAACGATGTTCTGCGTGGTAATTCTGCGGATATATTCCGTGATGATATTACTGCCGTCGTATTCTATCTGCCCTTTATCATCCATATTCCACAAGATCGATTCTGTGTGAAATGATAATGATATGATACAATTGATGGGTGACAAATAAAAAAAGAAAATAGACCTCTTTATGGTATAATGTTATCACCACAACAACAGTAACCCAAGGGAGGATCTATTTTCGTGGATATTGTAACATCATCAGCGCACTTTCGTCAACGGGTAATTAAAAGAAGTTTTAGAATTGGTGTCTCAAAAGCTGCTGACTACTATCACATCAGCCGCAACGCCATTTATGAGTGGCGTAAAAAGTACGACGGAACCGTTCACAGTTTGCGGGATAAAAGTCATCGTCCGCACCATCATCCGAACGAGCATACGCCGGAAGAAAAAGAGAAGATACTTCGTCGTTATGCCCGCTACAAAGACGACAAGATCCGTTTATGGGATTCCCTTCGCAAAGACGGTTATACCCGCAATTATTACAGCATGCTGCGAGTGATCCGCAAGTGGGTGGAGCCGGAAATCAAGCATCGGAATCAACAGAAAGCGAAGGAATACAAACGGGCAGAATATCCGGGACAGAAGTTTCAAATTGACGTGAAATTTGTACCGAACTGTTGCTCGGCTGATGGCAAAAAGTACTACCAATACACGGCAATTGACGAATGTACGCGCTGGACCTACCGGTACATGTACGACGAACACAGCACGTATAGTTCCGTAGATTTTCTTAAGCGACTGATACAAATTTTCCCTGCGCCGATACGGGAAATCCAAACAGATAACGGTCTTGAATTTACCAAAGCATTGCTGACAAATGATCCGGATGATCTCAGTTTGTTCGAATCAGCGCTGAAAGAATGTGGGATCATCTATCATCGAATCCGGGTAGCAACACCGCGTCACAATGGCAAGGTGGAACGTCAGCACCGAGAAGATCAGAAACGCTTCTATAACAAAATGAAAATGTATGGATTGCAGGACGGAATCAAGCAAATAGAACGTTATAATCGCCTATCTAATGACATTCCCAAGGTCTGTTTGGGGTTCCGAACTCCCAATGAAGTCCTGAATGACTATCTGGCGGTTATGGCTTAACTAAGGGCAAAGCAAAGGTTTGCTTTGCCCGGAAAACATTATACCTGTGAGGATTTTGTCAAGGTAGAAGGTAGTATTTTCTTACGAAAATCTCCACCTCTCCACCTTGACAAATGCCATACTTTCTTTTTTAGAAAAAGTGTAACCCATCATTGACATCTTAACAGATTTTTTCATCGGAACGCCGTCACCGGGTCTGCGTTTTTTCCGGTGCGGAAGAAAGAAGCACAGGCAAACAAAACCGTCTGGAGTTCAACTCTTTTATGCTATAAAAGAATTTCTCATTTTTGAAACGTTATCTTTCAAAAAAGCGTGATTACTTCTCAATTTCGAGGTGTTTCCTTAACGCTTCTGGTATTATGAAAGTTTACGTTAAGGCAAATCTTTGAAATTTCGGGAGTTTTTTGCACAAAACACTTGAAATCCGGCGTTTATTCCTGTATAATGTAAATATAGATATATCATGAATACATTATTTAACATATTACCTCTTGTCGGAAGGAGCGTCTATGTCGGTTATGAGGGTCGTTTAATAGGAAGGCGGTCAGGCCTCCCCGCCCCCTGTATCACCGATAAAAACAAATTTACCGAACGATTTCATATACATGATTTGGAGGAAAGCAATATGAAAAAACGGTTAATCGCTATGTTGATTTGCCTGGCACTGCTTATCTGTGTTTTGCCGACATTTTCGGTGGCGGCGGCAACGGGGCCGACTATGGAAATAGCCGACTGGGAGGGCTTTCGCACGGCAGCGGCGACCTTCACGTTTAACAACGGCGGGTACGAAGAATGCACGTCCCACGCGAAGGCGGCCTCCTATTTTGACGAATACGGCTATAAGGCGACCTTTTACGTGATTACCTCCCGAATGGAAGACTACTGGGATCAATACAAGACGTTTGCGGATAACGGGCACGAGCTCGGGAGCCAGACCGTTACGAACCAGCCTTACGATCTTTCGGAGTTGGCGAAGTCAAAACAAGCCATTGAGCAGCACGTCGGCCTTCCCTGCCTGACGATCGCCTATCCGAACGGCAATCACATGGGAAGTACCGTGTCGAATTATTACATTGCGGGGCGTAATGTAAACGGTGCGATCATCCCCCGCAGCGGACCCAAAGATTACACAAATATTCCCGCTTATATCACCGGAAATGAGGGCATCAATACCGTCAGCGGGATCACCGGGAAAATGCAGGATGCGATTGACAGCCATGGCTGGGTAGTTTTCCTTACACACGGATTGTCGGGTTACACGTCGATAGGAAGCTATTCTCCGACAGACCCGAGCGTACTCAAAAATTCCCTTTTGTGGGCCAACAACCACGACAGCGACATCTGGGTGACCTCCCTGCAAAACGCCGCGCTGTATCTGATAGAACGAAGTCGTGCAAGAGCGTATTGTTCCGAAAGCACCGACAAGTCCTATACCTATCAGTTAACGTTAGAAGCCCCCAACAAGCTTACCAGGTATGATTATCCGCTTTCTCTGCGCACGGAGTGGCCCTCCAATTGGCGGAGCATCGAGGTCACGCAAAACGGAAAACCGATCGATTTTGAACGTAAAGACGGATATCTGTATTTCAGCGCCGTCCCCAACGGCGGCGACATCGTGATCCGCAATGTCGGTGCGGATACCGGCGAGGAGATTGACAAGGCAAACACCTACCGAGAGCAGGTGGCAAGGCAGCTCGTATCAAATCTGCGGCTAACAGCAGTGCTTCCCGAAATGGTGCCGGGGAAGCCGATGGGACAGGTGCTGGATGAGATCGCATACAGCTATGCCCAATATGGTTGTGCCATACAAAAAATCGAGGCGGATATCAGCATTGAAGGCGTTCACTCAGCCTTTACGCTCGATGTGCAAAACGAAGGGGATTGGGAAGAAAGCAGTTCCAACAATATTCCCATGGAAACCTTCCGTAACATAAAAACGGAGGAAAAAACCCTATATTTTGTTTTTCTTACCTTCTGGCTCTCCACAGGTATAGAAGAAAAAGACGTGTACGTTTACAACCAAGGCCTGTATGAAGATACGATAATCGAATTATTGGACACCAAAGGCAAAGAAGTCCGCGTGATGGCAGCCGTTGAGACCCCAAAAAACGGAATACCGGGCAGTGGCTGGTATATTGATTCCCAAAAAAAGCTGCATATATTCGGGGCGGTAAGCAATTCTTCGTACAATGCCGTTGACAAAACGCCCTGGAAAGATTATAAATCGGAAATCATATCCGTTTCGACCGGAATCGGTGCCAAGATCAGCAGTGCAAGGCATTTGTTCGACCGCTGCTCCGCGCTGAGCATAGCCGACCTGAGTTTCCTGGATACGCGCGGCGTTGTCGACTTTTCCTATATGTTCTGCAACTGTCCTTCCCTGACGACGCTCGATGTCGCGTCAATCGAGACGGGCGACGCAAGAGCCATGGCATCTATGTTTGAAAACTGCCATGAGCTTTCGCACCTGAATCTGAACAACTTTGACACGCAAAACGTCCGGGATATGGACTCTATGTTCCGGAATTGTTATAAACTCACGCCGAATGTAAAAAACTTCAATACCGCGAATGTAATGAATATGTGGGGGATGTTCTCCTGCTGCCTTAGTGCAAGTGCTCTTGACGTCAGCGGCTTTGACACCTCCTCGGTCGAAATCATGAACTATATGTTTGAAAGCTGCGTCTCGCTTACATCACTCGATATTTCTAACTTTGACACTTCAAGCGCCGTCGGCATGAGCGGGATGTTCTACAACTGTCCAAAGCTGAAAACGATTGATGTCATTCATTTCAACACAAAGAACGTTGACGATATGAATTCCATGTTTGCCCTCTGCAGCTCGCTTGAAACGCTTGACGTCAGCGGCTTTGACACTTCGGCAGACCCGGATTTGACCGATTTGCTTTGCGATTGCCCCGCCCTTACCACGCTGAT
>JAZUFB010000117.1:0-5240 GCA_045640475.1 Clostridia bacterium
TCACATCTTTCCATGATTTCTTCTGCTTTTTCATCTTCGGTTTTTTCCAATATTAAGTGTGCTTGATATGCTTTTTGCAGATTCTCATTTAAGTCAAAAGGCAATACACGTCCCAATTCGGCCATTTCTTTCTGCAAATCACCCACATTTTCAACATTACAGAAATACTGCGAATGACCTCCGTTATTAACTTCGCTTTGATAGGTCATAAGCTCCGCGTATGGGCTTTCTGCTTTTTCCTCGGCCCACAGTTCCCATATTTTATTGAATTTAAGCTGTGCTTCTGTAAGTTCAACCTTCTTTTTCTTAAACAAACCGAAAAATCCCATAAAGTTCTACACCTCTCAACTCTCCTGAAAAATATATATGTTTTCAGCAGCATCTAATACTTCCTTATCAGTCCGTGTCTTTTGCATCAGGTCTTTTTTATTCAGAGCTTTTCATTCAATGGATAGAGATAGGAAACCATATCATTGACTTTGTTTCCCCATTGGTGCGTACTGGTTTCGTCTTGTTTTCCACCCATTCTTTCATAGAATTTCCGTGCTTCCACGTTGTCTTTGAGGCACCAGATCACCATTTGCTTTTTCCCGGCTGCCCTGAAAAGATCCTTTGAATTCAGGAACAAAGCCTTCCCGATTCCGCAATTTCTTTTCGCGTATCTGACATACAGTGCAACGATCTCGCAGTCTGCTTTTCCATCGCCGTTCATCTCATTCCAGGCATACCCCAGGATCTCGTTTTCTTCCACCGCCACCGTGCATTTGTGAACTCTGTTGATTTCTTTCTGACACTGACTTTCCACACTCATGGAATCGAGCCATCCCTTGTCAATGATCCCCACATAAGCCTTTTTCCAGTCTTCCACAACGATCTCCGCGATCTGTTCAACATCTTCCTCTGTTGCTTTTCTGATGATCATTCATCTTCCCTCCCCGTTGATCGTCAATGATCTGCAGACGGATCGTGGTCATCCAGCCGGGTCCGTGGTCATAGTACACACGGGTGAATTCCCCCTCTGTAACGGGGAACACATCCACGGTCTCGCCGTAGGGTACCTCCATGATGACATTGTCTCCATAATCAGGGGTACTGCGAATATTGACACTGCGGCCTTTATCTTTGGGGGAAGAGCGCACAACCTTTGCCTGACGGACTTCCAGTTCATCAAGCCCCATGCTCAGGGCAAAACCGCGGATGCCATCCGTCTCCAGCAGATAAGTGTCGGCATTCATTTCCACCAACCGGTCAATGTTTTTCTCCACACGGTCGTATATGTTCATGTTTCACCCTCATCGATCGTTCTCACAGATCATTTTCTTGTTCAAATACATTATTTGGCCATTGACACATTCAGTACACAGTTGCCCTTCATCCATATACCCCTGTCATATAGCATTAATGCTGCTTCGACATTAACTTTACTGAAATTCCTTCACCGCTGCCAGAATATAATCGATCTGTGTCGGCAGGATATTTTCCGGAAGTTCGTGAATCGGGAACCATTTCAGTTCAGAACTCTCATCATCCATTCCCAAGTGTCCCGAGTATTCCTCAATCATGTAAACAAGGTCAGTGTAATATACCTCGTCTCCATTCGGATAGACCATGTGGACATTTTCCCTGACCCTAAAGAAGCGGGGATTTTTGATTTCCAGCGATGTTTCTTCCCTGACTTCTCTGCGTAAGGCTTCTTCCGCTGTTTCTCCCAATTCCATAGCTCCGCCCGGAACGCACCACATCCCATTGTCCGTCCTTTTTTCAAACAAAAAGCCTTTTTCTTTGTCGTAAATAATGCCCGTGGCTGCTGTAACCATAATTGGCATATGACCGACATACTTCCTGATTTCTGAAATATAGCCCATATGTCTTTTCTCCCCGTCTGTACAATTTGTCAGCTTGATCAGAAATGGTCCCCCACATAAATCGGCTTCCGCATAAAAACTCGTTCCAACACATCCCGATTTCCGAAAGTCTTCACATCAGTACGGTATTCGGCTTCACCAAAATCGATTCCGCCGATTGCCATCTGTCCAAGTGCGCGATGGGATACCGTCAGATCCGGCTCTTTGTCTGTCCTGGCGACATTGCTCCCTTGCACCAGCCAAGTCCCGTTATTCTCCGTTATTTGTTCATCGCCTGATACAGAAATCACAAAAGAACAGTCAGCCGGTTTTCGGATCAGGGTCAACAGCTTCTCAGTATTGATTACCCGTACCATATGATCATACGCCGGTTCCGGGTTGACTTCATAAGGATTCCGGACGTACAGCTTAAGGTCCAGATTTGTGGGAAGCACTATTCTCAGTGCTCCATAATCGGCTGTAAACCGTGCAAGGAACCCAAGGATCATCCGTAAGCCTTCCGGTTCGGTCCATGCCGCTTCCTGAACTTCCAGTTTCGCGCTTTCCGGTCTGAAAACATCCTGGAAAACCACATATGCCTTCGCGCTTTCATGATCACCCAGAAGGTAAACAAAATGACGGTCTTTCCAGAAGTCTCCTTTGATATGTTCCTCCCGCATCTTCTTTTCATCCCGAATGATTGACAGATTCAAGCCAGCTGAAAACTGCTCATAAATTCGAAGAAACTCAGTGACATCGTCATCCGGCTTCCACTGTCGGACCCATCCGGAATGTTTGAAACCGGCCAACTGATCGGGTGTCATTTCGTAGGAAGTTTTGTAGTTCACAGTCTCGTAGCCAAACTTACGATAAAACGCATGATTGAACGGATACAGGGTCGAAAGTACTTCTCCTCTTTCACGTGCAGCTGGAAGCAATTTTTCAAAGATAGCCCTGACAGCGCCACTTTCCCTGTATTCCGGCAATGTGGATACCGCGCCGATCCCGCCGTTTTTGATTATATTCCCATCCAGGCGGCTTTCCATATGGTTATTAATGATCCGCGCCATCACGTTCCCGTCATCAGTAAACGCGCCCCAGTCCTCATCTTCCTCAGTTCCACCCCAGGATTTGAAAACCTCATCCATATCGTCTTTTCTGGAATGGAATGCAATATGGGAAACCAGCCCTGCCTGAAGGCGATCTTCGGGTTTCAGCAAACGTACAAACATCGGAATTTCCACCTCCGGAAAAATATCATTCATTGACTGTTTTGATTATACACATCTGCCAACTTTTTGAAAACTGCAATCAAAAGCCAATGCAATTTTTTTGCCTTCTATCAATTAACCATGCCAAACTGTGGTATACTGTTGGAGCAATTTGGTTTTGTAAACAGGTAAAGAGGCTATAGTATGAATCATTCACATGATATTGATATGACAGAAGGAACAATATGGAAACATATTGTTCAGTTCGCAATTCCGATGCTGATCGGATTGCTTTTTCAACAGTTCTACAACACAGTGGACACAGTCGTTGTAGGCCGTTATGTCGGTAAGGAAGCGCTGGCTGCCGTCGGTTGCAACGGGAATGTCATCAATGTTCTGGTCGGTACCTTTGCCGGTCTGGCCACCGGTGCGGGTGTAGTCGTATCTCAGGCATATGGCGCCCATGATGAGGCGAAACTGAAAAAAGCAGTCCATACGACAATGATGCTGACCTTCATTCTCTGCACGGTCGGAACCGTACTTGGAATCCTGATGGTCAAACCGCTTCTGCGGTTCAATGCAACCCCTGAAGATGTCCTGCCTGATGCGATCGATTATCTGAATATCTACTTTTACGGCCTGACCGGTCTGATGATCTATAACATGGGAACCGGTATCCTGCGAGCTGTTGGTGATTCACGCCGTCCTCTCATTTTCCTGATTATTTCCGCTGTCATCAATACAGTTCTGGATCTTCTGTTTGTGATTGTCTTTCATATGGGGGCCCGGGGAGTCGCCCTGGCTACGATCATTGCGGAAGCAGTCTCGGCCGCATTAGTTTTGATCACCTTGTTCAGAAGCAAAGCAGCTTATTCTATTCGGTTCCGTGAATTATGCCTCGACCGTTCCATTCTCAAAAACATTATGGCAATCGGTCTGCCATCAGCTATTCAATCCGCGGTGACCTCATTCAGCAACGTTTTCGTCCAATCCTATATCAACCGTTTTGGTTCAGCCTGCATGGCCGGATGGGCCTGTTATGCCAAAGTGGATCCGTTCGTGCTTCTTCCGGTCCAGTCGATTGCAATGGCTTCCACGACCTTTGTCGGACAGAACTGGGGTTCCGGCGACCGGAAGCGTGCCAAGGACGGTGTTTCCGTTTCCCTGAAGCTCTCGTTGGTTTCAACTGTTACACTGTCCGCTCTGCTGATTTTCTTTGCAAGTCATGTCCTGACCCTGTTTACGCAGGAAGCAGATGTGCTTGAATACAGCGTATACTTTGTCCGTCATATCATTCCGTTCTATTTTCTCATCTGCTTCAATCAAATCTGCAGCGGTGCTCTCCGCGGCATCGGAAACTCAACCACGCCGACGGTCATTATGCTGTTCAGTTTTGTTCTTTTCCGCCAGCTCTATCTGTACGTGACCTCAATCCTCAGCGGCAGCCGGTTCTTTGTAGCACTTGCCTACCCGTGCGGATGGTTGCTGTGTTCCATACTGCTTGTCATCTGCTATCGGAAAAGCAAGCTGTTCCGTACCGAGCCGGATCCGCAGTAAGCAGAATTGACCATCCATCATACGGACCTGCTCACAATAAACGATGGTTCATTCTATGTTCTTCCATCGTCTGTTTGGCTCCGCATACAAGATGCTTCCGGATCTGTCAATAAGCACTCGTTGCCCCTCACATTTGACCCAGGCAGATCCCTCGTAAAAGGATCCCGGGCGGTCACTGTCAAACATCGGGTGAATGACCCAGTTACCTGCCTCATCCACATATCCGACAAGACCGCTTTCCGCATCTTCCACTGGGGAAAGTCCTTCGGTGAAAGAATGCACTGTATCCGGTATCAAGCGAAAAACAGGTTCAGTCAGTATATGTCCCTGATCATTCATCAGCCCCGCCCGGTAAGAAAGTTTTTGACCCGGTTCCCGGATCTCATACCAGGTCACGCCATGCTCATTGAAACTCAGACAATTGCAAATCCCCGGCCACGAGACAGAGAATAGCGGTGTATGATCTTCACGGAAAAACATCAGACTGTCCTGCGATTCTGTATAGTATATATCATCTGAAACAAATTGATATTCAGCATCCTGAACCATTCCTTGGGTGTCGATTTCCACCATCCTCCACCCATTCGGTTCCGGGATCCATACATGAGCATATCCGTTTACAAATCCA
>JAZUFB010000118.1:0-4630 GCA_045640475.1 Clostridia bacterium
TATGGAAGCTTCTAAAGTGTATTTTACAACGATGCGGTCGGTGGGGGACGAGGACGTGACCAGCAAGATGGTGCGGTTGTGCCGGACGGCGGGGATCGACAAGATCGACTTTAAGGACAAGTATGTGGCCATCAAGGTGCATTTTGGCGAGGATGGCAACCTGGCTTTCCTGCGGCCGGATTATGCCCGCGCACTGGTCCGCCTGATCCGCGAGCTGGGCGGCAAGCCCTTTGTGACGGACTGCTCCACCCTGTATGTGGGCAGCCGCAAGAACGCGCTGGACCATCTGGATACCGCGTTCCGCCATGGATACAATCCGCTGCAGACCGAGTGCCATACCATTATTGCCGATGGTCTGAAGGGCACCGATGATGTGATCGTGCCCATCGAGGGCGAATATGTGCGTCAGGCCAAGATCGGCCGCGCCGTGATGGACGCGGATATCGTCATCTCCCTGAACCACTTCAAGGGTCACGAAGCGACCGGCTTCGGCGGCGCGCTGAAGAATCTGGGCATGGGCTGCGGATCGACCCGCGGCAAGGCCGAAATGCACGACAGCGAACGCCCGCAGTGCGACGAAAACACCTGCGTGGCTTGTGGCGTGTGCGCGGAGAACTGCGCGCATGGCGCGATCCGGATCGACGGACGTGCGTTTGTGGACTATGACAAGTGTAAGGGATGCGGAAGATGCATTGGCGTTTGCCCCACCAAGGCGATGAAGCCCGGCGAGGAAAACGGATGCGAGATCATGAGCCGCAAGGTGGCGGAATATGCATGGGCTGTTTGCAAGGACAGACCGAATTTCCACATCAATCTGCTGATCGATGTGTCTCCGTTCTGCGACTGCTACGGACATAACGACGCGCCGGTGATCCCGGATGTCGGTATGTTTGCCAGCTTTGACCCTGTGGCCATCGACAAGGCTTGCGCGGACGCGGCGAACAAGGAACACGCGGTGCTGGATTCCTTCCTGGGCGACAAGCATCCCGCGGAGGGCGCGGATCACTTCCATACCATGCATCCGGATACCAAGTGGGAAGCCGGGATCGAGCAGGGCGAACGCGTCGGGCTCGGAACTGGGAAGTATGAATTGGTGGTTATGAAGTAATATAGGGTACAGGGTGAAGGATTACGAGGGCAGACAGCAGGGAAGGTTCTTCTGTCTTGCGCAGAAGGTTCTTCTGTCTTGCGCAAGCTTGAGACAGAAGAACCGTCCCTCTGTCTGCTCTGCCTGTGGTACTCCCTCTCGTTGCAGCGAGAGGGGGTTTTTGGTAGACTGAGAAGGACGGGAGTCCCTCTCAGTCGCCGGAGCCAAGGCGTGGGCGCTTGTGAATGGAGTCTCATCTAAGAAACAAAAGTTGTTTGGGAAAGGAATCTTGTATGAAATCCGTTGTGTTTGATATGGACGGAGTCATCTTTGACAGCGAACGGGCAACGCATGATTGCTGGATGGAGATCGCGCGGAGGCATGGATTTGACGGGGATCTGGATGTGCCTTATATGAAGTGCATCGGGGTCAACGCGCAGATGACGAAGGAGATCTTTTTCGCGCATTACGGGGCGGATTTTCCTTACGAGGAATACCGGATGGAAGAATCCAAACTGTACCACGCGACCTATGACGGGGGAAGGCTGCCGCTGAAAAAGGGAATCCGGGAGATCCTGATCTGGCTGAAGGAGAACGGGTACGATACGGCAGTGGCTTCATCGACGCGGAGCGCGGTGGTGCTGAATCAGCTGCGGGATGCCGGGCTGGAAAAGTATTTTGACCGGATCATCGGCGGCGACATGGTGACGAAAAGCAAGCCGGAGCCGGAGATCTTTCTGAAGGCGCTTGAAGGGACGAAATCGGAGATCGGCGAGACAATCGTGATCGAGGACAGCTTCAACGGGATCCGCGCGGCGAAAAACGCGGGGATGCTGCCGGTGATGGTGCCGGATATGATCCCGCCGGATGATGAGATGCGGGAGAAGGCGATCCTGATCGCGAAGGACCTGACAGAAGTGCTTGCATGGCTCAAAGGGCGAGAAATCGGCACTTGACGGTCAGAAAGTCTTGAAAGCATTGACAGAAGAGGGTTGACGATTTTCACGCATCAATGCTATAATGTCTTGTCTATCTGAAATCGAAGTTTCTGGAGGGGTTACAATGTCCGGACATTCCAAGTGGCATAATATTCAGGCTAAAAAGGGCAAGGCGGACGCCGCGCGCGGCGCCGTGTTCACCAAGATCGGCCGCGAGATCGCTATCGCCGTGCGTGAAGGGGGAGCCAATCCCGAATCCAACGGCAAACTGCGCGACATCATCGCCAAGGCCAAGGCGAACAACATGCCTAACGATAATATTCAGCGCTCCATCAAAAAGGCGAGCGGTGAACTGAGCAACGTGATCTACGAACAGATCACCTACGAAGGATATGCTCCCGGCGGCGTGGCCATCATCGTGGACTGCATTTCCGACAACCGCAACCGTACTGCCAGCGACGTGCGTCACTGTTTCGCCAAGTTTGGCGGAAACATGGGCCCCACCGGCAGCGTGGGCTTCATGTTTGACGAAAAGGGCGTTCTGGTTGTCGACCGTCAGCCCGGCAGCGACGAGGACGAGATGATGATGATCGCCCTGGAAGCCGGCGCCGATGACGTGAAGGTGGATGATGACGCTTATGTCATCTACACCGCGCCCAACTCTTTCTCCTCCGTGCGCGAAGAACTGGAAAAGCAGGGCATGACCTTTATTTCCGCCGAAGTGGACAAGATCCCGCAGAACACCGTTTCCGTGACCGATCCCGAAGCCGTGACGACGCTGCGCAAGATGCTGGATCTGCTTGAAGAATATGATGACGTCCAGAACGTTTATCACAACGCGGATCTGCCCGAGGAAGAAGACGACGAAGACTGAGTCTGATTCCGGTAAACAAGGACACAAAGCCGATGCCCCGCAACGGGTATCGGCTTTTTACAAACAATGGGATTCGCCAAAGACAATAAATTATCAATTTGGAAGAAATTGGTCTGGTACACGCGCCCTCTCAGTCGCCGGAGGCGACAGCTCCCCCAGAGGGGGAGCCAAGGCGAGAGCGGTTGCGTAAGGGGTTGCATCTAAGTTTCTGGCTTAAGTTGACGACATTGCCTCAGAGGGGGAGCCAAGGCGAGAGTGGTTGCATAAAGGGTTACAACTAGGCTTATAGGCTTAAATAAACGGTATGGCTTCAAAGGAACGGTTGGGATAAGGAGGGATCTCCATGAGGATGATCGATCTGATCACAAAAAAGAAAATAGGCGAACGGCTGACGAAAGAGGAACTGGTGTATCTGGCGAACGGCGCGGCCGCGAAAAGTATACCGGATTACCAGCTGGCCGCGATGCTGATGGCGATCCGTCTGAACGGAATGACGCCTGAGGAGACCCGTGACCTGACGCTGGCTATGCGGGATTCCGGCGATGTGGCGGACCTGAGCGCGATTCCCGGGATCAAGGTCGACAAACACTCCACCGGCGGCGTGGGCGATACGACGACGCTGGTGCTGGCGCCCCTGGTGGCGGCCTGCGGATGCCCTGTGGCGAAAATGAGCGGCAGAGGTCTCGGCCATACCGGCGGTACGCTGGACAAGATGGAATCCATTCCCGGTATGCGTGTGGGACTCAGCGAAGAAGAATTCATCCGCCAGGTGAAGGAGATCGGCGTGGCTGTGATCGGACAGACGGGTAGCCTGGCGCCCGCGGACAAGACGATGTACGCCATGCGGGATGTGACCTCCACGGTGGACAGCCTGCCGCTGATCGTCAGCTCCATCCTGTCCAAGAAACTGGCTTCCGGCGCGGACGCGATCGTGCTGGACGTCAAGACCGGATCCGGGGCGATCATGCATACGCTGGAAGAGAGCATTGAACTGGCGGAAGCCATGGTGAAAATCGGCACGCTGGCGGGGAAGCCCATGACCGCGCTCGTGACCAGCATGGATCAGCCGCTGGGTACTCATGTGGGCAACGCGCTGGAAGTCAAGGAAGCCATCGACATTTTGAGCGGACGGGCCGGCGGCGCGCTGCTGCGCGTGAGCCTGCTACTGGGCAGTCATATGCTGGTTTTGAACGGACGCGCGAAGACCCCTGAAGAGGGTGAAGAAATGCTGAAAGCCGCGCTGGCGGACGGAAGCGGACTGAAGAAGCTGAAGCAGATGATCGCGGCGCAGGGCGGCGATCCCCGCGTTTGCGACGATACTGACCTTTTGCCCCAGCCGGCGGTGAAACGCACGGTGAATTGCGAAAGAAAAGGCTATATCCGCCGTATGGACGCGACCAAGCTGGGCCTCACGGCGCAGGCGATGGGCGCGGGACGGCTGGAGCTGGACGATGTGCTGGACTACTCCGTGGGCTTTATCCTGCCCGTGCGCGTGGGCGAATACGTGGAGGCGGATACGCCGCTGTGCACCCTGTATGCAAAGGATGAGGCATCCGCGATGCAGGCGGAAAAGGACATCCGCGACGCCATCGAATTTTCGGACGAACCCTGTGAACCCATCCCGGATTGCTTTGCCGTGGTACGGGCAGAGGGAATTACCCGCTTTGGAGAAAAAGCATGAACAAGCAATTCTTACAGGGCGTCCGCCATGGGCTGCCCATCGGACTGGGA
>JAZUFB010000119.1:0-6687 GCA_045640475.1 Clostridia bacterium
GATAGAACACCAGCATGAACACATCCAGCACCAGCGGAGCGAGGGTATTGATCAGGGTTTCCGCGATAGACGCGTTGGCACTCTGCCGGTTCTGGATGTCGCCGGCCATGCGCTGGCTGAAGAACTTGAGCGGCAGACGCAGCACCTTCCACATATAGGTGGCATTGCCCACTACCGCCATTTTACCGCTGATCCGCAGGCTGTAGACCGCCTGCAGAGCGGACATCACGATCTGGACCAGGCTGAAGACCGCCAGAAGGATCAGGAAAGGCACCAGCCACCCAGGATCCGTTCCCGTCAGCAACCGGTCTGTAAACACACGGGAAAAGGCCGGATGGATCATCCGGATCAGCATGGAGAAAACACAGGTCAACGCCGTGAACACGATCACGGGGCCGCTGCCTTTCAGCCTCCGTGCGGCAAAGGAAAGCATGCTCTTCGGTTTTCCGGAGGGCACAAATTCCTCTGTTGGCGTCATCTGAAGACAGATGCCGGTAAAGCTTTCGTCAAAGGTCTCCATGCTGACACTGTAGCTGCCGCGTGCCGGATCGTTCAGATAGGCCCGTCCGCCGCGGAACCCGTCCAACACCACAAAATGATTAAAGTTCCAGTGAATGATACACGGAAACGATCCGTTTTCACGCAGGGCTTCCGGTTCAAAGCGATATCCGTGGGCTTCCATTCCGTAGGACCGGGCCGCGATGAGTACGTTACGGGCATTAGACCCGTCACGGGAAACGCCGCAGTCTTCCCGCACTTTTTCCAGGGGGATCCACTTCCCGTAATACGCGAGGATCATACACAAACTGGCCGCGCCGCATTCCAGCGCTTCCAGCTGCATCACCACAGGAACTTTGGCCACACCCTTGCGGATCGGTTGTTTGATTGCTTTTGCCATCCTGTTCCCCTCAATTCACTACAAATGAGATCGGATTCACAGCATCCAGCACGATTTCCGCGGACCAGATTCCTTCATCCGGGCAGGGATCCATCTCCACCGTATAGCGGTATCCCATCTCAGAAGTGTCTGCCTGCTCACCCAAAGTCCCTTCCAGCTGACCGACACGCACACGCATCCCGGCGCGGATCCGTTCGGCATCCGCTTCATCCGCATAACAGGTCACCACGCCATCATCCACATGGATCACCGCGTTGACCGTACTTTCCACCGTACCCCAAATGCCCCAGATGCAGGCTCCGACCAGCAGAAGGATCATTGCCGCCATCAGGATCCACATTCCGGGGTTGGCTACACGGATATAATCATGAAGACTTTCCGGAGACTGAAACTTATCCAGACTCTTTTTTCTGAAGAGGCCACTTTCCATTTGTCCGAATCACTCCTGTCCGTTTTCGGTCAAGTTTGTGCCTTATTATATCATATAAGCCGTTGGAAGAGAACCTTCAGCCCCTTCATGAAAGGATGAATTTGTGCTTGTTTTCCGCGCAAAAAGTGCTATCATACATATTGCAAGTACGTACAAATCGTTCCAAAGAAGGCGACCTCGCATGCGTTCATCCCATACTCTGAACATGACGGAAGGCAACACGCTCAGATTGCTGACCGTGTTCTCCATTCCCATGCTGATCGGCAATCTTTTCCAGCAGGCCTATAATCTGGCGGACTCCATTATTGTCGGCCGGTTTCTGGGGGCAAACGCGCTTGCCGCGGTCGGCGCCACCGGCGCGGTCACTTTTCTCTTTTTCTCCGTCTGCAACGGCATCAGCAGCGGCGGCGGGATCATCACCGCCCGCTACTTTGGCGCCGGGGACGATCAGAATGTCAAAAAGGCCATCGCCAATTCCGCCTACATCATGTTCAGCATCTCCCTGCTCACAGGGATCCTGGCTTACGTGCTGACGCCCGCGGTACTTGGCTTTATGGGTACGCCGGCGGAAGTCCTGCCGGATTCCATCACCTATATGCAGATGAGTTGCATCGGAGTGCCATTCATCGGCGTATATAACTACGCTTCCTCCATGCTGCGGGCGCTCGGCGATTCCCGCACGCCGCTCTATTTCCTTATCGTTTCCTGCTTCCTGAATATCCTGATGGACCTGCTGTTTGTGCGGGTATTCGGTATGGGGGTCTTCGGCGCGGCTTTCGCCACCATGATCGCCCAGTTCATCTCCGGTTTCGGGTGTCTGCTCTGGGCCTGGAAGCGCAACGAATACTTCCACCTTGACCGGAATGATCTCCGTCCTGACCGGCATATCATCCTGCAGGCCGTACGTCTCGGTCTGCCGCTGGCCATGCAGTGGTCCCTCATTGCCGTTTCCACCAGTGCGCTCCAGCGGTTTGTCAATTCCTTCTCCACCGTGGCTATGGCGGCCTTTACCGCCACAAACCGCATCGAACAGTTCATCCAGCTTCCCTTTGGCAGTCTTTCCTCCGGCCTTTCCACCTATTCGGCGCAAAACTACGGTGCCGGTAAGATGCACCGCTTAAAAGAAGGCTTCCGTGTCAGCCTTCTGATCACCCTCGCTTTCTCCGCGCTGGTGTTTGTAATTGCTCAGATCTTCAGCAAGGAGATCATCAGCATCTTTGTGGCGGAACCCGAGGTCATCGAGATGGGTGGCAAAGCGCTTCGTATCACCAGCTGGTTCTTCGTCTTCCTTGGCACCATCTACGCCGCGCGCGGCATCCTCAACGGCGTCGGGGACATTCTGTTCTCTTTCATCAACGGCTTTATCGAGATGCTCAGCCGCATCTTCCTGCCCATGCTGATCGTCGCCATTACGACCCTCGGCGTCTGGAGCATCTGGTGGACTGCCGCGCTCACCTGGTTCCTCAGTGCCCTGTTCTGCGTCCTGCGTTATTTCTTCTGGAAAAAGAAACATGCTCAAGAATTGAATATGAAAGAAACAACAATGGAAGCCTGATCCCTGACCGACCATGAAAGGAGCGTTTCCCATGACCAATGAAGTCCTCTCCGTCATCTCCGCCCGTCGTTCCCACCGTGCCTATCTTCCGGACCGGATCCCGGAGGAGAAGCTGACCGCCATCCTGCAGGCCGGCCTGGAAGCACCCAGCGCCGTCAACCGTCAACCTTGGTTGTATACCGTGGTCGAGGATCAGGCCCTGCTGCAGGAGATCCATAACGCCACCGCGGAAGGCATGGCCCTGAGGGATCCTTCCGCCCGCAGCCCGCGTTTCGCGGACAACGCCTTCCATGTGTTCTACCATGCCCCCGCGGTCATCTTCATTTTCGGTGAAAAGAACTTTGGCTGGACCTCCGTTGACTGTGGCATCGCGGTGCAGAACATGGCCCTGGCTGCTGAAAGCCTCGGTCTCGGCACCGTGATCCTGGGCCTTCCGCAAGCCGCCTTTGGCACGGACAAAGCCGATACCTTGCGCGAAAAACTGCATTGTCCCGATACTCACGATTTTGTCATCGCCCTGGCTGTCGGCACCCCTGCCGATACCAAGGACGCCCATCCCCAGCATCCTGAAAAGATCACCTATATCCGTTGACAGACAGGCAGACTGCAGGGTAAATAAGAAGTCGGAACGCGTTTTGATGCGCGTTCCGACTTCTGTTTTTCGTTAAAAGGATCGGGTCTGAAATTATTCAGCCATGCCCAGCCAATCGGCCAGAACTTTCTTCATGGGCTCCAGCTGACCTTCCAGCTCGGCAACCTTCGCAGCAGCTTCGTCAGAAGCGGCCTTGACGGTTTCGAGTTCAGCGGCCTTGGCGGCGACATCGGCGGTCAGCGCTTCGATCGTGGAATCCTTTTCGGTAGCAGCCTTGGCGGCAGCTTCGATCTCGGCGGCCTTGGCAGCGACATCCGCGGTCAGGGTCTCAATGGTGGCGTCCTTCTCGGCGGCAGCCTTCACGGCGGCTTCGATCTCGGCAGCCTTGGCGGCGGCATCCGCGGTCAGGGTCTCGATCTGAGCATCCTTTTCGGCCAGCTTGGCAGCGGCGTCATTCGCGGCAGCTTCCAGCTTAGCGGTGGTGTCGGCGGCAGCAGCTTCCAACTTGGCAGCGGTATCAGCGGCAGCAGCTTCAGCGGCAGCGGCAGCATCAGCAGTCAGTTTTTCGATCTGGGCGGCCTTGTCAGCAGCAGCGGCTTCAGCAGCGGCAGCGGCATCGGCAGTCAATTTTTCAATCTGAGTCGCCTTGTCAGCGGCGTCCGCGGTAGCGGCATCCAACTGGGCGGCAGCTTCGGCAGCAGCGGTATCCGCAGCAGCGATCTTGGCGTTCAAAGCTTCAACTTCGGTATTCTTGGCGGCAAGGTTGTTTCCATCGATAATGAGAACGGCAACCAGTGCGACAGCCAGTACAATGGCAAGGATCAAGGGCAGATTCTTCTTCATGGAAATGACACTCCTTTTGCATTATTATAAGCCGAAATGCTCCGGCTTATGCACATATTGGGAAAACCGCGACCAAATGGTCCAACAGATATCAGTATACAAAACAAAACACTCTTTTTCAAGCAGGAATCGCAAAAGCCCTTTTCTCTACAAAAAAAGCACAAAAGAGAAACCTAAACTTCTGTTTATAATTCCTTTAGGTTCAGTTGAGTTTCATCCTGTACAATGATTTCGAAGCCCCGAAAGGGGGACTTCGGGTAAATGGATGAAAGGAGACCAAATAATATGCTTACATCCTCCCAGAAATTGAGCGCTATCGCCTGGAAATGCGACCAGCTTGACCTTTCTTACGGTAAGCTGATCAACACATATTCCGCGGAAGAGATCCGCCGGATCTATGATGAATACGAAAAGATCCTCCTGGAAAAGCAAGCCGCAATGCCGGTACGCGAACGCAAGAAACCCGGCCGCAAGCCCCGCGCCGCGCTTGCCGCGGAGACCTGACCCTAATAAGCAAAGAGGAGAGGACACGCGCCTCTCCTCTTTTTTGATCCTTTTTTCAACAGTTAATGGCAGCTTTTACGGCAGACCATGGATACCGGTGTCGTCACGTTCCGGGGCGCCAGAGTAGCATCATGGATCCGGGTACGGATCAGATCGATCCCCGCGCGGGCCATTTCACGCATATCCCCGTCCACCGAGCAGATCGGCTTGGGGAAGTTCATCATGCCCTGAATATTATCAAAGCCAACGATACTCATATCTCCCGGCACACGGAAGCCGCGGTTCTCCAACAGAGTGATGGCGTTCCACGCCTCCACATCACAGAAGGCAAACAACCCGGTGACTCCCTGGGCTCGCCAGGAAAGCAGCGTATCCAGCATCACGTCGTTATCCATACAGACGCTATTGAGGATCGCGTCCTCCGCCATACCCGCCTCGCGACAGGCTCGTGTGAAGCCTTTCAGACGCATCTCATGGGAAAACGCGACGTTGTAGCTGGCGAACATCGCGATCTTGCGGTGCCCTTCCTCCAAAAGGTGCTTCCCGGCCAAATAGCCGCCCATTTCTTCGTCACAGGTGACAGAATCGTATTGAGGCCCCATATAACGGCCCATCAGCACAAAGGGAACATTAGCGAGGCACAGGCGATCGATACTCGCCCGGGCGTCCGAACTTGGGAATAGAAGGACCCCGTCCGCCAGACGGCTGAGGGCCATTTCCACACACTGCAGTTCCGTCTCCGGGTTTTCCCGCGAGCAGAGGATCATGAGGGAATACCCCAAACGGCTGGCCTCACGCTGGATCTCATCCGCGAGTAACGCGTAATAGGGATTCGACATCGTACCGGCGATCATCGCCAGCGTCTTTGTGCGGCCGGAGCGGAGGGAACTCGCCATATAATTCCGCACATACCCCATCTCGGAAGCTACCTGCTGGATCTGGGCACAGGTTTCCTTGGAAATATCCGATTTATTTTTTAGCGCCCGGGAAACGGTATTCACCGTAAAACCTGTAGCCTCGGCGATATCCTGCAGCGTAACACGTTTGCCGTTCAAGTCTTTCCCTCCTCAGGACTATTCCATGTATATTATCATGCGGGCGTGGAAACCGTCAAGTTGCCTCCCGGTGACAAAAGGAGCCCGGTCACAGGGCCGGACTCCGGAGCGTTATTTGACTAGCCGGATCACGTTCCAGGACAGTGCCGGAAGGACCACATTGTATTTTCCGCCATCCAGCACACCGGGCTCGCCCTGTTTCGGGGCGACCTCATTCGGATTCGTCTCAGTGTTCACAGCCTTCACATCGTCATGGTGCAACACGATATGCTCCGCAACCTTGAGATTGCCAAAGGCGCGCAGATCGACAGAAAGCTCGGTTTCCTCATCCATATCACGGTTGATAGCAAAGATCGTCACATTGCCGTCATCATCGAGCACAGCGGTGGCATCCACAGTAGGCACGCCCTCGTAATCCTTACAATCGTAGACGGGGGACTTCACAAGCGGACGCAACGCGGTGCCACGGCCATACTTGGAGGCGTGCATCAGGGGCCAATAGATCGTCTGGGCCCAAGCACCGCCGCCATTACGCGTCATGATGGGGGCAATCACATTGACCAGCTGGGCAAGGCAGGCGATCTTCACACGGTCCGCATTGCGGAGGAAAGTGATCAGCATCGCGCCAGCCAGCAAAGCATCCTCAAAGTTGTAGATATCCTCCAGCAGCGGCAGGGCGCGGCCCCACTTATCCTGCTTCCAGACCTCGCGGTCCTGCTCGTTGGAATGGTACCATACGTTCCATTCGTCAAAGGAGAGGTTCAGTTTCTTTTTGGAATGTTTCTTTCCGCCCACGGCGTCGCAGATCGC
>JAZUFB010000120.1:0-16779 GCA_045640475.1 Clostridia bacterium
CGACTTGCTGTTTCGGATGAGTTTGGCACGTTTACGTATAAGGAACTGTATAGCTACGGTATTTGCGTTGCCGCGAACCTTAAAGCCCGTGGAATCGGACATGGAAGCAGGGTGATTGTTGAAATCACAAGGCGTAAGGAATACGCGGCCTGCCTACTGGGATGCTGGCTGGCAGGCGCGGTGGCGATTCCTCTTTCGGATGACTATCCGGAAAAGAGGCTTGCCTATATCAAAGAGGATTCCCGGTACGAGCTGAGCATAGACGAAGATTTTATCAACAGCATGGATCCGGTACTGAAGATGGATCCCGCGCCGTTCTGTTTTGAAGACGAGGGCGTGGTTATTTATACGTCAGGCTCCACAGGAAATCCGAAGGGCGTCATACATGATTTTTATTCCATCTCGGCAGTAGCTGACAGGAATATCGTGCATGAGAAAAAGGACAATACGGAAAAGAACAGGATTGCGGGACTCATCGCCCCGTTTACGTTTATCGTTGGTGTATCGCATTTCATTTCGGCAATGGCCTGCGCGAAGCACCTCGTTATCGTTCCGGATGAGATACGGCGTGATCCGTTTAAACTCGCGAAATACTATGATGATAATGATATTGAATCATCCTACGTTCCCCCGAGACTGGTTCATTTCATGCTGGAGCATAACAAATCCCTAAAAATGATTTCAGTCGGCTCCGAAAGAATCACCAATCTTTATTTCAATGATAAGCCGGTCGTCTATAACGGTTATGGCGCAACGGAGCTCTTTGGCGGCTTGCTGTCGTATAAAATCGATCAGGAATATGAGAACACACCGATCGGGAAACCGGTCGGGAGCGAGAAAGCCTACGTTTTGGATGATAATAACAACGAAGTGGAAACAGGCGAGTTGTGCATAACCGGCCATATCGCCAAGGGATATCTGAATCGCGAAAAAGAAACAAAAAAGGCGTTTGTCAAAAACCCCTTCAAAGACATTGACGGATTCGACCGAATGTTCCGGACCGGCGATATTGTGCAGAGACTTCCGGACGGCAATCTTGTATTCATCGAACGCAAGGACTGGATGATTAAGATCAACGGTCAGCGTGTGGAACCGCTTGAGGTCGAAAAGACAATCCGGCGTATCCCGGGGATAAAAGAAGCAACGGTCAAAGATTTTACGGCAAAAAACGGCGTTACTTTTCTTGCCGCGTACTACGTAAGCGAAGACGCGCTGACCGAAGACCGGATCAGGGACTTCTGCAAAGCTAACCTGACATCCTATATGGTGCCGTCGTTCTATATAAAGCTGGACAAGCTTCCGCTGAACCCGAACGGAAAGCTGGACAGGATCCATCTGCCGGAACCGGATATTTCCGCTTTCAAAAGGGAATACTCCGCGCCGGAAAGTAAAATCGAAGAAGCAATCTGTAAGGCAATGGAGTCGGTACTGAAGTGCGGACGGATTGGACGGAACGATGATTTCTTCCTGCTTGGCGGAGATTCTGTGAAGGCAATCGAGACAATCAACGTTTTAGACGATATCCCGCTGGATACGGCAACGTTTTTTGAGGGAAGAACTCCCCAAAAAATCGCGGATCTGATTGTCAGCGGAGGGAAAAACGAACTCCCATTCGAAAGAACGGAGAAAGATGCCTATCCGCTTACCGCGTCGCAGTTGGGCGTTTATTTCGCGATGGCCGAGAAGCCGAATACGCTGATGTATAACAATCCGATCAAGGTATGTTTTGAAGAAAATACCGATACTGGAAAGCTGCTCGCAGCAGTTGAAAAGGCAATAAACAATCATAAAGCGTTCCAGTGCATTATTGAAGAGCGGAACGGACAGCCGTGCATGGTTCCGAAGGACGGGACGTTCCATGCAGAGCGGAATAGAACGAAGGATATGGAGCAGTCCCTTCGTGAATTTGTGAGACCGTTTGATCTGAAAAACGGAGAAACAATCCGCTGTTGCCTATTTGAGAGCGATACAGAGAAGGTTCTTGCCATAGACGCGCACCATATCGTTTTTGACGGAACGACGCTTTCCATTTTGCTGAGGGAAATCGAAAGGTGTTATGACGGATACGACATCTATGAGGAAAAAACATCGGCGTTTGATCTTTCTTTGTATGAGGAAAGCCTGAAAACGACGCCCAGATACGCGGAGGCAGAGACGTTTTTCGCGCGGCTGTACGACGGCCGCGAACTGAGCAACGATTTCCCGTGTGATTACGAGGATAAAAACTCCGGCAAGCTCAGCGTGCTGGAAACAATATTGACGCTTGATAAAAAGAAACTTCTCGGTTTCCTGAAAGGGAACAGCCTTACAGAGAATTCCCTGTTTCTCGCCGCGTATGCCTACGTGCTTGCCAGGTATAATGGAACCGGCCGTTCCGTTGTTTATGTTGGCGAGAACGGAAGACATACCTCTATGACGTTCAATACGGCGGGTATGCTGGTGAAGACGCTGGCGCTCCCTGTGGAACTGAAGCATGAATGCAATATAGCCGATTTTATCAGAAAGCTGCAGGAAACCTTCCGGCAGTGTGTGAGGAACGACGTTTGTCCGTTCAGCGAGCTTGCGGGAAAATATGGCCTGACGAATGATTTTTCTTTCGTCTATCAGGGAGACAGCTTTACCGAAATCAGGCTGGACGAAAAGCGATATCCGGTAACGGGACTCTTTAATCCGGATGCTATCAACAGGATGACAATGATGGTATTCTATACTGATGGCTCTTACCGGCTGAGTTTCCGCTATAGGTCCGATCTTTATTCCGAGGGCGTGATTCGTGCCTTCGCGGACGCGTATGCCTGCGCCGTAAAAGAGTTCATCGAAAAAGAACTGCTCCATGAAGTGGAATTGGTATCAGACAGTCAGGGGATACTCCTGGACAGTTTTTGCGGCGAAGAGTATGAACTGAAAGAAAAACCAGTCGTGGAATCCTTTATGGAGCACGTCCGTGAAACGCCGGAGAAGGATCTGGTGGTTTGTGAAGGAAGGCATTATACATACGGTCAGGCGGGAGAACTGACCGACAGGATTGCAAGATATATTTTAGATCTGGGCCTTGCGTCGAACGATGCGGTAAGTGTGCTGATTCCGAGAAACGAATGGATCGTATTGGCAACCTACGGAATTTTGAAGGCCGGATGCGCATATGAACCGCTGGATGCTTCATATCCTCCGGAAAGACTGACTTTTATGGTTCATAACGCCGGAGCCAAACTCCTGATTACAACGAAGGAACTATCCGGTTACATAAAAGACTATACAGGAGATACGCTCTTCATTGAAGACATTGCAGCGCTTCCTGCAGCACCGGAGACCTTCAGAAAAAGCCAACCGAATGACACGTTTGTTCTTCTGTATACGAGCGGAACAACAGGCACCCCCAAGGGTGTTCAGTTGACGCACAGAAATGCGGAAGCGCTTGTTCAGTGCAACAGAAAGGTTCTTCAATTAAGCAGCGATACCATAGCTGCGTGCTACGCGTCCTACGGATTCGACGCTTGTTTTGGCGACCTTGCATCCATTCCTGCGTGCGGCGGTACCATCCACGTAATCGCCGAAGAAATGCGTCTTGATCTTCTGACGCTTGATCAGTATTTTATCGAAAACAGGATCGATCACGTAGTAATGACGACGCAGGTGGGAAGACAGTTCGCGTTACTGACGAAATCGCCTTATTTGAAGTGTATCGCCGTAGGTGGCGAGGCACTTGTTCCCTTTGAGGCGGATGGTCTTTCCTTTGATTTCTTCAACCTTTACGGCCCCTCCGAGTGTACGCTTTACGTTTCGGGCACCAGGGTCTCCGGTAATTCCGCTAGGATTCCCATCGGAAATCTTAACGGGAACACAAAAGGGTACATCGTTGATGAAAATATGAACCGGCTTCCCGTAGGCGCGCCCGGCGAACTCCTTATCGCGGGATGCCAGGTAGGCAAGGGATATCTGAATCTTCCGGAAAAGACGGAAGCGGTGTTCATTGACAATCCGTTTACATCAGACTTAAATTATAAAAAAGCGTACCGCACCGGTGACGTGGTTCGGTTTTTACCGAACGGTATGCTCGATTTTATTGGCAGACACGACGGGCAGGTCAAAATCCGCGGCTTCCGCGTGGAGCTTCCGGAAATCGAAGAAGTGATCCGCCGTTTTGACGGTATTCGGGACGCGACTGTTGCGGCTTTCGATGATGCGGCGGACGGAAAATTCATAGCCGCTTACGTAGTAGCGAATGAAAAAGTAGATACGGAAGCTTTGAACAGCTTTATCGCGGCCCAAAAGCCGCCGTATATGGTGCCTGCAGTCATCATGCAGATTGATGCCATACCGCTGAATCAAAATCAGAAAGTGGATCGCCGCGCACTTCCGAAACCGGAAAGAAAGCTTGAAAATATCCGGCTCCCGGAAAGCAGCATGCAGCGGACAATTTACGATATCTGCGCTAAAGTACTGGGACAGAACGGGTTCGGCATCGATACAGATCTCTACTTTGCAGGATTAACCTCAATCGGAGTAATCCGTCTGAACGTCGAACTCGAAAAGGCGTTCAAGGTTCCGTTCAAGGTGGCGGATATCAGAGAGCATAGGACGGTACAGAGCATAGAAGAGTATATCCGTTCTTCCGATAAAGCGGAAGAATATGAGCGCTTTGAGGATTATCCGTTGACGCGGACCCAGATGGGTATCTATGTCGAATGCAGCGCGAATCCCGGTACGACAACTTATAACATCCCGTTGATGATGAAACTGAGTCCGGAACTGGATACAGAAGCGCTCACGGTCGCCATCAAAAAAGCGCTGGATGCCCATCCGTATACGAAGGCGATTCTGTTTTCGGATGAGCAAGGAAATATCCGAGCGCGGAGGGATGATTCACAAGAACCGATCGTTGCGCGGATACGCTGCGAAAAGGTCCCGTCTGCGAATGAACTTGTAAGACCGTTCAACCTTATCGGAGAGCCCTTGTACAGAGCAGCAATCTATGAAACGAAAGACGGAAACTATCTGTTTATGGATTTCCATCATATCGCTTCGGATGGCATGTCGGAAAATATACTGATTGCCGACATTGGGAAAGCGTATGCCGGAAACGAAATCGCAAAAGAGCGCTACAGCGGCTTTGAGAGTGCCTTGGATGAAGAAACGGCACGTTCTTCCGAGCGGTATACTGCGGCCAAGGAATACTATGACAATATTTTCAAGAACTGTGAAGCAGATTGTCTGCCTTCGAAGGCGCCGGAGAAGGGAAAGAGGGGCGCGGCTTCTCTAAAGCGGATTGCCCGAACTTCTTCTGAAGCGGTTGCGGAGTACCTGAAAAGAAATAACTTCACGCCAAACGCTTATTTCAATGCGGCATTTGGTTATACACTCAGCTTTTTCCACAATTCTGAAGATGCAGTCTATACAACGATTTATAACGGCAGAAGTGATTCACGGCTGACCTCAGCGGTCACGATGCTTGTTAAAACACTCCCCGTTCTTGTTCATACAGAGGGCAGCCGGAATGTGGCTGCGATGATTCGGGAAGTGCAGGAGCAGCTGATGGGCAACATGGCAAATGATATTTATTCGTTTGCCGAGATATCCTCAGCTTACGGGATCCGTTCGGATATCATTTTCGCCTATCAAGGAAGCGAATTCCTGTTTGATACCTTCTGCGGCGAAAAAGTGGAATTTATCAAGGTGGCACCGGATACGGCAAAATCACCCATTACCATAACCGTATTCTTAAAGAACGGAGAATACGAGATTAACGCGGAATACCAGTGCGAACGGTATAGCGAAGCGTTTATCAACAGCTTCATCGATGTTTTCGATCTTGTGCTGACAGGTTTTACACAGAAGGGAAAAACAGAAGAGATCACCGTGCTTTCGGAGCAGTCGGCAAAGAGACTGGAAGCGATTAATCAAACAGAGCTCGCGTTCGACAATGTTTCTGCAGGAAGGCTTTTTGAGAAGAGAGCAAAAGAAACACCGGAAAAGACGGCCGTTGTCGCAGACGGTGAAAAACTTACTTATCAAGAACTGAACAGGAAGGCAAATAAGATATGCGCCGGGCTGAGAAAACTCGGGGTAAAGAAGAATTCAATCGTCGGCGTGCTTCTTAACAGAACGGTGGATATCCCGGTTTGCGAGCTGGCAGTATTGAAAGCCGGCGGTGCGTTCCTGCCAATTCTGCCCGAATATCCGGATGACAGGATTGATTTCTGCCTATCGGATTCGGATAGCCGTATCGTTCTTACTACCGAAGAGATCAAAAACAGCAAGTGCTCACTTTTCACGAAAGAAAAGCACTATCAAGCGGCCACAGTGGAAGAGTTTCTTGCTTCGGAAGCCGCGGACGACCCGGAAGAAACGCCGGATCCGGACGCGCTGGCCTATTGCATCTATACCTCCGGTTCCACCGGTACGCCGAAGGGCGTGATGATAGAGCACCACAGCCTTTCCAACTTTGTTCAGACGTTCATAGTTGCTCGGGATATGTACGGAAGGGAGAATGGCGGAGAGGTCGGCGTTGCGTTCGGTTCCATTTCCTTCGATATCCATATCATTGAAATACTGCTGCCGCTCTGCAATGGAAAGACCGTTGTGATCGCGACAGAAAACGAGGTACACGATCCTGCCGCGTTTACGAATTTGCTCATGGATAATCATGTGGATGTCATGTCGTGCACGCCGTCGTTCCTCATGAATATGCTGGGGATGGAATGCTTTGAAAAAGCGCTGAAAGGGATTCGGTCCGTCATGGTCGGAGCAGAAGCATTCCCGGCAGGGCTGTACGAAAAACTTGTATCGTTGTCTCCGAATATCTATATCGTTAATGCTTACGGTCCGACAGAGTGCACTGTTTCCGCCAGCGCAAAACATTTGACGGGTTCGGAAAATATCACAATCGGAGGGCCTGCGGCGAATTATCAATTGTATATCATGGACCGGTTCTCCCGCATTCTTCCGCCGTATGCTGTCGGAGAACTAATCATCGCCGGAGAAGGAGTCGGTAGAGGATATGTCGGGCTTCCTGAGAAAAACAAGGCCTTGTTCTTTGAAATCAATGAGACGCGGGCATACCACAGCGGAGACGTTGCAAGGTTCAACCAGGACGGTGAAATTGAATTCGGCGGACGTATGGACAATCAGGTAAAGCTGCGCGGTTTCAGGATAGAGTTGGACGAGATTGAAAAATCAATAGAGGATTTTGAAGGAATCAGGCAGAGCAAAGTCGTCGTGCGGAATAACGGCTCGGAGGATTATCTCGTGGGCTTCTTTACGTCTTCCGAGAAGATTGATATCGATTGTCTGACCGCATATTTGAAGAGCAGACTCGCCTATTATATGGTGCCGGATATCATTTTGCAGCTGGAGGCAATGCCGCTTACGAAAAACGGGAAAATCGATAAAAAAGCGCTTCCGGAAGTAAAGAAGGAGAGAAAGAATAAAACAAAGAAGATTCCGAAAAAATCATTGGAGCAGGAACTTTGCGATTTGTTCGCGTCAGTCCTGTCATTGGATGAGTATTACGCGGATGATAATTTCTTTGAAATGGGCGGCACATCGCTTTCGGCCTCAAAGGTCACCATGCAGCTGATGGCTAAGGGAATGAACGTCCAGTACCAGGATATTTTCGATAATCCGAGTCCGGAAATGCTTGCAGAACATATCGAAGGGATGAGACGACCGACTTCGGGATCAGAAGAGAAGGTACATGATTCGGATATTGTATCGGATTATCCGGAACTGTTGAAATACAACACGCTCAAGTATGCGAAAGATGTGATACGTGAGCCTCTTGGTGACGTTCTTCTTACGGGAGCCGTGGGCTTTTTGGGCATACATATACTCAGAGAACTGCTTGAACGTAACGAAGGAAAAATCATATGCCTTATTAGAGCCGGAATCTTTTCATCACCCGAGAAAAGGCTGAAGAGCATGCTCATGTATTACTTTGATCAGCCGTTTGAGGAACTGGTCAGGGAGCGCGTTACCGTGCTTGAGGCGGATATCACGGATGACTGTACCGGATTGTTATCGGATATCCATATCGATACGATCATAAACTGCGCAGCTTGTGTAAAGCATTATGCGGCGGATGATATTCTTGAGCGCATCAATGTGGGCGGCGTGGAAAATATGATCAAAGTAGCAAGAGAAAAGAATGCGCGCCTCGTGCAGATATCGACAGTATCGATCCCGGGTGTACATACGGAGGAGACCTGGAGAAAAGGAATCAAAGCGGCTGAAAACAAACTCTTTGTGATTGATGCGCTTGGCAACAAATACGGGCTCTCAAAATATCATGCTGAGCTGAAGATGCTGGAAGCCATCAAGAATGGAATGCGCGGCAAGATCATTCGCGTCGGAAATCTGATGGGGCGGCAAAAGGACGGAGAGTTCCAAATCAATTTCGAGACCAACGCATTTCTGAACGCTGTCAGGGGATTTGCAGTTATCGGCAAGAGCCCGATTAGCCATGCAACGGATCCGATGAGCTTTTCGCCTGTTGATATGACGGCAAAAGCAGTGGTGCTGCTGGCAGGCACCAATGATCAGTTCACCGCCTTCAACGCGGACAGCAGATTTCTTATAGACGAATGGCAGCTGATAGAGGCAGCGAATAAGTGTGGCGTAAAAATCACGCCTGTTCCGGACGAAGAGTATTATGCCGATTATCACCGTATGCTGGGAGACCCAAAGATTAACGAACGACTGCGCGGATTAATGACCAACGACCGTCCCGATATCCACGGTGTTGAATCAGAGAATAAATTCACCGCCAATATTCTGTACCGTCTTGGATTTTCTTGGCCGCTTCCGGACAGTGCCTATCTTGAACGCGCGCTGGAAAAGCTGTTGTCGCTGGATTATTTCGAGATGGAAGATGAATGAGCCCACTTGAGTTTGCGAGGAGGAAACATGAAAAACAGAAAAGTAACGGATACGATCGCAAAAAAGGTTGCCGTTCGGGTTCTGGTCGTACTCCTTGTCTCACAGGTCCTTCTGTTTGCCATTTCCTATCTGCTTGTTCAGCATATTGTATCGGATAACGCGAAAAACAGTAACGAAGCGATGGTCACGATTTTCGCCGATATGGTTCTTTCCGAAGCGTTTGAAAAGAATGTGCCGATTGACGAGAATTTTTCCGCGGATATTCTTTCGCTGGGAAATAATATATGCAGACTGAACAATATTGAGTTTGCATATCTGTTCGTACCGGAGAAGGAGGCCGGTAAAATAAGGTATATCTGCGTTTCACAGAACAGTAAGGCCGACGAGATCAATCCACACGACAGATATATTGGCAAGATTATGAGCTATACGCTTACAGCAGACGAAAGAGCGGTCTGGAATGGAGAAAAGGAAATCTCGCACAGCGTCACCGTGAGCCGGATCGGACATGAGATCAGTACGATGAGGAGAATCATAGACCCGTACGGCCATCCGGTGATGGCCGGCGTCGATCAGTCGTACGAGGAGATGAACGGAAGGGTTATCCGTGGCTTTTCTATCCTGGCTGTCACGACGCTCCTTGCGAATTGCTTGATCTTCTTTTCCATTTCTTTCGTTATGAAAAAACGCATTTCCGTCCCCGCGGGGAAAGTATGCGAAGTGATGAACGGTTTCCTCGCGGGCGATAGCTGTTCGAAGTCGAAGCTTCAGGTGGACGGCAATGATGAATTGGCCAGGATATCTGCGGCATTCAACAGCATGACGGATAATATTCAGAATTATCTATCCAACATCAGCAGCCTGACAAAGGAGCAGGAGAAGCAGAACGCGCAGCTGGACATATCATCCCGGATCCAGAGAGGCTTCCTGAAGAACGGATACTTTGAATCCGATCACTGTATCATATACGCGGATATGATACCCGCAAGATATGTTGCCGGAGATTTGTACGATTACATGGTGATTGATGACAACCATATCTTGACTGTCATCGCGGATGTTTCCGGAAAAGGTGTGGCGGCTTCAATCTTCATGGCTGTTACGCTGATGCTGATCCGTGAAATCGCGAAAATGAACAAGTCTCCCGCAGAAATACTGAAGAGGGTCAATGAAACTTTATCGGTGAATAATCCTTCGCTGCTTTTCCTGACAGCGGTCATTGGCATTTATGATCTCAAAGAACGAACGTATACTTATTGCAACGCGGGTCATAATCTGCCGTATATCTTGAGTGACCGGGTTATCCCCCTTGAGGGTACGCGAAATCCTCTGCTCGGTATCTTCCCAGGTGAAGAATTTGTCGAAGATCTTGTTACGCTGAAACCCGGAGAAGCGATTTTCCTTTATACCGACGGAGTCAATGAGGCAGTAAACGAATCGAACGAGTTTTTCGGTACAGAAAGACTTAAAACGGCTTTGGAAGAATGGCTGACCTCGAAGACAGAAAACCCTGTCGGCCATGTGGAACGGATACTGGCGGAATTTACCGGGAATGCTGAGCGGCATGACGATACGACCATGCTTTGTTTGCTTCCCTGCGAAACAGAGGTGCTCGTCTTACCGCCTGAAATTCATGCCTTCGCGAAATTGAAACAGAAGATTCTTTCTCTGCCGCTCTCACGGGAAGAACTGTTAGCTCTATGCCTCGCTGCCGAGGAAATCTTCGTTAACATCTGTTCCTACGCGTATAACGGGGCAAACGAAAAAGCCGATATACGTGTATCGGTTCGGGTCTCCCAAAAGATTACTATCGAGTTTTCCGATAAAGGAATACCGTTTGATCCGACAAAGAATATAATCAGCGCGGAGGATTACGATATTGATGAACAGATTGGAGGGCTCGGAAGACTTATCGCGTTTAGAAGCGTCGATGATGTACGATATGAAAGAAAAAACGGCAGCAATGTGTTAACACTGATTAAGTATATTAAATAACGGAGGAGAGCATATGAACATTACAATAATCAACGACTCGAACAAGGTGACCCTTCTGCTTAACGGTTGGCTCGACACCGAAGCCGCCCCGATGCTCGGAAATGAGATCGAAAAGATCAATGGTGTTGAAGAAATCATCATCGATTTTGATAAAGTCGAGTATATGTCTTCTTCCGGACTCAGGCAAATTATTGCCGCTAACAGAATGGCAAAGAATCAAGGCGCAGCATTATCGCTGATCAACGTCCATTCCGAGATTATGAGTATTTTTACGCTTACCAGTCTGGATAAAAAACTATCAATTAAAGCGGTCTGATTGGAAGGTCTGCCAAACAGCCGGAATCCGTTGAATTTTTCTTTTTTCACCCCTGTCAAGGTCGGGGCGTATTTGCTTCGTAAATCTCCGCCCTTCCCTTGATAGGACGGAATCTCGTCCTTTGAAATGGTATGGAAAAGCATTAGTGGGTATGTGAAATCATATATGCATAGGACGGAGAAGGTTCCATGCCAAGCAATAACAGTAAATATTCACCGGAAATGAGGGAACAGACAGCACGATAGTGTAATTCTAAAGGAATGCAAAGAAAGGTATTTATGAGAATTCTACCTGACACCTTTCTTTGCACTGCAAAGATTCTGCAAAGAATACCCCCTCTACAGGGGGCAATATTGACCGACATTGGTCGACATGTATCGACATCGAATTTCAAAAAAGTCCCGTAAATACTGGCTTTTTTCGACTCTGTTCGACTCGCTTCGACACGCTCGGCAGCCGCTCCTAAGCGAAAGGCCGCGCGTTCGAATCGCGCCGGGATCGCCATTTAAAACCCCCAACAAGCCGAATATGGCTTGCCGGGGGGTTCTTTATATATTATGAGGATTTTATTCTCACTTCCGAAGTGTGTACAGACATTAGCGTGAGTCAGCAGAAGAGACGCGGAATACATAAGCTGCGTGCGGCTCCGCAAGGAGGGAAATCTTGTCGGCGGACGGAAGGTCTGTTTTTTCCCATACGCTACGGATGGCACAGGCCCTGCCCAGCGGGACGGTAACGGGAGCAGGCTTTTCCGAAAGAGAGAAGACAGCATAGGCCGCGTCTCCGTTTTCAAGCCGGCGGCGGTAGACCAGGAGATGATCGGGCGAATCCTGTGAAACGCGCGCGGGATAGTCCGACAGCGCGTCTTGATTGATGGCGATGATCTCATCATTGCAGAACAGGTCCAGGTCAAACTCCGTTACTGTGTCCAGGGGCGTGCTGATCTGGATGGGGGACGCGAAGAAGGCGCGCATGGTATAGGCGAATACCTTCTCGTTGTCAGTCAGCGCCGTTCCTTCCCTATCCTTGTGGGACTTGCCGACGGCCAGCATATCCAGATCGTAGAAATGACCGGGACATACATAATCACGCCATTTATCTACGGTTAGCATCCGGTTTTTCAGGTTTTTCCAGTTGGGGGCGGAGTCTGTGTTATCACGCCAGGAGGATGCATCCCGCCGGAATACATCCGCCTCGCCGAAATTGGCATGAACCGTAATGCTGTAGGTAAATGTACGTTCAGCGGAACGGAGCGTTTCTTTCATCAGGTGGGTGTTAAAGCCGTCGGTGGGCTTCCAGTCGTATTTCAGATAGTCGAATCCCCAGGCGCACCATTGCCGCACGTTTTCTTTTTCCAGATGAATCTTCCCGATACCGCCGTTTTCTGCGTCAGGGAACCGTTCATCAGGCTCGCCCGCCGTACAGCCGGGGATGGATTCATACTCAGGAGGACAGCCCCATGCCCGAAGGGTGGGTGTGGAATAGATGCCTGCCCGGAAGCCCATGCCGTGAAGCCGGTCACACATGGCTTTCATATCAGGGAAGCGGAAATTGGGCTGGATTGCGTTGAATTCGCCTCCGTAAGTGCTTTGCCAGCCGGAGTCCACGTTCACATAGCCGTAACCATAGTCGGCCAGGCCGGTGGAAAGAAGAAGCTTTGCCGTCTGTTCAACTATTTCCTGGCTGATCACGTTGCCGAAGGCGTTCCAGGTAGTAAAGCCCAAGAGGGGGGTCAACTGTACGGTATCCGGGGCAATCCGCAGGGTAAGTGTTTTTTTCGCTGTTCCCAGCCGATTGGAGGCACCGATGACCAGTTTACAGTCCGTACCACGGAAGACGGTACCGGACAGAATGCCGTTTTGGAGAGAAAGCCCTTCCGGCAGCCCGGACGCGGTAATATCGATGGGGCGCTCGCCTGTTACGGGGATGCGGTACAGAAACCACTGCCCGGAGGTCGCACCGAACACCGTGGGAAGATGAAGAACGGGAACACCATCGAAGGGATGACGACTTGCCAGTCTCATGCGATAACACATCCTGTCTGTTTATTTCTGATGGAAGTATAGCACGAACCTGAAAAAAAGAAAAGGAAGAGGCCACGTCGTTATTTTGGTTAAGGGGAAGTGCGCCGAAAGTCCCACTCTGCCTTCATAATACCGAAAGAAAAAAGGAGCCGATGGCTCCTTGAAGGGTCCCTATCGTCCCCCGTCTCACCCCAGCTGCCCGGGGAGGACCAGTTTTTCCTTGTGGGGGAAGCCCGCCTCGTATGCGGCGAATTCCTCCGGATACGTCTGGCAGGCGTAGTAGCCGGCGGGGGTCAGGTAGTTGCCCGTAACGCCGGACAGGTAGCCGGGGATCAGCTCCCGGCACAGGAAGAAGGACGTATCCGCATCGGCGGGCATGCCGTTGTAGCGGATGCCGAAGTCCTTCGCGTGGGTGAAGCTGCTCTTGCCGTAAAAGAGGATGTTCCCCTCAAACAGCACCGCGCCGTAGCCCAGCTCCGCGGCCTTTTCGATGGAAGCATCCAGCAGCCGCTTGCCGAAGCCGCGGCGCTTCAGACCGTTGTCGATGCAGATGGGGCCCATGGTCAGGACGGGCAGCACGCCGCCGCCGTCCCGCTCGATTACCGTGCGGACAAAGATGTTCTGTCCGATGATCTTACCGTCCAGCTCCATGACAAAGTCCAGTTCCTTCACGAAGGCCGGGTCGTCACGCAGTTTTTTCAGCACAAAGTGCTCCATGCAGCCGGGATGGTATACGTTCCAGAAGCTTTCCCGCACCAGGTTTTCCACCGGGGCATAGTCCTCCGGTTTTTCGGGGCGAATGATGATGTTGCTCATTGTATTTCTCCTTGATTGATGTATTGTGTGATAAAGTTTTCCGTAATGGCACGCAGGCTTGCCCGCAGTGTTTCGATGTCT
This sequence comes from Clostridia bacterium, assembly GCA_045640475.1. GTDB lineage: Bacteria > Bacillota > Clostridia > Christensenellales > Aristaeellaceae > Aristaeella. The sequence goes on from JAZUFB010000120.1 coordinate 14,107, forward strand.
TCCCCGCCGTCACGGAGCTGAATCGCCAGCTGCAGCGGCGCGAACAGCTGCATCGCCAGCGCGCGGACGCCGAGAGACAAGGCCGTGCTGTTGAGCCGCCCGCGGTTTGCCATTTCCCGCAGCAAATCCTCCGTGTAGCGGACGGGACCCATGCCGATCACATCCTGATAAAGGCGGGCGGATTCGGGGGTCTTGAACTGCTCAATTGTGATCATCCGGCGGAAAAGGGACGCGAACGGATCTTCGCACCAGAAATCCAGCTGCCCGTTTACAAATCCGCACAGGTCATCCGGCGCCGTCTGCCGGTATGCGTCCGGGTCGTCAGCGTATTCCTTTTCCGGCACATTGCTCTCCCGCGCGCGCTCCGCGTCCAATTCGAACATCCGGTCGATAATCGCGTCAAAAATCGCCTGCTTGCCGGCAAAATAATGGTACAGTGCGCCCTTCGTGATGCCCAGCGCCCGTGCAATCATCTCCGTGGAGACCGCGTCAAACCCTCTCTCCGCGAACATCCGCAGCGCCTGTAGCAAGATTTCCTCCCGCGTGGTTTTCATCCGTGTCTCCTCTTCTCACGAAAAATTAAACGATCGTTCAAATTTAGAATATCACTCGGCAGGGCTTTTGTCAAGCAGTGAAATATACGGTTGAAAAACCGGGGAGCGGGTGGTATGATGGAACGGAAAAGAACCGAAATAAAGGAGATGTATATGATGCTGACAATGAAAAAGGCGAAGGCGCTGATTGCCGAAACCACCACGGAGGAGCATCTGTTCCGTCATGCGATCAGTGTATCTGCTGCGATGGGTGCGATGGCGGAGCATTACGGCGAGGACAAGGAGCACTGGGCAGCGGTGGGCTACCTGCACGATTATGACTATGAGCGCTACCCCGAGGAGCATCTGCAGCACACGGAGAAGGAGCTGCTCGCGGAGGGCGTGGACACGGCGGATGTGCGGGCCATCATGGCGCACGGGTACGGCTCCTGCAGCGATGTGAAGCCGGAGACCGATATGGAAAAGAGCCTCTATACCGTGGATGAACTGACCGGCATTGTGCAGGCCTGTGCCCGCATGCGTCCGGCAGGCATTACGGACCTGGAGGTCAGCAGCTTTATGAAGAAGTTCAAGGACAAGTCCTTCGCTGCCAAGTGCGACCGCGCGCTGATCCGCGGCGGCTGTGAAATGCTGGGCATGGAGGTGCGGGACGTGGCCGCCATCTGCATCGCCGGTATGAAGGAACACGCCGAGGAGCTGGGCCTGTTGGGCACAGGTGCCTGAGGATGCGGTACCTGCTGACCTTCGCGGAGGGAATCGCCTCGTTCATCTCCCCCTGTATGCTGCCCATGTTGCCCATCTATCTCACCTATTTTGCCGGGGAGAAGAATGAAAAGGGCAAGGTGCTTCCCCGGGCGCTGGCGTTTGTGGCGGGCTTTACCGTCATCTTCTGCCTGATGGGCGTGCTGGCGGGCACGCTGGGCGCGTTCCTGCGCCGGTACCGTGCGGCGGTAAACATCGTGTGCGGCCTGCTTGTCATTCTTTTCGGTCTGTCCTGCATGGATATCGTGCCGCTGAAGTTCCTGAGGGGGATGAAAGACGGGCGCAATGTGGACGGGATCGTGTCCGCGTTCTTATTCGGCATTGTGTTTTCGCTGAACCTGACGCCCTGTATCGGCGCGTACCTGGGCGCCGCGCTGATGATGGCTGCCACCGTGGGCGGCGCGTGGCAGGGGCTGTCCCTGCTGCTGGTATACGCGCTGGGGCTGGGCATTCCGCTGATTGCCTCCGCCCTCTTAATCGACCGTCTGAAGGGCGCGTTCGGCTTCATTAGGCGGCATTACCGGGCCATTAATATTGTCTGCGGCGTTTTCCTGATTGCCGTGGGGCTCACCATCATGCTGGGGAAGCTGGAGATTGTTCTGTCGCTGTTCATGTAAAGGAGAGGAATACGATGAAAAAGCGCTGCTTGGCCGTGCTTTTGTGCGCGGCGCTGATGCTGTTTTTCCTTGCCCCCGCGGGCGTTTGCCGGGCGGAGGAGGAGTTGTTTGACCTGGCCTTCACTGACGCGGAGGGCAATGAGGTAAACGTGTCCGACTTCCGCGGGCAGCCCGTGGTGATCAATTTCTGGGCGACCTGGTGACCCTACTGCCTCGCGGAAATGCCCTTCTTCAACCTGATGGCGGAGGAATACGCGGGCCGGGCGCAGTTCATGATGGTGGATCTGGCGGACGGCTACCGGGAAACCGTCGAAAAAGCAGCGGATTATATCGAAGCATTTGGCTACACCTTCCCCGTGTTCTATGACCTGAACGGCGCCTCCGATGCCTTCACCTATATGGGCATCCCCGTGACGCTGCTGATGGACAGTGAGGGCAGACTGTCGCAGGGGTTCATCGGCATGGCGGATGAAGCGACCCTGCGGGAACTGCTGGAGGGACTGCTCGGGGAGTGAGGGGAGATACGACCGGCCTTTGGGAAAGGCCTAAGCGAAACTTTCGGCTGCGGATGGGGTTGGCGCGGGGAAACCGCGTTCGTGCCGCTGCGGCTGTGGACGGTGTGCGCACGATGCGGAAAACGGCACCGCCGAATGAACGGACAGACAAATCTTGCTAATGTTTGTCAAGGAGAAAAGAGGTTAAATCTTCTATCGACCGCCGCCCTTGACAAACAGCATTCA
>JAZUFB010000121.1:0-2270 GCA_045640475.1 Clostridia bacterium
CCATGCCGACTGCGGCCTTGCTGTTGGTCAGTGTCGCGTCCTTCGGCATCGCTTCGCGCCATTTCCTGCGCATATGCGCCCAACAGCCCGCTCGCGTTATTCTACCTACCGCGTTATATCCGCTGTAGCCGTCGCATATCAGTACGCCCCGGAATCCTTTGAGTGATTCTTCCGCACACGCGCCTTTACGGCTGCTCTCGTATTGGAAGATACGTATCTGCCTCTCGGAACGTTTTGCCGCTGCGTATACCCACAAGCGTGATTCCGCTTCCGGGGCTCTGCCGGGTTCCTTCAATACCTGCAGAACCGTTTCATCGGCGTGTATCACGTTCTGGCTCAGCAGATGTTCCTTCATCCGGTCACTGACACGTTTCAGGTACATCTCCGACGCCATAATGACCCAGTTGCACATCGTCCCACGCTTCAGCTCGATTCCTTCCCGCTTCCACATCTGTTCCTGGCGGTACAGAGGCAGTGCATCCGCGTATTTCCGGATGATGATATCCGTGACCAGAGACCCCGATGCGTAGCTGTGAGGAAACAGCGGTACGGGCGTTTCCGCCTTCACGATTCGCGCTTCTCCACTCTCCGCTTCCGCTCTCGGATCCGCGTACACTTTCCGTAGATACTTCTTTACGCTGTATTTCGCCTTTTCCTTGATCAACTCGGTTCGTACCGTTTCCGTGCCGATGCACTTGAGACCCGGCTTCTCTTCTTCCGGAATATCACACAGAACCTCTTCCACCGATAGTCCTTCGCACAGTTCTTCCAGCGTCCTCTTCGGCTTCCGCTTATGCGCGGCTACCACTATGGTCGTTTCACTGTCTTTCTCAACGGGAGCGGCGGATTTCTCCTCTATGCCGTCACCGGTTTCCTCAAACATGCACATCTGCCGGATGCCGTCATCCATGACGTAGACTGTCTTCTCACTGCGCTGTCCGTATTTCGCGCGGTTCAAATTCAATATGATCTGATTCTTCTGCTCAATGATCCTGTCCTTCTCGCGGATCATTTCCCTGAGCTCGTTCACAGTCTCCTGCAGCATGTTCAGCTGCCTGAGTATCTCTTCCATGACAGACACAGGTACCATCTGTTCATTGCCGTTCATGCTGCTCACCGTCCTTTCCGTATGTATATAATATTCGACGACGGCGGCAGAAATCCTTTTGGCCTTTTTACGATTATCCTAAACTTAACTTTGCCTAATACACGTTTCCCGGCTGTCCCGGCGTCAGTGCTTTCGTCTGGACGATGGACAATCCTTCCATGAGCCAGCGGAATTCCTGCTTCGTAAGCAGCTTCAGTTCCTGCTCGTTCCGCGGCCATTGAAAACGCTTTTCGGTCAGCCGCTTATACAGCAGTACATATCCGGTCCCATCCCAGTAAAGGGCTTTGATCCTGTCGGCGCGGTGACCGCAAAACAGGAAGATAGAGCTTTCGTCCAGCGTCTGCCTGTATTGCAGTTCCACCATGGCCACAAGCCCATCGATCTGCTTGCGCATATCGGTATACCCACAGGCAATGTAATAGTTATGGACTCGGCTGAAATCAAGCATGACGGTTGATCTCCGCTATTAATTCGGCAATCCGTACCGCATCTGTTCCCGGCGGCAGTATAAGTCTTACTTTCCCGACCTCGATTTCCGGACCGGCATCCCTTACGGTATTGATCCCCGTATCAGGTGATGCCAACTCCGCAGGATCAATCTTTACAAGATTTCCCTGCTTCGCCGGGCACCACTGATCATATTCTGTCAGGCACTTGCGTTCCCAACGGTAATAGGTCTTTATGTTTATATGATTCTCTTCGCACCATTGTCCTACACGCTTCCCACTGGTCCGGCACTGCCCGATTCTCTCAGCCCATTGTTCCACCAATGTCCTGTGTTTCAGTTCTCCGCTCGTCATTTTGGGCCTCCTGCGTGATTGACTAAACGTGACTAATAGATTCTATTAGACTCTACGAGAGTCTATTGGAATCCGTTAGCCTTAACGATTATCTCACATCAATATGGCCTCGGTCAAGGTACGGATTATTTGGCGGTTACATTCTTCCAGGGCATCAGGTCATCTACTGACGGATTATTGTCATGGGCGCAGCGGTCAGGGAGAATTGTCAAGAGATACGTAAGGTATTTTTCCGGGTTCAGGTTGTTGGCCTTGGCAGTTTCTATGACGGAATATACGACAGCACTGGCCACGGCTCCGTCGGGAGTATCACAGAACAACCAGTTCTTTCTCCCCACAACAGCGGGACGGATTGCGTTCTC
>JAZUFB010000122.1:0-7888 GCA_045640475.1 Clostridia bacterium
ATAGACCGGATTCCCGATCTCCTCGGTGCTTGTAGCCGCTGAAGCCGCTTCCACCTGTCCCCGCAGTTCGCTGTGATACACCATATCTTTCATCACAAATTCAGCCATAGGGCTCCGGCAGATATTGCCGTGACAAACAAATAAAATTCTGATCATACTCTGTTTCCTTTATATCAGGCATTTCAAGCTCGATTATAGCATTCCTGCTGATCAAAAACAAATGATTCTCTTTTTTGTTAATGGAGTATTGGGTTATTGATTGACAGACTCATGTTAATGGCTGATCTGTGCAAAAGAAAAGGCCAGCTTATCCTACCGGGTAATCAGCAGATAAGTTGACCTGATTCATCTTTCCGGGATCATCTGTTGCGATACAAGAACAAGTCGTTTGCCGGCAGTGTTCTTCTGTACCTCTGGCATATCCGCGCCAGTTCAGTCAAGCCTTGTCACCGTGAAGCTGTAATCTTTCCCGGCGTGCAAACCTTTTTTCAGTTCGGGTGCATACTTTTCAAGGAAATTATCTTCGTTCAGGCTGAAGCGGAGCTTCTGTTCGTTGCCGAGCTGACTGTCACCACAGATGAATGGTACGCCCTCCGGTACAAGGCCGAAGGTTTTGTCATAATAGGCAATATCATCAAAGATATCTTTTTTACCGTCGCTGATAACGAGATGTACTTTCTCGCCATAGGCAAAACCGCAGATCTCCCGGAAATCCCGATGAAAAAGATTAACGCGCAGGCAGCCAAAGGAAGGTTCAATGTCATAGAAGCCTGCATGGGCATAACCCGCCCTGACGATGGTTTCGACAGTCGTCAGTTGCTTCACGATGATCTCTTCCGTCGGATACGCCGGACCGACCTCTTCGTAGGAGATAACCCCTGCTGCGAGACGACCTGCGGTATAGGCATAGACGTCACGTCCGTTGAAAATGTGGCAGTTTTCACTGCCCGGGAGACGGTTGATGCTCTCGTCAATCATACGGACTTCGGTAATGTGTTCAGCTTGCATGGTAAGCGTTCCGTTATCCGGGGTAACGATGAAACTGCCATTATCGAGCTTCGCCACACATGAGCGGCGGGTCGTTCCGACACCGGGATCCACCACGCTGACAAAAATGGTTCCGGATGGCCAGACACCGGTGACTCTCGACAAACTTGCCGAAGCAGCAACCACGTTGAATGGCTCAACGAAGTGTTCAAAATCATATACGTTGACTTCCGCATCAATGCTCTTGATAACGCCGGTCATACTTCCGCCGCCGCCGCTGCCGAAGTCAGTCTGCAAAACTACTGTAGGTTTCATATCAAACACTCCTAAACGAACGGATTCCAGTATCTTCCGCCGTTCTTGTAATTGAAATAAATCACATACGCCAGAAGAATGAAACCAAGAGCATATGTGACATAGTCCCATACTCCGGATTTCCTTGCCATGATCCAGGTCCTCTTTTTCTGCGTTCCGAACTTACGAAGTTCCATGGCATTCGTCAGGATATCGATTCGCTCGACGCTGTTCAGAACAAGCGGCATGATAAGCACGGCAGCAGATTTCAGGCGCTTGATCAGGCTTTCTTTTTTACTCATTTCCACGCCTCTGGCCTGCTGTGACCTTGAAATATCGATGAAGTCAGAAACGGTGTCAGGAACAAAACGGATAGCAAGTGCCGCGGCATAAGCGATACTGTAACTGATTCCGAGCTTGTTCAGGGACGCGGCAAGCTCGCTTGGATTTGTGGACGCCACAAATACCAGAATGAGCGGAATGGTGGATGTGTACTTGAGCAGCAGATTAAGGAGGTACAGAAGTTCTTCCTTCGTGATCGTGTAATGTCCGAAAAACGTCACAATGACATTTCTCGTTCCATACAGTTCACAGCCATGTTCAGGACTGATGAGATAGCTGAGAAGGCTGTTGGTGAACATGAATACGATCAGGAAGATGAACATTGCTTTCACATCTTTGATCTGCACTCTGGAAAGTGGGAAAAGGATAAACCCAAAAATCGTGACAATAACGAGGAAGATCGTATTGAACGTGATCATGGTCGCCGTTACCCACAGCAAAAGACAGGCAAGCTTCGCAGCTCCGGTGATCTTATGGATCGGGGATGGTCTGTCAATGTAGTTCAGGAAGTTCTTCATGATTCTCTCGCCTTCCTGTCATAGTCAATGAAGCACTGCACAAATGCCGAAGGATCCTCGATTCCGCACATCAGGGCAAGATTATACAGGGATGTTTCCTTCAGAGAGGCCCTGCGGATGACATCCGGATCTGTAAGCACCTCTGCCGAGGTTTTGTCCGCTATGACGGTGCCGTCACAGAAAACGACGGAACGTTCCGCATATTCCAGCATCAGATGCATATCATGGGTGATCATCATGATGGTCATCCCGGTATCGTTCAGCTGGCGAAGGAATTCCATGATATCGGTATAGTGACGAAAATCCTGTCCGGCAGTAGGTTCGTCGAGGATGAGGACATCCGGATCGAGCGCGAGGATCGAGGCGATGGTGACTCGCTTTTTCTGCCCGTAGGAAAGAGCGGCGATGGGCCAGTTGCGGAACTCGTACAAGCCGCAGATCCGAAGGGTGTCAAACACTTTTTTCCTGATCGTATCTTCATCCACCCCGCGCAGGCGCAGACCAAGGGCCACCTCATCGAAGATCATGGTCTTGGAGATCATCTTGTTCGGGTTCTGCATGACATAGCCGACCCTGTCGGCACATTCCTTGATGCTGTATGAAGTGAGGTCGTCTCCCCCGATCTTCATGATTCCGCCGGAAATCTTTTCGAAGCGGCACATCACTTTTGCAAGGGTGGATTTTCCGGCTCCGTTTCTTCCGACAAGCGCAAGAAGTTCGCCCTGCCTCACGTCAAGGTCAACGCCTTTAAGTGTGGGCGGGTTGTCATCATAGGCAAACATAACATCACGGAGACTTAAAATTGGTTCCTGTCTGGGCTTGACATCTGCTTTTTCTGATGAGCTATACCAGTTCCTGACCTTGCCGATGTCTTCATCGGACAGAACCAGGCTGCGGATATTATGCGGCTTTTTATCTTCTGTGATCGAAACCCCCGCATATTTGAGCGCAGTAACATAAAGAGGTTCGCGGATCCCGCTTTCGACAAGCCTGTTTGAGGTCAGAAGCACATCCGGCGGTCCGTCAAAAACGATTCTGCCATCGTTCATCAGCACGATCCTGTCAACATCGATATGGAGCACGTCTTCCAGTCTGTGCTCGACGATGATGACAGCGACCCCGGTCTTCTCAGCTACTTCATCGATGAGTTCCATCGCTGTCTTGCCGGTAGCCGGATCCAGATTGGCCAGTGGCTCGTCAAACAGCATCACGTCCACGTCATCGATCATGACGCCTGCGAGCGCCGTTCTCTGCTTCTGCCCGCCGGAGAGTTCCGTCGGCGAATAATTGAGATGAGAATCGATACCGACGAGTTCTGCAGCCTTTTTGACTCTTTCCACCATCTCATCTTTGCAGACGCGTTCATTTTCCAGCACAAAGGCGATATCTTCCCTGACCGTCAGGCCAATGAACTGTGCATCACTGTCCTGAAGGACTGTGCCGACAACGCCGGAAATTGCAACGATGCTCTGTTTTGAGGTTTCTTTTCCTCCAACAGTCACCGAGCCGGTCATTTTACCCTTGTAGGAGAAAGGAATCAGGCCGTTCATGCAGTTGAGCATGGTGGACTTCCCACACCCGGAAGGTCCTGCGATGAGGACCTTTTCACCCTTGTTGATCTTCAGGGTGATATTCCGGAGTGTGGGTTCTGTCTGGGCATTGTACTGAAACGAAAAGTCTTTGAACTCAATGATCGGTTCAGTCAATTAAGATTTCACTCCTTGATAATCAGTCTTCTTTCTTGAGGGAGCCCTTCTTGGATCTGGTGGCGGCATAGGCCTTGCAGATGAGGGTACCGATAACGGCAGTGGAGACAAAGCCGCTCAGGCCAACGCATGCGCCCTGTGCGAACACCTTTCCGGCGGGTTCAGCATAGAAGAGAATGTCAAAGAGCGGGCAGAGCAGGCCCCAGCAAATGGCGCAGCAAATGAAGGAAACAGCAATGAACTGGATGATCTCTTTCTTTCCGAATTCGCCATCTTCCAGGTTGATCTTTTTGCAGCCGAGGCCCATCAGGAGACCGTAGAGACCGGTAGGAATGATCCAGCTCCACCAGATGCCCCAACCGGCGGTAACATCAACAAGGAGATCGCCGATAAAGGTTCCGAGGAAACCGACCACAGGCCCGAATACCACAGCAAAGAATGCAGAAACGGCCGCATAAATGCTGAGAGTGGTGTTGGGCAGCGGAGTGGGGATTGCGATGAAACGGATCATCACAAATACGAGGGCTGCGAGGATAGCGGTGGCTACAACAGATTTCACGCCAAACTTTTTCATTTTTTCTACCTCCAAAAATTTTATTATTATTCATTTCAGCTGCCATTATCGCGGCAGTGAAAAAATAATACGGAACTCCATCGGGTCATTGTCAAAGATTTCAGGAATGATCTTGTCTGCGAACTTGACCATATTGAATCCGATCTCGATCACCGGGCTTGTGCCCGCACGGTACACCAGAGGCTCCCCGGGTGCCACGCAGTCAAAGGTCGTCACGAAAGGTACGTTTTCGTTGTACTTTTCTTCCCCACGCCAGGCAATAACTACGTTAAGCATATCCCCGTATGCGAAGCCGGCGGCTTTCATATGTTCCATGGTGATATTCGTATCAGGCTCACCGTAGTGTTTCAGGCAGCCGGTGATGATTCCCTCTACACGTCCATGACTTACCACAGGTTCAGGAACAGTAAAACGGATGATCTCCTCCAGCGGATACTGAGGTCCGACGCCCTCATAATCGATGATCCCGGATGCGAGTCGTGCAGCCGTATAGGAATAAACATCTCTTCCGTGGAAAGTATATGCCTCTCCGGAACCTTTCAACCGGTTGACCGTCTCATCGATTTCCCGGACTTCCGTGATATCCTGATAGACTCCTGTAAGAGTTCCGTTATCCGGTGTAACGATATAACTTCCATTCCTGAGTCTGGCCACGCAGGATCTTCTGCTGGTTCCCACTCCCGGATCGACAACGGATACAAATACCGTACCATCTTTCCAGTAAAAAACCGTATCTGCAAGCGACCGGGATGCCTGTCTGAAATCAAAGGACTTTATCTCATGATTCAGATCAAATACCGAGAGTTCCGTATCAACGTTCCGGATAACTCCGTACATGGAACCCACAAAGCCCGTTGTGAGGCCGAAGTCCGTCTGCAGTACAACATCCGGTTTTCTCTTTTCTGTAAGCATAAGCTTTCCTCCTCTGAACCTCGGGACGGAGAAAATTGATCGGTTATTCCACCGGATTACTCCGTACAATAGTGATGTCTGGCCTTATTTTCCGGTACTTTGTTTGGTGCTTGCTGTGCGTTGCCATATACTTCTCCGGGAAACCCGGCTGACTACGCCGCCGCGACCGATGAAAAAGCATCATAATCCACCAGATAAAGGCTCAGCCAATTTTTCTGATACTGTTTGTCACCTAATCTTAACGGGAATCATTATACTACATATTGATTGAAAACACCATTGCAATATCATATTTATTGTGCCGGAAAATGGCAGCCGATATGCAGCGTTTCATTCAGGCATTCCTCACCCGTTTCCGATGTTTCGCCCAACAACAGTATATTGCGTTCTTTAGCGTATCCTGTCATCCGTGGGATTGACAAACAGCAAAGAATCAAGGACAATGGTCTGCGTTCCCCCGGATTATCTTTGTTGAACGGAGACAGACATGCCAAACCGAAAAAAGTCCCGTAAAACAACTTTATATACCATGTCCATGATCACCAGCATCTACGGTGTCAAGGCTTCCATGATCCGTAAGCTTCTTCCTCCCCCGGTCAAAGTAGTGAACAATCATGCCGGTCGGACCGCTTTCTGGACACACGAACAGGTTTCTGACCTGTTGAATATCCCCGCAGTGCAGGAATATCGCCGTGAGCAGAAGCTACTGAAAAGCGATGATTCCGTTGTCAACTATCTGCGTTCCTTTGATCTGGAAGAACTCTACGCCCGCTCAGCCTTGCTGGACCGTCGTTTCATCCTGCATATCGGCCCTACCAACAGCGGAAAGACCTATCAATCCATTCAGGCACTGAAGGCAGTGGGATCCGGAGCTTATCTGGCGCCTCTGCGTCTGCTTGCTCTGGAGATCTTTGACAGTCTGAATACAGACGGCATTCCGTGCGATCTCCTTACCGGCGAGGAAAAGCTGGAAGTTCCCTTTGCCCGGATCGTTTCTTCCACCATTGAGATGGCGGACTATGAAAAGCACTATGATGTTACTGTGATCGATGAGGCACAGATGATTGCCGACCCTAACCGCGGCGATCGCTGGCTGAAAGCGATCCTGGCCCTGGATGCTTCCGAGATGCATCTGTGCTTCGCTCCGGAAGCCCATGATATCATTCTTGGCTTGCTTGACCGGATCCATGCGGCATACACGATTGTCAGCCATGAACGCATGGCTCCGTTGAAATATGCTGGGCATCTGGAATCCCTGAATGAAGTGGAGCCCGGTGACGCGCTGATCGTTTTTTCACGTCGGAGCGCGCTGGCGATGGCCGGTGAACTGAAGCTGCGGAATATTGACCCCAGCGTGATCTACGGTGCGCTGCCTCCGGTCAGCCGGCGGGAGGAGGTCCATCGTTTCACATCCGGAAAGACACGGGTCGTGGTAGCCACAGATGCTATCGGAATGGGTGTTTCACTGCCGATCCGCAGGATCATCTTCTGCGAGGATACCAAATTTGATGGTCAGAAACGCCGTCCGCTGGAATTCGGAGAGATCCGCCAGATTGCCGGACGTGCCGGACGTTACGGAATGTATGATCTGGGACTGGTGATGACGCTCACGGACGGAGACCTGATCCGGAATGCCATGTGCCCCAATTCAGAGCCTGAGCAGCTGACCCGGATGACTATTCCCTTTCCGGAAGCAGCATTGGATTCCGAATATCCGTTGAATGTCCTCTTCGCCGCATGGGAGCGTATCCCGCCCGTCCGTGGGATTGCCCGCGCGTCCATGAAAGATCCGCTGCTGCTGTATGATCTGATCAAGCCCTGGAAGAAGCAATTTGGCAGAAGTACGCTGTACAAACTGCTCTGCTGTCCGGTGGATACTTCTTCCTTCGCCCTCATGGTCTACTGGCGGGATTGTTGTCTGTCGATCCTGAAGAAACGGCCCCTGCCTGAGCCTCCGTTCGATATGGAATCATTGGAGCAATGCGAACAGCTGTATAAGGCGCTGGATATCCGGCATCAGCTGCAGCAGCGAATGGGACTTGAAACAGACGATATGTCCTATAAGGATGAAGTCGCTGCGCGTATCAACGAGCTGCTGCTGGAAAATCTGAAAGGTTATGCCGGAACCTTCTGCCGGATCTGCGGAAAGAAGATCTCACCCTGCCTCGGATCGTCCATCTGTGACAGCTGCTATGCCCTGTCCGACCGCTATGCCTCACGTTCTCCCAAAGGCCGACCCCGCAGGCGGTAAGTATATTGCCCACAATTTTGAATCATAAGGAGTGTTCTGATATGCTGCATCATATTCTTGTCAAATGGAATGAAGAAGCTGATTCCCGCGAAATCATGCTGGCAAAAGCAGCCGAAGCCTTTTCCGCTGCGACAGATATTCCCGGTGTTTCCGTCTGTGAATTGATCCCGTCCTGCTCCGACCGTGCCAACCGTTACGATCTGATGATCCGGATGGAAATGACTTCCGAGGGACTGGAAGCCTATGACGCTTCAGCCATGCATAAGGCATGGAAGGAGAATTTTTCCCGTTTCATGGCCGCAAA
>JAZUFB010000123.1:0-11684 GCA_045640475.1 Clostridia bacterium
TGGCGAAGCCTTCTATGTCAACACGACAGACCAACCGCAGACCGTTACCCTGCCCTTTGAACAGAGCCATGCCGTCCTGCGGGATCAGCCCTGCGGAAACACCGTCACCCTGCCGCCCTATGACGCCGAATTGTTCGTGAAGTAAAAAAGAGAAAGAAATAAAAGCGGTTCTTTTGTCTTGTGTTTGTACAAGATCATAAGAACCGCTTTTTTCGTGATATTGATGCGTCCTGTTCTGATTCTTACTCCGCACAGAAGGATTCGAGAGACTCAAGGGCGTATTCACGGCGTCCGTTGAAGAAGTTGATGATCTTCGCGGTCTCGCCAACATAGTCGTTCCAGGTAATATTGAAGCGTTTCATGGTATCCAGACAAGCTTCACTCTGCTCCGCCACCATCCGGTCGATGATCGGCAGCACGTTCTCCGCGCTGTAGACGGTATCGGCCAATTCGATATACCGATCATAAAAGCGCTCACAGAAGTCCGCGTTGTCCATCACCAGGTCGAACAGCAAAACTGGCAGCGCCAGATCCGTACTGTCGATATCCATCTGATTCAGATAATCACAGTCATACTGCGTCGGGATCTGATCATACAGGCCCAGCGAGTATTCCGTATCATACACCAGGAAACGCCATTTCCCGTCCCCATAGGGAGAACCGTCCGGTTCGTTCACACGCCAGACAGTCCAGTTATTGATGAGCATAGCAAAGTCGTAATTGCAGACATAGCTTTCGCCGACAAACAGATCGATCAGGCCATCCAGATCCATGGCTTCTTCCATGCGCGCGAAATCCTCCGGATCGGAGAAGTCCGCTTCCTCGATCGCCCAGTTATAGAGTTCGCGGTATTCATCCAGCATCTCCTCCGTGCCGTCCTCCAGCTTGCCGCACTTGATGATCGTCACGTTATCCTTGTCCACGCCATAGTGCGCGGCCACATAATGCTTGTCTTCCTTTTCCTGCATGGAATACATGCCCCAGAATTCCCCGTTGATATACAGCAGATACGGGCGCTTTGTCTGGACGCCGAGACGGGTCTGGCCCATCAGCTCCTGATTCAGATCATCGCGGAAGCGCACGCCGGCATAATCGTTGCCACCACTTCGGATGCAGACACGGTCGAACTCCGTGATCGGCTCGCCATTCATATCCAGACATTTTCCGTCAAAGAAGTCGTACTTCATCTTGCCTTTCCCGTATTCCTTCCGGGCATAAAAGGTCAGGCTCTTTTGCGCGTTGGCGCGGGTGAAGTTGCCCTTCACCCGGATGCCGATATCCTGGCTGAACACGTTATGTCCGTCCGAGAACACCTGGATCGTCGCCGGGCGTTCCCATTCCCTGCCGCGCTGGTTATAGTTGGTCGGATACCGCGGATCGGAAAGGGAATCGTATTCCTCAAACGCGTCGCTCTTCATCCAGTCCTCGATCCGGTAACCAATGGCAAAAATGCCGTTCGCGCTGCCGAAAAGGTTGCTGCCTTCCGTCACCAGGCTGATCGTATCGATACTGTCATAATAAGGCTCCGTGCGGCCAATGAAGTAGGTCTCCATTGTTTCCGGGCTTACGGTCCCGTCCGGCGCGACGCAGACCGCGCGGACCACGGTACATTTCGGCACCGGTTCCTGCGGCGGCATGTACCACTCCAGCGTGATCTCCCGGATCGCGCTGATCGTATTCGGCTGCGCGTCGGTGTTTTTGATCGCGACGGGAATCATGTAGATATACGGATCGGTGATCTGCGCCGGATCATTGGCATCCATCGTATAGCGGATCTCGTATCCGTCCGGGGAGGTCATCTCCAGTTCAAACGCTTCGTCATAAAATCCGCCGGGCACCGAAAAAACCGGGGCCGCGGGTTCTCCGCACACAAACACAGGAAGCGTAAGGAGCAAAGCAAGGGCAAGGAGCAAAAGGATCGTTTTCGATTTCATTTCGTTCTCTCCGTTCTTGTTAACAACTCAGAAAATCACCATTTCTATCCGTCAGTATACCATATTCAATATCAATGCAAAATGTTTTTTGGGATTATGACCGATACTGCCATTGTATGACAGGCCAAAAAAAGGTATAATACCCCAAAGTTCAAAGGACAAATTCAGCCGAAAGCGTCCTTCGAACGACCGAATGAAAATATGGAGGGAAACAAAAAATGGGAATCGCTTTTGCTGAAGAAGCTGCCGAAGCCGTTGCCACCGCCGTACCTACTGCCGCGCCCGTTGCTGAGGGTGCTGCCGAGCAGCTCGCCGAAACCGGTGCTGCCTTCTCTGATGTGTGGAATACGATCGCGAACTTCGCGACCACGACCGGTATCAAGATCATTATCGCGATCCTGATCCTGCTGATCACCTTCAAGATCATCAACGCACTCGGCAAGAAACTGGCGAAGAAAGTCGAAGCCAACGAAAAGCTTGACAAGACCCTGAGCAAGACCCTGTGCTACATCGTCGTGACCGGCCTGAAGGTCCTGGTCGTGGTTTGCCTGATCGGCTACCTGGGAATCGAAACCAGCGGTATCTCCGCCCTGATCGCCTCCCTCGGTGTTGGCGTTGGCCTGGCCGTGAACGGCACGCTGGCTAACTTTGCCGGCGGCGCCCTGCTGCTGATCACCCGCCCCTTCAAGATCGGCGACTATATCAGCGCCCAGGGTTGCGAAGGCATCGTGGATGACATCCGCATCTGCAACACCAAGGTCCTGACCCTTGACAACAAAGTGATCTACCTGCCCAACAGCGCCCTGTCTTCCGGCACGATCGTGAACTATTCCGAGCAGGAACTCCGCCGTGTGGATTTGGACTTCTCCGTTGGCGGAAACGATCCCGACAAGGTCAGAAAGACCCTGCTGGATGTCTGTGCCAATGAAAAGCTCGTGCTGAGCGATCCCGCTCCCTTTGTCCGTATGACCGATTACGGCGCCGGCCGTGGCGTGAAGGTCACCCTGCGCGCCTGGTGCAAGGGTGCTGAATACTGGGATACCTACTTTGCCATCCTGGACGATGCCCAGAAGGCCTTTGTTGCCGCCGGTATCGTGGTTCCCTTCGATCAGCTGGACGTTCACATCAAGAACAACTGAGCCTGATCCCAAATTGAATATGACCCGTACACGCAAGGAGCGATCAAGCCCCCGTGTGTACGGGTTTTTTATCACGTCGATGAGTTTTGTTAACCGCTTGACAGGAACCGGGAACAAAGGTAGAGTATCTACCAGAAACGCAAAAACTAAAAACAGGGCCCGGTATAAAGCCAGAAGCATACGAAAGGAAGCCTGAAGCATGAATTACAGAACGCTTGGAAAATCAAATCTTTCCGTTTCCGAAATCGGATTTGGCGGTGAATGGCTTGAGCGCCATCCCGAGGAGCACTCTATCGAACTGATCCGTTATGCCGGTGAGCAAGGAATCAACATCATCGACTGCTGGATGGCGGATCCCAAATCGCGCGATATTATCGGGCAGGCGATCGAACCGGATCGGGAAAAATGGATCATCCAGGGTCATATCGGCTCCACCTGGCAAAACGGCCAGTATGTCCGTACCCGGGATCTTCAGACCGTCAAGCCCGCCTTTGAGGATCTGCTGCGCCGTCTGCGTTCAGATTACGTGGACTTGGGCATGATCCACTTTGTGGACGCGGAAGAAGACTGGAACAACATCCACGAAAACGGTTTCCTTGACTATGTCTTCTCCCTGAAGGAAAGCGGAAAGATCCGCCACATCGGTCTGAGCACCCACAACCCCGCCATCGGCAAAAAAGCGGCGGAATCCGGCTTTGTGGAAATGATCCTCTTCAGCATCAACCCCGCCTTTGACATGCTCCCTGCCAACGAGGACATGAATGTCATGTTTGCCGACACCTATGACGCGGCTCTGTCCGGGATCGATCCGGAGCGGGCGGATTTCTACCGTGTCTGTGTGGAGAACGATGTCGGACTGACGGTCATGAAGCCCTTCGCGGGCGGCCGTCTCTTCAACGCGCAAGCCTCCCCCTTCGGCGTGGCGCTGACGCCCGTCCAGCTGATCCACTATGCCCTGACACGGCCCGCCGTATGCTCCGTCCTTTGCGGCTATGACGAGAAAGAACAGATCGACGCGGCCGTCGCCTATGAGACCGCCGACAAGGAAGCCAAAGATTACGCAACCGTGCTGGCCGGTGCGCCCCTGCATTCCTGCAAAGGCCAGTGCACCTACTGCGGCCACTGCAAGCCCTGCCCGAAGGACCTGGACATCGCCATGATCAACAAATACTACGACCTGGCCGTGATGCAGAGCGAAGTGCCCCAGACTGTGCGGCAGCACTATCTTTCCCTGCCCCACACGGCTTCCGAATGTATCGGATGCCATGCCTGCGAAGCCCGTTGCCCGTTTGAAGTCAGGATCAGCGAGCGGATGCAGAAAGCCGCCACACTGTTCGGCAAATAATCATCAAAGCAAAGAAAAACAGAGGGACGCCCTTTTGAGAAGAGCCGTCCCTCTGTTTTTCTCTTGTCACACATACATATATTCTGTATACTCAAACCGGACCATGATAAAGGCATAAAACTCACAGGAGGGATATCGATGCGAAGATCCATTGCGCGAAAGCTGACATTCCGTGTCGCTCTGTTGCTTTTTACCGCGCTGATCATTCTGTCTGTGGGCTCCTATCATGCCGTTCGCAGGATCATAATGGATGAAAACGAGCGCTATGCCCGTACGATCCTGAATATGTACAATGACATGATCGCCTATGAAGCGGAGCAAGAGGGTGTTGAGGTTGACATCGGTCTCCATGACCAGATCCATGTGTTCAGTGAATACATCTGTGAATGGTATCGAATTGAATATGTTTATCTGTATAAGTTTGATCTGGAGCGCGGCACGCTCCGGTATGTTGACTTCTGCTTTAAGGACGATGAGATAAATGAGGCCCTCGCCTGGGTTGCGGAAGAAGAACTGGAATATGAAATGACTCCGGCCCTTCAGGCCGTTCTGGACGGCTCGTCCGTTTACGGAAAGGTAGACCAGTCTCGGGAGTTCGGTACGATCGATATCATCATGAAACAGGAAAACGATTCCGGCAACACATTGATTGCCGGCATCGCGGTCTCCACGGGACAGATGCTGGAGGAAGCCTTCCGAAAATTCCTGCTTATTGCTGCCGTTATGTTGGCGGTCTTCGCCGCGTTGATCTTTATACTTTATTATACCGTTGTCAAAAAAGTATCCCGTCCCGCAAAGCAGATCAGCAAAGCTATGACGGAATTCATTGCAAACGGTCAACGAACCGATGTCCGGCTGGATGAAGGAAAAAACGATGAATTCGGGATGATCGCTTCGGCTTTCAACAGCATGACACAGGATATCGACCAGTATCTGAAAGATATCCAGAATCTGAATGAGGATAAGGCAGACCAGAAATCCCAGCTTGAAACCGCGGCCTATATCCAGAAAGGCTTCCTGCCCCCCGAAAGATATAGCTCGAGCGGGTTGGAAATTCGTGCTATGATGAACCCGGCCAAAGATGTCGGAGGAGATCTGTACGATTATCTGCCGCTGGATGATGACCGGATCCTTTTCGTTGTGGCGGATGTATCCGGAAAAGGTATGCCGGCTTCCATCTTTATGTCTGTCACACTGATGCTGATCCGTCAATACGCCAGGACCGGCCTTTCTCCCGCCCGGATCCTGGAGAACGTGAATAACACCCTGTCGGAGCAAAATCCCCGGATGCTGTTCGCCACCGCTTTCGTGGGCATCTATCACCGGAAGACCAAGCAGCTTATCTTCGCAAACGCGGGCCACAATCCGCCTTACATCCTGCATGACATGCTCCGGAAGCCCGGAAATGCCCAGAATACCTTGCTGGGTCTCTTCCCAGGGGAGGAATATAACGAAGAAAGCGTGACACTGCGCACAGGCGATGTCCTGTTCCTGTATACAGACGGCGTAGATGAAGCAACGGACCCGGAGAAGCATTTCTACGGCACGGAGCGGTTGGAGCAGACGCTGCTTGAAGCTAAGGCCGCACATGAGGAGGACCTTGTCCGCTACGTCCATGACTCCCTGACAGCCTTCTCTGCCGGCACCGACCAGCATGACGACATCACCATGATGACACTGACGGTCAAAGATACCTACGATCTGAAGCTGAATGTGGATCAGCGGGAGTTTTCCAGGATCCGGGAAACGATCATGGGATGTGATCTTCCCCGCCAGCTGAAGCTCGATCTGTGCCTCGCCGCTGAGGAAATCTTCGTCAACATCTGCTCCTATGCCTTCAAAGACCGCAAACTCACAGGGGAAAAGATCCTTTTCACCTTGGAGCAATCAGACCGTATCACGATGCGATTCACTGACCGCGGGATCCCCTACGATCCGCGTGAAAATGTGACATCAGCGGATGAGTATGATATGGATCTGCAGATCGGCGGGCTTGGCAAGCTGATCGCCTTTACGGTGGCGGATCTTGTGGATTATGAGTATACTGACGGACAGAATATTCTGACGATCACAAAATATATCAAGGAGGATATGCAAAATGACGATTCATCAAACCAATGAAAACGGAAAAATCACACTGGCCCCCGAAGGATGGCTGGATACCGTTTCTTCCCCGGAGCTGGGCGACCTGGTGGAATCTCTGACCGAAGCAACCGAACTGGTGCTGGATTTTGATCAAGTGGAATATATGGCTTCCGCCGGACTCCGCGTCGTCGTCGCGGCGAGCAAAAAAGCCCAGTCCATGAACGCTGGATTTTCCGTGATCAATGTAGCCCAAGGGGTTGCGAGTATCTTCCGTATGACCGGGATCAACAAAAAGCTCACCATCATCGAAAAGGAATAAACAGGGTACAGGGTGAAGCGAACAGGGTGTAGCAAAAAAGGCTTGAGACGTTCTGCCTCAAGCCTTTTTTGTTTCAGTCATTATTCATCAGGATCCGGATCTTCATCAAAGTATCCCAGGGTAAGCAGACTGTTGATCGCCCGCTCGAAATAGGCCATATCCGGGAGCGGCCAGGAGAAGCCAAGACGATAAAGGATGTTGGTAGTGAATTTATTGTCATTGACCACGCCGTGCAGATCCGGACGATCATTAGTCATCAGGCCGCGAAGCCGCATGTTGACCTTGGGATCGCCAAGCATCCGGTGATAGTCGGCGTAATATTCCTCATCGGCAACCGGCGTAATGCGGACGCCGCAATGGTTGGCCGCTTCGATCAACTGCCATTCGTCAAAGACAAATCGGGTATCAGCGTTGAACGCCGTAAACTTGTCGTTGGTTCCAGCCAGCAGCACCACCGCCTTGGCCGTCATATCAATGGGTGAGAAGCTCATGGGATCCGTCGCGTGGCTGATGGGGGATTTGCCAACAGCCGCGAAACCGCGTACCGCGTTCAGGAAGGCGTTCGTTTCAAAATTGATCTGGAACTCGCCATCCTTTTGGCGTCCCATCAGATTACCGACACGGATGATCTTGCCGCGCATCCCGTTCTTGATGGCTTCAAGCATCCTCAGCTCCGCGTGGTACTTGGAAAGCGCGTACTTATTGCCCATGCTTTCGATCACAAAGAGTCGGTCTTCGTACATTTTGATACCGCGCTTCCACGTCTCATCGGTATGCGCGCCGGGAATAGAGACCGTGGAGATCTGAACCAGCCGCGCGTTCCGTTCCCGGGCAATCCCGATCAGGTTCTCGACCCCGTGGACATTGATCCGCTCGATCACGTCATCCGCCGCGTAATGCTTGACGCAGGCGGCGCAGTTGATGATCGTATCAAAGTGGACTCCCGCGACCTTTTCCGCGACATCATCTGTGATATCGGCGTCCAGAACCGTGATCCTTTCCGCCAGCACTTCATCAAACGACTCGTCAAAGTAATAGATCAGCATATTCTTCAGGCGTTCCATCGGAGACGGGAAATCGGATTTCCGCACCAGACAGATGATCTTCCCTTCATTCGCGTTGATCAATTCCACCAGAACATGGATCCCAAGGAATCCGACCGCGCCTGTGAGCAGCACATCGCCCAGCGGCTCCCGTTTCACTTCATGCGCGTATTCCAGCGTGTTATATTGCAACTGCTCCGGATAGTCTGATACGATATCGAAATCACTGTGGCCCGATTGAACCGACTTCGCGGGTTTGTTCTGCGCTTCGATGAAATCAGCCAGCATTTCAGGCGTGGGATTATCAAAGACATCCTGATATTCCACCTTCAACCCCTTCGCCATCAGCTGCATGGTCACCTTGGACGCGGAAAGAGACGTACCGCCCATTTCAAAGAAATTGTCATCCGCGTAGAATTCATCCAGCGACAGGACCGACGCGAACAACTCGCACAGTTCCTGTTCGGTTGACTTGCGCGCCGCTTTGCGCGCGGTCTTTTTCTTTTCGCGTCTGATTTCCGGCAGCGCTTTTTTGTCGATCTTTCCGCTCGCGGTGAGGGGCATGGCTTCCAGACGCATCATGACATCCGGGACCATGTAATAGGTCAGATGGGCCTTCAGATACGCGGTCAGTTTGTCAGGATCCACCTCTGTTTCGGAGGTATAGAAGCCCGCCAGGAAATCTTCCGCGCCATTGTTGCGGACAACGACCTTGCTCTGGCTGACGCCTTCAAAATCGCAGATGCATTTTTCGATCTCATCCAATTCAACACGGAACCCGCGCAGCTTGACCTGATTGTCCTTTCTGCCAAAGAATTCGATCTCGCCGTCCGCGTTAAAACGCACCATATCGCCGCTGTGGTAAGCGGACATGCCGTTCAAAGTGAAGAAGGCCGCCTGTGTTTTTTCGGGCAGATTCACATAGCCTCTTCCGACCAGCCCGCCGCAGATGATCAGCTCGCCGCAGGCATAGGGCGGCATGATGTTGCCGGAACGGTCCATGACATAGAACTTCGTGTTGGCGTTCGGGCCGCCGATGGTGATATCCCGGTCGTTCTGAAGGACCTTCGCGCAGCAGGAAATCGTGCATTCCGACGGTCCGTAACCATTGAGGATATTCAGATCCGGAGCGATTTCCTTCAGGTCGGTGTACAAAGAAGCCGGGAACTTTTCCGCGCCGGAAAAAACCGTCTTCAGGTTTCCGATAATGGATCTGAATTCCGGGATCCCCAGATTATTGGTGATGAAAGAGGGCGTGGCAAGGATGGTATCAACTTTTTCCTGCCGGAGGAGCCCCGCCAGCATCTGCGGGTTATGGATCTCCCGCTCCGTCGCCAGACAGACCGTCTTGCCATTCATCAGCATGGCCAAATTGTCCATGATCGACATATCAAAGGTCAGCGAGCTCATCGAAAGTACGACATCTCCGGCCTTGTCCCCGTAAAGAGTGGAATAGGCGAAATCAAAGGGCGTCGCGTAGCAGACCAGATTACGGTGTTCGATCATAACCCCCTTGGGTTTTCCGGTGGAGCCGGAGGTATAGATACAGTAGACCAGGCTGTCCGTCGGGACCGGAAGCTCCGGATCCCGGTCGTTTTCGTTGCGGAGCAGTTCTTCAACGGTCAGGACGCGATACGGCTTTTCCGGAGCGAACAGTTCCGGTCGCGCGGCCCGGAGTTCTTCCGTGGTAATGACATACGGACTTCCCGCGTCCTCCAGGCAGTACGCGATCCGCTCCTCCGGATAGGAGGGGAGCAAACCGAGGAACGCGCCGCCGGCCTTGATGATTCCCAACTCAACGATATCGATCTCAACTGTGCGGTCAAGGATCATTCCGATGATGTTATCGCGATCAACACCGAATTCGCAAAGGCTGTGCGCGATCCGGTTCGCCGCGCGGTTCAGCTCACTGTAGGTCAGTTTTCTGCCGTCCGCGATCACGGCTGTTTTGTCCGGATGATGCTTGACCTGACGTTCAAACATGGCATGGACTGGAATATCTTCCAAGGGTCTCGCGGTATCATTGATCTCATCCAGCCTCCGCGCGGCCATTTCCGTCAGCAGGGAGATCTCCTCCGGCCGGGCCTTCTCCGTAAAGCCTTTCAGCACAAGGGTGAAAACATCCAGCAGGCTGTTGATGATCGCCTCGTTGTACATCGAGCGCAGATATTCCGCTTTCAGATAATACTTACCGTCCTGCAGGTTGACGGTCAGCGTGATGGGCGCCTTGGCCACATCGGGCATGACATTCACCAGCTCCGCCTTTTCACCGCAGAAGGTGTCAAAGGTGAAGTTGTCCCCCTGATACACAAAGAGGATATCGGAATGGATGCCGTAGGCGGACGAGATCTCCGCGAAGGAGAAGAGATCATTCGCCATGCTGTCCAGCAGCTGTTCCTGGGTCTCATGCAGCAGATCGGAGATCGGCCGGTTTTCGCCGGTACGGACCATCACGGGAAGCGTCCTGACCAGCATGGTCAGACAGGCGGCCAGGCGGGAATCGCTCCGGCCGTTATAGACCGTGGTAAAGACCACATCGTCAAACTGCCCGAAGCGGCTCAAGGTCCAGCCAAACGCGGCATTGAAGAACGCGTTGGCGGTCACCTTGTTCCGTTTGCAACAGCTTTCCACCGCGGAAGGCGCCGTCTCCGCAACACGGACCACGGAAGCCGCGCCAGTGCCGCCGGGTACCGGTGCCTTCGGCGGCATGCAGCTCGGCTCGCAGCCCTTGAAGACACTGTCATAATAGGCCTTTGCCTGATCATAGCGGTCCGTGGCGCGCGCCGATTCCTCATCCAGCGCGGCTTCGAAGCCGGTATACTTCTCCGTTTCGATCCTCTGACCGGCATACACTTTGGCGATATCGGAAAGCAGGATGTTTTCGCTTGTTCCGTCAGAGATGATATGGTGGAAATCCATAAAGAGATAATTTCCGTCCAGGGTCTCATACAGCGCGACCCGGCAGAGCGGGCTGTCCAGCAGGTTGAACGGCCGGACCAATTCATCCGCAACGGGCAATTTGTCCCGCTTGATATGGTTGACGGTCAGCTCCGCCGCGTCATTCCGGCGCGCCCGGATATTGCCTTCCGCGTCGGCAAAGAGTGTCGTCTTGACATAGGGATGCGCGTCAAGCGCTGTCCGGACGGCGGACAGCAGCCGGGTAGGATCCAGACGATCGCTCAGGCGGATCAGCATCGGAATGTTATAGGTCACAGATCCCGGATCGGACACACATTCAATATAGATGCCCATCTGGGTCCGCGTGATCGGATAATCCGGCAGGATCTCCCGGCTTTCCTCTTTTTCGGTGGAAGCGATCAGCTCTTCAAGCTGTCTGACGGTACTGTGGGTGCGGATATCCGCGACCCGGAAGGGGATCCCGAAAGCCTGCTCCAGATCGACGCTGAGGCGGATCACGCTGATGGAGGTCAGTCCGGCGTAATAAAGATCTGTATCGATGCCGAAGGCCGTATTCCCGAGGACACCGGAAACAACCTCATGGATCTTCCGCTGGATGTCATTTTCAGGCGCGGTCAGATCCTCCGCCTTACGTTCCGGGATCGGCAGCGCGCGACGGTTGACCTTCTGGTTCTGGGTCAGCGGGATCGCGTCCAGCTGCATCATGACCGCGGGGACCATGTATGCCGGTTTTTCGGACAGGATAAATCCACGCAGGGCATCCATATCCACAGGCGCGTCCGAAACGACATAAGCGGCAAGATACTTGACCCCGGCAGGATCGTCAAACGCGGCGACCGTCGCGTCCTTGACCCCGTCAAACCGGCGGATGATCTCCTCCACCTCGGTCAGCTCGATCCG
>JAZUFB010000124.1:0-2560 GCA_045640475.1 Clostridia bacterium
AAAAGCACTGTCAACATTTCTGTCAATCAATGAAGAACTGCCAGAGTACAGAACGAAAACGGGACGCACGAAAAGACGAAAAAGTCTTGTAGGTGTAATTCAGGGTGCCCGAGATACCTCTAACGGCATCGTGGATATTGCTATGGTCGGATCTTTGTTCAAAAAAGGTGAACCGCACCCGCGTCTGAAAGAATACGGTATGATTCTTGTGGACGAGTGTCACCACAGCGCCTCTGAAACGGTCAGCAGGGTTTTACGTGAAGTCTCTGCAAAATATGTTTATGGTGTAACAGCAACCCCATTTCGAGGTGATGGTCTTGAAAGAATAAATGAAATGCTGCTCGGACCTGTGCGTTTCCAGTACACCGCAAAAGAAAAAGCAGAAGAACAAGGAATAGATCATCTGATTGTTCCCCGGTTTACAAGAACAGTCAGCCCGCATGGGCGTGATAAACTTCATATCAATGATGCCTATGGTATTATCCGCAATAATGAAATGCGAAATGCGCAGATTGCAGACGATGTCAACTCTTGTATTGAAGCCGGTCGGACTCCGGTTGTGTTAACACGTTTTACGGATCACGCTGCTGTCCTATATGATTTGGTAAAAAATAGTGCGGATCACGTTTTTCTTCTTACAGGGAGCAAATCCAAGAAGGAGCAGCGGGAACTCCGCTCTCAAATGGACGCTGTTCCGCCAGATGAATCTCTGATTCTGATTGCTACTGGGCAGCTCATCGGCGAAGGTTTTGATTACCCGCGTCTGGATACTTTGATTATGGCTGATCCGGTTGCATGGCAGGGTGTAGTAGAACAGTATGCCGGTCGTCTTAACCGGGATTACGAAGGTAAACAGAATGTAATGATTTACGATTATATTGACGCCAACATTCCGGTGTTTGATAACATGTATGCTAAACGGATGAAGGCATATAAGAGAATCGGATATAAGCTTTTTTCTGGAGAGACTGTGGAAAAGCAGTATGTTAATGCTATTTTTGATTCTGATTCTTATGGTTCCGTATATGAGCAGGATCTTAAAGAAGCTGTCAGCGATATCGTGATTTCCAGTCCGACGCTCGGCAAGCATAAGGTTATGCGTATGTTGAGAGTTCTTAAGAAACGGCAAGAGGCCGGAGTTAAGGTTACCATTGTTACCTGGCACCCGGATTCCTATATGTACGGCCGTGAAGAGCACCGAATTGAACTTATGGAAGATTTACGCAATGCCGGATTCAACATTGAACTTGTTGAGGATAACTGTGAACACTATGCGGTTATTGATAATGAAATCGTTTGGTATGGCAGCATGAACCTACTCTCCAAAGATGATGTTGAGGATAACATCATGCGTGTTGTCAGCAAGGAGATCGCTTCAGAACTTCTGGAGATGACATTCAAAAAGGGAAACCGGCTTCAACATTATGAACTGCCGCTTCCTCGTTGAGGATTCCAGAATTACCGAACAGCTCAACGAATGGCTTGCACAGCAGGGCATATAAAAGGCATCCGAGCTGTGTATTATCTCTCACTGAATCCCAAGCTTGATAGCCTTAGGATTTCACGATATTTGGTCATTCTTTTGACCCTCCTTCATTTGTATTTGCGCTTTTTCAACGCATAGATACAGTATGAAGGAAAACAATCAAAGAGTCATTATTGGTGGCTCTATATTTCCGGAATCAGTGGCTCCGTTCTTCCGGAACGGTGCCTCTCAAAATCCGGACAGGTGGCTCAAAATGAGCCGGAATATTCAATGTACCTTTTTCTACTGCGTACCCACAAAAATTATTCGTAATATCAGGGTATATTGGAAAAAAGCCAAAATTTCGAATTGTCAATTGAGACATTACGTAGTATAAGCGGCTGCAAATAAGGCAAGACACAAGTAAAGTATTTACAGAATAAATGATACTTGGTTCTCACACAGTATTCTCCTTGTTTCGCATTTGTTTTAAAAGCATACTGGATCCATCGAGACTATGAAAATGGTCTTTTAACCAACTTTTCGTGTGCGCGTCAGTATTAGTTTCCATTTCTATGAAGGGTAATTGTTACTCGGATTTGTTTCCCGGAGAGTGGAGGATAACCAGACAGTGTGAAGAACTCATTTCAGAAAATCCTTTCAACTGTTCGGAAATTCCGCACAACTGCCCCGCGCAAAAGCCTCTCTTTAAATCCATGCCGCAGTATAATTGGAAGGATGACTCCTGCTTGGTAATCAATTCAAAAGAATACAAAATAAAATGAAATAAAAGAGGCACGGATATGGTAAAATGTAATGTCGAGCAGCGAATCGGTCAGGATCGATTCCGTCTGCCGTAATTTATAGCAAAGGGAAGGAGCAGCATGACAAAGCGAAATCGCCGGACAGCTTCAGTATTGGCGCTGATGGTTGTTTTTGTGATGCTTTTTTCTGCCGCTTTTGTCATTGCCGAGGCGGATCACGACTGCATTGGCGAAGACTGCCCGATTTGTCATCAGATTTACATTTGTGAAAACACACTGCGGTCTGTGGGATTTGCCGCCGCAGCGGTTATTTTTGCTGTTTTTTCAGGTT
>JAZUFB010000125.1:0-11733 GCA_045640475.1 Clostridia bacterium
AAACATGGGCGCAAGTACGGTGACATCGTCAGCGCGCAACGTTCGCATCGTTGAGGTCAGGGGTTCGAATCCCCTATGCTCCATCACTTACCGAGAGTTGAAAAAGCTCTCGGTTTTCTTATATGAACAGGACGGAGGGAATTCATCCATGAGTATTTTGTTTATCGATGCCGCGTTCAGAGAGGGTTCCCGCACAAACCGTTTGGCGCAGTGTTATCTGAGCGGCTGTAAAGACAGGATCGAAAGGATCGCTTTGGGGGAATGTGAATTCCGCCCCTTAAACAGGGAAACGCTGTCACGCTACAACGAATATGTCGCGAAACACGATTTTTCCGATCCGCTTTTCGATGCGGCGAAGCAGTTTGCCGAAGCGGATGAGATCGTAATCAGCGCGCCTTTCTGGAATTTCGGCATCCCTGCGGTTTTGCACGATTATCTGGAACTGGTCTGCGCGCAGGGCGTAACCTTCGATCTGGATGCCAAAGGAAACTACGTCAGCTTGTGCCGCGCGAAAAAGCTTGTTTATCTTACCACCGCGGGCGGACCTATCCCGGAAAACGATCATGCTTTCGGTTACGTCAAACTGCTGGCGGAATTCTTCTGGCATATCGAAAATATCGAATACTATAAAGCGGACGGACTGGATATTTACGGAACCGACGTGGAAGCCAAACTGAGCCGTGTCTGCAGTGAGATAATTCAAAACAGAAGATAGCGGGCGAGCTTCCCAAAGCAGATCCCGGTCTTGGGGATGAAGTCGGGAACGTTTGTCAGCGATCCGTTCGTACCGTTGAGGTCAGGGGCTTGAATCCCCCTATGCTGCACTCATAAGAGGCAGTCCGTTATGGGCTGTCTCTTTTCTTGTATATATGCTTCGCAGCATCAATATTTTCTGATAATCATGTACGTTGCCTAAAGTAACTTAAGGAATATGATGTTAATGCTGTGATGTTCAATGATTCTTGTATCGTTATCAGAATTAATATGTAATTTAGTTTTTTCCGCTTCGATTCCGCAAAAAAATG
Organism: Clostridia bacterium; assembly: GCA_045640475.1. Classification (GTDB taxonomy): domain Bacteria; phylum Bacillota; class Clostridia; order Christensenellales; family Aristaeellaceae; genus Aristaeella. The sequence continues at coordinate 1,026 of JAZUFB010000125.1, forward strand.
ATATTGAAATGGATTTTTTCATATTGTATGATTAACTTACCAAAGAAATAGGGGGGCTGGAAATGAATGCCGAGGTTTTGATCAGGAGCAGCCGGGAAAAGAAACGACGCAGGATGAAGAGCTATCTGCGCCAGTTCTGGCCTCTGTATGTATTTGTGCTGCCCGCGGTGCTGGATGTGCTTGTGTTCAAGTATGTTCCCATTGAAGGTATTCAGATCGCATTCCGCAGCTATAAGTCCAAGCTGGGTTCGTTCGGCAGCCCCTGGATCGGTTTGGAATACTTTGCGAAATTCCTGTCCTCGCCCAATTTCTGGCAGCTGATCAGCAATACATTCCTGCTGTCCTTTTATAGTTTGATTTTCGGTTTTCCCATTCCGATTCTGCTGTCCCTGGTCATCAACGAGCTTCAAAACCAGAAATACAAGCGCGTCGTACAGACGGTCACCTACGCGCCCCACTTCATTTCCACGGTGGCCATCGTTGGTCTGATCAACTTGTTCCTGGATCTGGATACGGGTCTTCTCAATCTGTTCAGGGATATAATCGGCTTTGAGAAGGTCAACTTCCGCACCATGCCCGAGGCGTTCCGCCCTGCCTACATCATTTCCGGTATCTGGCAGCAGACGGGTTGGAACTCCATCATTTATCTTGCGGCTCTGTCTGCCATCGATGTGGAAATGCTGGAAGCGGCCAAGATCGACGGCGCCAGCAGACTGCAGAAGATCTGGTATATCGACATTCCCTCCATCATGCCCACCATGGTCATCATGCTGATCCTGCGCTGCGGCTCGCTTCTGTCTGTCGGCTATGAAAAGGTACTGCTCATGCAGAATGACCTCATCCGCGACGTGTCGGAGGTCATATCCACCTACAACTACCGCATGGGTATTTTGCAGGGACAGTTCAGCTACACCACGGCGATCGGCCTGTTCAACTCCGTGGTCAACTGCTCCATCCTCGTATTCGTGAACCTCATTTCCCGCAAGGTCAACGAGACCTCGCTGTGGTGAAAGGAGGAGCGGCATGAAAAACGGAAAATCCACAGTCATCCGCGAGTCCCGCGTCGACCGCATATTCAACGCATTCAACCTGATCATCTCCGTGCTTACGATGATCATCTGCCTGTATCCTCTGTACTACACTGTCATCGCTTCGCTTTCCGATCCCGTGGCGGTCTATACGGGAAAGGTCTTCCTGACGCCCGTGGGCTTCAGCTTGCAGGCATATAAGAACGTATTCGACTATAAAGCCATCTGGACCGGCTACCGCAACACGATCGTATATACATCACTGGGCACCATCTACAACCTCGCCCTGCTTATTCCCGCCTCCTATGCCCTCTCCCGCAAGGAGTTCAAAGGCAAAGGCGTCCTCATGGGCTATTTCGTCTTTACCATGTTCTTCGGCGGAGGCATGATCCCCACCTATCTCAATATGAAGCGGCTGGGCCTCATCGACACCATTTGGGTGCTCATCATTCCCGGTGCCTTCAGCGTGTATAACATGCTTATCGTGAAGACCTTCTACCAGGGCAACTTCTCCGAATCTCTGGCGGAGGCGGCGCGCGTGGACGGTGCGGGCGAATTCCGCATTTTCTTCCAGATCGCACTGCCCCTTTCCGGCGCCATCATTGCCGTTATGACGCTGTATCACGCGGTCGGACACTGGAACAGCTACTTCAGTGCTCTGCTGTATATCAGCAACGCGAAGAAATATCCTCTCCAGCTGGTTTTGAGGCAGGTGCTTCTGCAGAACGCTCAAACCCTCATCGATACCACCAGCATGAACACCGAGGAACTGATGGACGCGGCCAGAAAGCAAAGAGAGGCGGAAACCATGAAGTACGCCGTCATCTTTGTTGCCAACGCGCCCGTGCTCGCCCTGTACCCCTTTGTGCAGAAATACTTCACAAAGGGTGTCATGGTGGGTTCTGTTAAAGGATAATCGGTCAATGATCCCTTTCTCCGCACGGGAGCAGCGGGGGGATGGACCCTTGTACCGTCTTATTCAAAATAAGGAAGGAGTACGTGAACCAATGAAAAAACTCATCGCACTCGTCGTGGCACTCATTCTGTGCCTGACCGCGTTCAGCGCCATTGCTGACGCGTCCAACGTTTACACCGATGATATCTGGCCCGTTGTCAAGGAGAAGATCTCCGTTTCCATCGGCGTCATCCCCCAGAACAGCGGCGAATATGATCCCGACAGCATGTGGCTGGTCAAGTACTGGAACGAGCACACCAATCTGGACATCGACTGGCAGATCATCGAGAAGTCTTCCGCCAAGGAAAAGGTACCGCTTCTCATGGAATCCAACGATATGCCCGATGCCATCATGGGCTGGACCAACTGCTCCGCCATCCAGGTGAACCAGTGGGGCGCCGTTGAAGGTCTGCTCTATCCCCTGAACGAGCTGACTGATTATATGCCCAATGTTGCCAAGCAGCTGGAGGAAAAGCCCGCTCTGCGCAAGGCCCTGACCACCTCCGACGGCAACATCTACTCCCTGCCCAAGATGGGCGACGGTTCTCCCGCTCTGCAGCTGCGCAACTTCATCAACAATGATTGGCTTGCCCAGCTCGAAGTCGAAGCTCCCGATACCCTCGACGAGTTCTACGAGGTACTTTGCGCGTTCCGTGACAACGATATGAACGGCAACGGCGACACCACCGATGAGATCCCGTGGGTCACCAACTGGAGCAACGGCAAGGACCGTGCCCTCATCCTGAATGCTTACAATTTCTGCACTGCCGGCGGCAACGCTGCGTTCCGTTACAATGATGACGGTTCCGTGGAAGGCGTTTACATTCCCTATGAGCCCGAATACAAGGAATACCTCACCTACATGAACAAGCTGTGGACTGAAGGCCTCATGGACCTCGACACCTTCACCCAGAACCAGAATCAAGTCAATGCCAAGTTCGTTGACGGCGTGTTCGGCGTCGGCTACATCGACGGACCTTCCGGCGTAGACGCTTCCAAGGAATACATCTATTCCGATATGGAAGTTCTGGCCAAGGAAGAGGGCGGCATGAAGATCTACCCCCTGCAGAACGTGGCCCGCAATGTCGGTATGTTCATGATCAGCTCCAAGTGCGACGAGGAGAAGGCAGCAGCCCTGGCTAACTTCGCAGATTCCTTCTTCGCAGTGGACACCTACGGCCTGTACCGTTACATGATCTGCTACTCCGAGGAAGATCATGAGACCACTCCCTACGGCGATTTCTTCAGCAAGGAATTCGGCCACTACTATGATCCAGAGCGCAACGTGATCGACTACGTCTACGATACCACCAAGTGGTCCTCCGACTGGACCTGGCGCAGCACCGAGATGTCCTTCTGGTCTTATCCCGGCTACTGCCCCGACGGCAGCGAAGTGCTGGACGTTGAGTTCTACAACAAGTACCCGGATCTGGGCGTTTCCAAGCAGTTCTTCGACAACGGCGGCAAGATCAAGTATGAGCACTTTGTAGAGGAAGCTTTCGAAAAGTGGACTCCTTACTACAAGGACATCATGCCCCAGTTCTTCTTCTCCGCCGAGGATCAGGACCGCGTGACCGAGCTCAAGACCCTGCTGGATGACTATGTATCCGGTATGGAAGCCAAGTTCATCACCGGCGCCGTGTCCATCGAGGATGGCTGGGACGAGTTCATGCAGACTCTGGACAGCTACGGCGTAGCCGAGTATGCAGAGATCCTGGCCCGTTACACCGAGGCATACAACGCCAACTGATAAATAACACACAAGCGCTCCCCGGGCGCAGCGTTTTGCGCTGCGCCCGCTTGTCATAGTTAATGAAACGTGATATGATGGCAGCAGGAGAAGATTTATTATGAGTGACAAACAGAAATACAGGCCTCAGCCGAAGCGCAGATTCCTCTTCAGACTGCTTCTGGCTGTATTTGCCGTTGCCATGATACCGCTGGTCCTGCTTTCCATGAAACTGCTCGAGACCAAGTCGGAGGACATGCGGCAGGCAGAGCAGACGAATATCGACACCATTGCCCAATCGATCGCGGGGCAGTTGGATACTTACATGTCCAATGTGGTGCAGATGCAGATCAAGCATCAGACCAAAATGACGCTGCTGGACGACGTCCTTACCGCCAATGTCAACAATGAGATGGCGGGTGTTGACCTGCTTTCCAACCTGAAAAGCGGCCAGATTTTTCTGCAGGATGCCGGCATCATCCGGCTGGCAGATAAAAACACGGTGTATCTGGCGGGTACGAAATATGACCTGCCCGTCTTTTCCAAATACGTGCTCGATATCAGCGAGGAAGAACTCCTCTTTATTCTGGAAACCACTTCGGAACCGCGCTTTCTCCCCTGGGACGGAAGGCGGACCGTATATCTATATCCCGAAAAATCCGTCAAAACTAATGTGACCCGCTACGGTATTTTCATTTCCTCCCGCAACACATTGCTGGAAGCACTGGGACCGCTGTGCATGAACGGCGTTGTTCTGGACCGCGTTACGGATAGGGAAGGCAAAATCATATATCAGGACCCGGCTTATTCCGGGGATGAAGATTCGAATAAGAACGGCAGGCAGGTTTGCTACCGCTCTTCCGCCGTCAACGACAACGGAATGATGGTGTATGTGCATAAACCCCAGCTGGAAGTATCCGGCGCCCTCATGGGTCTGAGTACCTCCCTGCGTTTCGTCATGCTTGCCATCGGCGCGGCGACTTTCTGCTGCATCGTGCTTATGGCGCTGTATGTTTATAAACCGGTGAAAAAGGCCATCAGTCTCATTCCGTCCGAGGAACTGGATCTGAGCGCGGATAATGAGATCGGCATGCTGTACGGGGCTTTTGATAACCAGCGCCAACAGAGATTACAGGCCCAGGATCAGCTCAGGGACAGAAATGAACTGATTTTGGAGCGTATCTATAAATGCCTGCTTACGGGCAGAATGCTCACGGAAAAGGAAAACAAGCTGCTCGATTGGAAGGAAAGGTCCTATTTCATCATATCGGCAGACCTTCTGGAGACGGAAACGGAAAAGGGTTTCCGTGAGGATGTGTTCCGAAAAAAAGGCGTGGTCGTGGTTGCCATGCCCATGGAACAGTGCAAGGTAATGATATGGCCGCTCGGCGCCGCGGCAGGTGAGGATCGGGAGGAAGCGCTCTCCTTCCTGCGCAAAGCGACCGCCGGACAGCCCATTCGCTTCGGCGTGTCCGATGTATATGAAACACAGGGCGACCTCCGCACGGCGTATATCGAAAGCGTGCTGACCCTGAACGCGGGCAGCGACAAGGGTATCTTCTGCTTCTCCGAATTGCAGAACGGCGAAACTCCTGTCTTTTATGAAAGCCCTCAGGAATCCATGACTCTGATCGGTTATCTGCGCAGGGGAGACGATAAGGCCATTGCCCAGATCAAGAGCATGTTCGAGCGCATCGAGAAAAGCAGAGACATGGACGATGTGCGTCTGTTTGCGGAATATAAGGCACTTGAGTATGTGGTGGATGTGATGAAGCGGGCCGACCTGCCCGTGAGCGAGACCGAGTTTGCGCGTCTGTTCCGCATCGGAAGCCCCGTTTCCGGACGGGACGCCATCCTGCAGAAGCTGGCGGATATCCTCGGGCAGCAGCGCAGCAAGCTGGAATCGGACAAGCGTGATTACGGTGACAGTATGCTGGAGTATATTTCGGCCATGTATACGGACAGCACCTTCGGTCTTGACCGGCTGGCTGAGCACTTCGGGCTGACGCCTTCCGCTGCGAGCCGCGGTTTTCTGGAGATCACAGGCAGCAATTTCAAAAAGTACCTGACGGGATTGCGCATGGAAAAGGCCGAGCAGCTGCTCACGCAAACGGAGCTGCCGGTCGGCGACATTGCAGTGCAGTCGGGCTTCACCTCGGCCAGTTATTTCATTCAGGTATTCAAAACCAACAAGGGCGTGACGCCCGCGGCCTACCGCCAGCAGCACACGCAGAACGGATAACAGGGAGGAAATCGGTATGATTGAACGCGGAAATCATCCCAGACCGGATTTTTACAGACAAAACTGGGTCAGCTTGAACGGCACATGGCAGTTTTCCTTCGATGAGGCGGAAAAAGGCCTGAGCGAAAAGTGGTATCTGCCCCAAACGGAGCTCTGTCAAACCATCGAAGTGCCCTTCTGCTACCAGAGCGCCCGCAGCGGCATCGGTCTTGAAAAGCAGATCGATGTGGTCTGGTACAGACGTAAGTTTACCGTTCCTGCTTCTTTTGCAAAAAAACGCACCGTTCTTTGCTTCGGCGCGGTAGACTATTTTGCCCGTGTCTATGTGAACGGCAGCTTTATCGGCAGTCACGAGGGCGGCTATTCTCCCTTCCGCATGGACATCACGGATTATCTGACAGACGGAGAAAACGATCTCTGCCTGTATGTGGAGGATCGTCCGGACCGCCGCCAGCCCAGAGGCAAACAGTATTGGCTGGACGGCTGGAAGCGCTGCTGGTATGTGCCCTGCACGGGCATCTGGCAGAGTGTATGGCTGGAAGCGGCGGGAGAGACCGCCATCGAAAAAATTCTTGTCACGCCCGATATCGATAACGGTGAAATGAAGGCGGAGATCATCTTAAACGGGAAGCCCGCCGATAATATGACCCTTGCGATTGAGGTGCTGGACGGCGAAAAGACGTTCAAAAAACTTACCGTCAGACCGGACAGTGCCTGCACCCGTGTAACCGTCAGCATGCTGGACCCCGTCGGCATCGAGGATATTCACCTGTGGACGCCGAAGGACCCGATGCTGTACGATCTGCGCGTCACGCTGACGGACGGAAAAGAGACCCTTGACGAAGTCACCACCTATTTCGGTATGCGCAAAATCGAGGTGCGGGACGGCTATATCCTACTCAATAACCGCGCCGTCTACCTGCGCATGGTGCTGGATCAGGGCTACTGGCCGGATTCCCTTATGACCGCGCCCGATGACGACGCGTTCCGTGCCGATGTGGAGTGGACGCTGAAGCTGGGCTACAACGGCGCCCGCAAACATCAGAAGGTGGAAAATCCCCGCTATTATTACTGGGCGGACCGGCTGGGTCTCCTCGTCTGGGGCGAGATTCCCGCGGCATTCGAGTTTACGGGAAAAGCCGTGCGCAATACGGCGGAAACCATGTGGGATATGATCGAGCGGGATATGAATCACCCCTCCGTCATCGCGTGGGTGCCGGTCAATGAATCCTGGGGAATGACCCGTATGTACGATAACGCTCAGATGCAGTCTGCGGCGCGTATGCTGTATCACGCATGCAAGGCGCTGGACCCCACCCGCATTGTTTCGACCAATGACGGTTGGGAGACCGTGGAAACGGATATCCTCGGCCTTCATGATTATACCGCCAAAGGCAGGGACCTGCTGTTCCATTTTGATGACCGCGCGCGCCGCGAGAACTACGCCGTGGATTCGCGCATGAGCTGCTCCACCGGCTACCGTCCCGCGGGCGGGGAAGCACTTATGGTGACCGAGTATGGCGGTATCGCCATGGATAATACGGGAAGCGGCTGGGGCTATAACGGCAAGGTGAAGGACGAGGAGGAATATCTTTCCCGTTTCAAGGACGCCACGGACGGCATCCGCGCCATCAAGGATTGCCGCGGATACTGCTATACCCAATTGACCGACGTGCGGCAGGAGATCAACGGTGTCCTCCGCGCGGACAGGACTCCCAAGGTCGATGTGGAACGGTTCCGCGCCTGCAACGTGAACCCGGACGGAGAACGCTGATATGAAACGCATTATCGCAATCATGCTGCTTCTGCTGCTTTTCACCCGGTGCACGGCGGAGAATTTTGTCTTCACTGTCTCGGAGGTGCTTGCCTCCGTTCCGGCAGAAGGCGAGTACCGCTATGCTCAGGGCGGCGGTACGGACGGAACGTACGCCTATTTTGCCATGGCGGCGAAGAATCAGGCGGAGGAAAAGGCCGTATTGTATAAATTCGACCTCAATACATGGGAACTTACGGCTGTATCGGAGCCCCTTCCTCTGGGTCATGCCAATGACATCACATTCGACCCGGTTAACAACCGCCTCATCATTTCCCACTGTTCCATGTTTCAGGGACGGCTCTGCTACGTGGATCCCGAAAACCTCACGTACCTCGGACACGGCAAATCATCGCTCAAAAACCGTGCCGTGGAATATCTTCCGGAGACGGGGGAGCTGCTCATCGCTTCCGGCTTTGAGTTCTGCTTTCTGAATGAAAAGCTGAAGATCACCCGCCATTTCGCCTGTGGGAATGGGCAGTATGTTAGTCAGGGTCTTTGCTGCGACGGGAGCTATATCTACGATGTCCGCTGGGACGATGAAAACAAAACCGCCCGCATCATCGTGCATGATATGGACGGAAACTACATCGGTGATTTTCCCGTGGCGGGCGCTCCGGGGGAACCCGAGAGCATCTTCCGCTTGAAAGATGGGGATTTTATCATTAATTTCTACGCGCCGGGCATGCCGGTCTGCCGTGTGAAATTTACGGAGGAAGCATCATGAAACTTGTAACGACTACGGGTGATTATATCAGAACCAGAAACGAGCCGGGGCTTCACGTGGATGTGGTCGATACCATGAAAATGATCAAGTCCGCGGGCTTTGACGGCATCGATCTCAATATTGCCTGCTACAGCCACGGTGCGGACACGCGGCCTCTTGAGACCGACGGCTGGAAGCAGTGGGCGGACCGGGTCAAGCAGGCGAGCGAAGAATTGGAGATTCCCATCGAACAGGCGCATGCGCCGTTCCTGAATCCCTGCCCGGAGCAAGAACTGAGCGACTGGGAAAAAGAAATGAATGAGCGTACCCTTTATTGCTGTGAGCTTTTGCATATCCCCGTCATCGTGTATCATACGTGGATCGTGCAGGAGGGAAGATCGATTTCCTCTGTTGCCAGCCGCGAGAAGACGCTGCGGACGATCCGTGATTTTGCAATAAAATACGCCGCGTTCGGAACGAAAATCGCCGTTGAGAACAATGTACCCTACTACAACTACTTCTCCTCGCCCGAGGACCTCATCTCGCTGGTAGATGAGATCGATATGCCGAATATTGGTATTTGCTGGGATTTCGGCCACGGTAATCTGAGTAAGCTTGATACGGGCGCGGCCTTGCGCAAGATTGGAAAGCGCTTAATCGCCGTGCATGCCAACGACAATCATGCTCACGGGGAATTCGATGAGCATCTGCTGCCGTTCTGCGGCACCGTCAACTGGGAAGACGGCATGCGTGCCCTAAGCGATATCGGCTACAGAGGAAATCTGACCTTTGAGGCGATTCAGTTTTATCCCGGCATGCCCGAAGCTCTGGTGCCGGAAGCGATGAAATTCGCGGAAAAAACGGGCAGATATCTGATTTCCATGGCGGAAAAGTGATATGGAAGCAAAGAAGAAAAAGATCCGTGCCGTGATATACGATATGGACGGCACGCTGCTGGACAGCGAAAAACTGTGGACGAATTCCCCGCTCGAGGTCCTTTCTTCGCTTGGCATCAAAACGGAGGAACATCCCGCGTGGCTCTATAGCTCCTTTCATAAGTCGGTTCGTGAGTATCTGAAGGGTGATAGTGCTTCGGGTCTCACGGTGGACAGTATGGAAGAGATGTGCTACGCAGTCATGCGCAGACATTACGAGGGGCACATCCCGCTCAAGGCGGGCGCCGAAGAACTCCTGCGCGCGGCCGCGGGAGTGAAGACGATGGTGCTCAGCAATACGGCTGCTCCGGGAATCGAGAAGCAGCTTACCCAAAACGGTGTCCGCGGTCTCGTCAGACACGTCAAATCCTTAAACGGAAAGAAACTCAACAAACATTATCCGCTTTGTTTTTTGCTGGCGGCTCTTTCCATGGGCTGCCTGCCGCGCGCTTGCCTGGTCGTAGAGGATTCGCCCTATGCCATCGAAAACGCGAAGAAGGCGGGGTGCAGAGTCTGGGCGGTCTATGACGAGTGCCATGACGCCGAAACGGATAAAATCAAAGGCATGTGCGATGAATGGTTTCCCAATCTCGGCAAGGCGGCGGAACGGTTCGGAAAACTTGTCGATAACGAATAACGGAGGCATTTCATGAAACTTGTAATCACGGCAAACGGTCTTCAGAAACCGGAACTTCAGCCGGTCATCGACCTGGCGAAAACCTATTTTGATGAGGTCGTCATGAATCCGTGGGGACGCCGCGGCACGCAGGACGAAATCAAAACCATCTGGTCCGGTGCGGACGCCATCATATGCGGCGCGGAACCCTTTGATAAACCCATGATCGATGCGGCGCCCGATACCCTCAAGGTTCTTTCCCACTACGGCGTGGGTGTGGACAGCATCGATATCCCTGCTGCAAAGGAAAGAGGCATCATGGTCTGCAATACCCCCGGTGCCAATTCCGAGTCCGTTGCGGACATGGCTATGTGCTTGCTCATGGCCTGCCGGCGGCAGGTGATCAACCACGATAAGCCCTCCCGTCTTGGTGAGTGGAAGCGCTTCAAGACCATAGAGCTTGGCGGAAGGCGGCTGGGCATCGTCGGCTTCGGAGCCATCGGTCGCGGGGTCGCAAAGCGTGCTGCGGGCTTTGGTATGGAGATCGTGGCATACGATCCTTTCTTCAACGAAAAAGCAGCTGCGGAGCTGGGTGTCAAAAAAGTGGAGTTCACCGAGCTGCTTTCCACTTCCGATTTTGTGAGCTTACACCTGCCGGTGACACCAGAAACCACCCGCATCATG
>JAZUFB010000126.1:0-5171 GCA_045640475.1 Clostridia bacterium
AATTGGGAGGCTGGCCGTTCCCGGCCGGATCTGTCCCTTGTTCCCGCCCTCTGCCATGCGCTCGAGGCCACGCCGGATGAGCTTTTCGGTTTTTCTGTTTCGCGGGCGGATGAATATCGCGTCCTCTCCTATTTCCGCTCGCTGGACGAGGCTTCCGCCGCCTATGCGTTACGTATGCTTTCCGGCCTTTCCGCCCTGCGGAAGGTCACGCCTCCGCCGCGCGCCCTGCGCTCTGTTTTCAACAACGAGGCCTGTGCCGCCGCCGGTCCCGCCACCTTGTTGGAAGAAGCCCGTGGCCAGTCCGTCCTTCTCGTCCGTGGCGAGCTGACCGATCTGGCCGACGAGATCGTCCCCGTCAATGGCGATTCCATGGAGCCTCTTTTTTCGGATGGGGACCGTGTCCTTGTCCGCCACGGTGCGCAGCCCCGTCCCGGCCAGGTCGGGCTCTTTGTGGTCGACGGCCAGGGCTATATCAAGCAATACCAGCCCGATCGGCTGGTCTCCCTCAACCGGGCCTTTCCGGATATCCTCCTGCACGAGGAGAGCGATATCCGCTGCTACGGTCTCGTTCTGGGCAAAGTGACGCCGGATATGCTCCCCACAGAGGAGGAGCTCCACCAATACGGAGGGAGGGACAAGCATTGATCTCCCACGCCAAGGTCTATGTCCGGGTCGAGGTTGCCTTTGACGAATCCGGCCTCATGCGTCCCGCCGCCCTGATCTGGGAAGACGGAACCCGCTACGAGATCGACCGGATCCTCGCCCGTGTTCCCGCCGCGTCCCTGAAAGCCGGCGGTTGTGGCGACCGGTATACCGTCCGCATCGGCGGCCGCGACACCTTCCTCTTCTTTGAGCATAACGCCGACCCCTGTTCCCCCGTCGCCGGCCGCTGGTTTGTCGAGCGTCGCGGGGCATAATAAGAAGTTTTTATCTTTGCTTACCTAACATTGTAAACTTAAGTCTCAACAGCTTAGATGCAACCACTTGCGTTTGAATTCAAGCCTCAGCTCGCCCTCCGGGGGGGAAACGAAGCGAACGTTAGCCCTGTGGGCTATCCGTATAAGCGGAAGTGAGCCGAGTTTCTCAAGCGAAACTAGTACAGAGCCCGGTAGGGTTCTGTACGACGATTGAGCTTGCGGAATGGCGCCGCCAGGCGGCTGAGAGGGATCTCGTTAAGCCAATTTACATTAGCCGCAGGATCTTTCCTGCGGCCTTTTGTTTGTTTTCGGTTCTTTTGCCGCGTGCTTCCGGCAAAGCGTTGTCACTCCTGCCGAAAAACGATATAATGAGGCGATACTATATAAGAAAGAGGTCCTGACCATGCGTTTTGAAGGCGTTGCCGTTCGTCCCGCGGATATTTTGCTTCCCGCGGACGGGATCTTCCCCGAAACCTGGGCCTGTGTCGCCTGCGACCAATACACTTCCCAACCGGACTATTGGAATAAAGTCTCCGCGCTGGTGGGAGCCAAACCCTCCACGCTGAACCTGATGCTTCCGGAATGCTGGCTTTCCGAAAGCGCCACCCGTGTCCCCGATGTCCATCTTTCCATGCGTTGCTATCTGGAAAGCGGTCTGCTGGCCCCCGGCGTCAACAACGGTTTTGTCCTCTGCGAGCGGACGATTGCCTCCGGCACCCGTCTGGGCCTCGTCTGCGCGATCGACCTTGAAGATTACGATTTTACAAAGGGCTCCCTGCCCCTTGTCCGCCCGACAGAGCAGACCATTGCTTCCCGCCTGCCCGCCCGTCTGGCCATCCGCCGTGGCGCGCCCGTAGAGCTCAGCCATATCCTGATCCTGATCGACGATCCGGATCATCTGCTGCTGAAGCCCCTGCAGGCCCGGAAGGATTCTCTTCGTCCCCTGTACGACTTTGACCTGATGATGAACGGCGGTCATCTGGCCGGTTGGGCGGTTGAAAAGGAAGAAGATCTTGCCGCCGTGGATGACGCGCTGAATACGATCAAAAACCGTCTGGGCAAAGATCCCATGCTGCTGGCCGTTGGCGACGGCAATCACTCTCTTGCCACCGCCAAAGCTTATTGGAACGAGATCCGTGATACCCTTTCCGAAGAGGAACGGAAGACGCATCCCGCCCGTTTCGCCCTGTGCGAGATCGAAAACATCCATGACGAAGCGCTCCTGTTTGAGCCGATCCACCGTGTCGTGACCGGTGTCGCCTCCGAAACGCTGCTGGATGCCTGGCGCGAATATGCCGTCGCGCGCGGTATGACGCTGAACGAAAGCGGCGAAGGTCATGCCTTTACCGCTATCACGGCCAGCGGTGACAAGCCCGTGGTCGTCGCTCAGCCCGAAGGCGCGATCCCGACGGAGACCATCCAGATATTCCTGGACGATTTCCTTGCCGCCCATCCGGAAGCCGGCATCGACTATATCCATGGCGAAGATTCTCTCCGTTCCCTCGTCACGGATGACAAGGTCACCGGTTTCCTGCTGCCCGCGATCAACAAGGATACCTTCTTCGAAGACGTCCTCACGCTGGGCGTCCTTCCCCGGAAGACCTTCTCCATGGGTGAAGCCGACGAAAAACGTTTCTACATGGAAAGCAAGTTGATCTGAAAACAGCCTTTCCCTTCACGACCTCCAGAAAGGATGAACCCGTCATGAAGAAGATCTTGTCCCTGCTTCTGGTCCTGATCATGCTCTGCGCCCCGGTCCTGTCAAATGCGAACGCGGAGAGCACGGAGTGGACCCTTCCGGCAGAGTCCGGTCTGACGCTGGAGACATTTACCCTGTTCACCAAAGCCACAGAAGGCCTTGTGGATCTCCTTCTCCAGCCGATCCAACTGTTGGCTGTTCAGGGAACCCCGCAGGAGGGTTGTTGCTTCCTGTGCAAGGGCTTTATTCCCGATACGGAGTCGCCTTTCTACGCGCTCGTCTATGTGTGTGCCGATGAAAACGGCATACCCCGGCTAACGGAGATCCAGCGTCTTGAAATTGGTTTGTTTCCCTCCGAAACCGATAACACCGTCCCCGAAGAGATCCCGACTCCCCTCCCCACAGCCGAGCCGACTGCGGAACCGACAGAAGAGCCTACTATAGAACCCACCGCAGAACCTACTGCTGAACCTACTGCGGAGCCTACTGCGGAGCCTACGGCAGAACCTACCGCGGAACCTACCGCAGAGCCTACGGCAGAACCTACCGCGGAACCTACTGCAGAACCTACCGCAGAACCTACCGCAGAACCTACTGCTGAACCCACTGCGGAACCTACCGCAGAGCCTACTGCGGAGCCCACGGCCGAGCCTATGGCAGAACCTACTGCCGAGCCTACGGCAGAACCTACTGCAGAACCCACTGCGGAACCTACCGCAGAGCCTACTGCTGAGCCCACGGCCGAGCCTACCGCGGAGCCTACTACTGAGCCCACCGTAGAACCCACTGCGGAACCTACTGCTGAACCCACTGCTGAGCCTACCGCGGAGCCCACGGCAGAACCTACCGCAGAGCCTACCGCAGAGCCTACTGCTGAGTCCACCGTGGAACCCACTGCGGAGCCTACCACAGAGCCCACTGCTGACCCCACAGCCGAGCCCGACGTTTCCCTCGCCGTTGCGGATTTCATCGGTGAATACGTTGCCCTTCATAACAATACTGAAGTGCTTCTGAAGATCGAGCCCACAGACACGGACGATGTTGTCCTGCTGACCGTGGAATGGTCCACCAACTCGAACAACGGTTACCGTTATCAGTTACCCTGCCAATTTGATGCCGAAGCGCTGACCTTCACCTACACGGACGGTCAAAAATCCTTCTGGGTCAAGACCAAGGCCAGCAACATTTCCGAGGCGGTTATGGCCACCCATTTGAAAGGTTGTTTCCGCGTTCTGGAAGACGGTCAGCTGTCCTGGAATGCCTCCGGCAGCCTGCCCGAAAGCACTTTCAAATTCTCCCGCCAATAATACTTTTCCCGGCATAAACAGATCCCCGCGATTCAATGAGAAATCGCGGGGATCGTTTTCTATTCCGATTTACTCGCGGATCAGGCTGCCGTCCGCTTTTCTTCTGAACTGGCTGATAAACCGCCAGGCATATTCGCAGGTATGATACCGGCACTCATGCCCTTGTCCGCTGACGGACGCGAGAGCTGTGCGGGTCTCCCCGTCCCGGCTTACAAACTCCTGGATGGTAAGGACGCTGTCCCGGCTTTCGTCGCGGATCTGTGTCACGCGGTCACCACGGATGCCCCAGATCGGTTCTGTCCAGGTTTCGTGCTCTTCAAAGGTCGTCTCGTACCGACGGACGGTATCGTTGACCTCCAGCAGCCACTGGATCCGGTCAAAGCACTTGGTCGCCTGGAAAGGCAGCTCCGGCAGGGGTGTGATCTCGCCCCCGGCGTAGAACACCGGCACCTTTTCCTTCCGGTTGATCTCTTTCGGTGCGGGCTGACCAAAGGCGTTCAGACCCACATCAAAGGTCGCGTCCATAGGTGCCAGGCCGGCAAACAGAAGCGGATATTCCTGCATCAGGTCCCAGGACTTACATCCGCCCATGGAGAACCCGCTGGCATAGACCTTTTCCGGATCGATCGGATACTTTTCCTTCAGTCGTTCCAGCAGTTCCGCCATTTCCGTCGCGGTAGAATTCATGTGGTTTTCGATGCACACCAGCAGGAAATCATGGTCGTGCGCCACGCGGTACCATTCAGAGACTTCGGAGATATACATCGCGGAATCTCCGCCGCCGTGGAAGCACATCAGGAGCGGCACATTTCCGCGTTCCATCAGGCCCTTGTTATACCATGCAAGATAGCCAATCTCATGAGTTTCCGTTCCGGCATCGTCCCCGCGGTTGTCCGGCGATGTTCTGACCGAAAAATACCCAGGCTCCCGGATCATACCGATCGCGTCCGGATCCACGGACTTCTGCAGATCTCCGACCCAGCCCCAGCGCAGAGTTTTTCCCGTAAAATCACGGTACAGCTGCGGATAGTCCGCGTCTTTCACAAACAGGCAGTAATCCGTGCCCGCCGCGATCGCTGCGTCGATCTCCGGACTGTTGTTCACAGACACCACCGGCATATTTCTCCGGCCAAAGACCGGCATCTTGGTCAGTCCTTCCAGTACACACATTGCCGGCGTCACATCCGCGGGGCCCCAAAGGCCCGCGCCTTCGATCGGCTTCAGCAGATGAGTGGCCACATAGTCCGC
>JAZUFB010000127.1:0-15615 GCA_045640475.1 Clostridia bacterium
CAAGCCAAATGATCAACCCCCGTTTCGTATGTCGTTTCCGTAATTCTCAAAAGAAGGGAGCCGCACAGCGGCGCGGGAAACATTGTTTCCCGGGGCAAGAGAAAAGCATTCGCCCACAAAATGCTTTTCCGAATCCGTCCCTCCCGCAGAGCGTCCGCGAAATGCGAAGCATGGCAGGACGCTCCGCCGTTACCAAAGGAAGGTAGCTGCCTCCGCAGCGCAGGAAACCGCGTTTCCTGTGGGGGAAAAAGAAGCATGCCGCAGCATACTTCACTTTCTCCCGTGCCCTCCGCAAGGAGCCCTCGGAGAGCGCAATTCACCGCAAAGCGGTGTATAATTGCGCCCTTGTAACCAAGGGTCAGCTCCCGTTACTCGGCCTGCGTACCGGATTCCGCCTGAGCAAGCTCGGCTTCCGCCTCGGCTTTCGCGGTCCGTACCTCCCCAACCCATTTTTCCAGCAGCTGTTTCACAGCTTCCTGGGCAAAACAGACCTTGAGCAAAAATTCCACCTGAGTATCCGACAGATCCTCGGGCACCTGCAGGAATGCTTCCAGCATTCCGCCGCGGGTGCAGAGCCGGTGCGTACGTGCCTTCACGGTCAGCTCCGCGGCCTTCTTCCGCAAAACCTTCTCCCGCTCGGCGTACCGCTTGCGTTTTTCTTCCGCGCGGCGCAGTCGTTCGTTTACTTCAATCAACGTTTTCTCCATGCAATCACCTCCTTCTTTGAGGGCAAAACCGTCAGCGTGGCACCATCCGTTTTTCATTTGCCCTTCACTTATATATACGCTTGGGCAGGATCCCCAATCCGGATTTGCGACGAATCTGCACATTTGCCCCCAAAAACACGAAAATCGATGTGCAAATATGCACGCTTCAGTCATAGTTAATAAATGAGGGATTTTCAGTTAGAACAAACATTGACGAATATAGAAAAAATGTGGTATAACATTGTTATAACAATTGCATGTATGAAAACGAGGCGTGTTATGACATTTCCAGCGCATATTCGTTATGACAATTCCGGTATTGCTGTCGTCCAATCTGTTGCGGAACACTCAAAAAATGCGGCTGCCATTGCAAAATCATGTGCTGAGGTCGCGGGACTTGGGAATACAGCATATATGGCAGGGCTGCTGCATGATTGCGGAAAGTATAAGAAAGAATTCAAAGATTATATTGAAAAAGCTTCTTCCGGTGAAAAAGTGCGGAGATGCTCGGTCAATCATACATTTGCGGGAGTTGTTCTTGCGTTGGTGCGGCATTCCACTACCGATAGTTTGATTGATAAATTGACATCTGAAGTTATTGCTTATGCCGTTGGTGCGCATCATGGTCTTTTTGATTGTGTGGGCGAGGATCATGAGAATGGTTTTGATTATCGGTTGAAGAAACAGGACATATTTGTTAAGGAATCCATATCGAATTTTTACCTTGAGTGTATTTCAGAAATAGATATTAAAAAGTTGTTCGATAATGCAGTTGAAGAAGTTGGAAATGTTCTTGATCGAATCACAGCTTTTGTTCCGGATGACGCAGAAGATTTCAAATTCGGAGATTTCTATATTGGATTGTTATGCAGGATGGTGCTGTCAGCCGTAATCGAAGGTGATCGTAGAGATAGCGGGCTTCCAGCAGGAGGTCGCACCCCGTGCGGGTGCGTGGATTGAAATCATGTAGACAAAGATGATGCGGTTGGTCATGTCGGTTGCACCCCGCGCGGGTACGTGAACTGAAATTATCACTGACGTATATTACTTTTTGATTTGATATGCAACGAGGTGAGGATGTTTCTGATGCGCATTCTACTTATATTGCGAATTAATCAATTAAGCATAAAAAATAGTCGCGGCATGGAGCCGCGGCAGTTTTCTATACTTTTGTCCGTTTTTTGAGTGTGTTCAACATTTTGTCGATTCTTTCCCGCATATTGCTGTTGTTTATCAAATTATTCTGCTCATCGGGATCGGAGAATACATGATACAGCTCAACGGGCGAATAATCCGGATATGTAACTACCAGCTTATAACCGTTTTGTACGAGCATGGCCCATGGAGATTGTCCGATGGTATACATGCTTACAGCAGTCTTTTCATCAGAAATGCACTCCGATTTCGACAGCCAGGACACGAGACTTTGACCATCCCCGCGCTGGCAGCTTCCGCATATATCGCACAGTGTGGCAAAAAGGTCAGTTGTATCTACCGCGGCGGAGATGGTCCTGTCTTGTAAACCGCCGGGTATACGGATAATCAAAGGTACACCGGCTGATTTTTCGTAGGGAAGACATTTATTGACAAGTCCTCTGCTGCCCTGCATATCGCCGTGATCTGATGTATATATGATGATGGTGTTATTGTAGATATGTAAACGCTTGAGCGCCTGAATCAGTCTGTCCACACCGGCATCCACCTGAGATACCATCGCGGCGTAGAGTTGTTTATATTTGGCCATCCTGCCGCCGTAACGAATGAAATCGGGACATTCCTCACGGTTTTCCGGGCTTCTCGGATTGAAGGTCGGGGTATATGGTTCCGGCTGAGGAATCGGTGAAGCGAAGTCGCTTTCATTATACAGAAGCTCAAATTCTCTGAGCGGTTGCTCGGGATAATGAGGCGCCTGATATCCGACTGTCATGAAAAAGGGTTTTTCACTGTCGGATAAGCTGTTCAACATTCTTATGGCAAGCTCGGTTGTGGCTTGTGTTCTGTGTATCGGAAAACGATGGGCACAATCATGTTCATCATAGAAGGTAACATCGTTGTTGTACGGAGGAGCAGGGTCAAATCCGTTGTGGCATTGATAACCGAAGAAGTGCGTGAATCCGCCGCGCAAATTTTCGGGGATAGGCCCTGCACCTTTACCGCCTAAATGCCATTTGCCTACAAAGGCGGTCTCATATCCCATACGGTTGTATTCTTCTGCAAGCAGAGAACCTTTTACCGGCAAAGGTTCATTGTTTCGCTCAACGCCGTTTCGTGAGGTCATAAGTCCCGTCATAAGGCATCCGCGATAAGGTCCGCAGACGGGATTGCTGCTGTATGCACTGTCGAAGTATACTCCTTCTTTGCACAGATGATCCAGAGCCGGCGTTATATAGACAGGATCGGCCTTGGATAGCGCGTATTTGTGCTGTTGATCTGAGAATATGAACAGAACATTCGGTCTCAACATTTTTTACCTCGTGATTGCAATATCCGATGTGAGAATCGTGCATAATTTGGATTTTGATAAACCGGGTGCAAATTATGAATATCAGATCTATTATACAGCAAAACGGGCTTTCAGTCAAATATGCGCTGTCAGCAAACGATGAAACATGTAGCGCCAAAGTGAGAGGAATAGGGCATTTCCGAAAACGAACGAAGGTTAAATTCTTGAAAATCCGAAAAGACGAACGGATTTTTGCCATCAATGTCGTATAATATAGACAAATTTCGGTATGGATTCAAAATACAGATTGATCGGTGTATCATGGGAGCGGTGTATGAGAAGTGTAGTGTTGGTCGATGACGAATACTGGGCATTATGCGGTTTTGAGGTTATGTTTCCGTGGCAGAAATTCGGCTATCGAATCATCGGTAAATATGAGGATGCCTTTACTGCAATAGAAGCGATTTGTGAACAGAAGCCGGATCTGGTGTTAACAGACATACGAATGCCGGGCATGACTGGACTTGAGTTGATTAAACAATCGCGAGAACGCGGTGTGCGGAACACGGTGTTCGTGATCATTAGCAGCTATAGCGAATTTGACTACGCGCGGACGGCACTTAAAGAAGGGGCGTTTGATTATCTGCTTAAGCCCATCACGCCGGTGGACGCGGAGTCGTTTCTTTCACGCTTGAATGCGTATTTAGACGAAAAAATGAATGTTCCGAATACAAATGAAAATGTGCCGACGAACAACGCACAGTTTAATTCGCTGCTTGAATATGTATCGGAGCATTTCTGTGAGCCTTTGCAGCTCAAGAATCTGGCGAGTCGTTTTTATATTAATGTGTCCTATTGCAGTGAATTGTTTTCCGACAAGCTCGGAATGAGCTTTTCAAAATATCTGAACAAGCTTCGTATCGAAAAGAGTTGTGCGCTTCTGCGAACTACAGCGATGCCCATCGCGGATATAGGTATGGAATGCGGGTTTTCGGAAAATGCTAATTTTACGCGTGTATTCAAACAGATGATGGACGAGACGCCGACGCAATACCGGGTACGAGTGGGAGTGAAATGATAGGGGTTGAAATATGAGTATTCTAAAAAGAACAGCGGGTACGGAAAGTGTGCACCGACAGCTGAGCAGGATGATCCTGTTTTTCCTTGTTATCCTGATGCTGTCCCAGTATTTGATAGTTGTTATGTTTTCGGGTCTCACGCGAGAGCGGACAATTCACTATTCGGAGGAAAAGGTCAGACAGATTTCCGTGCAAATCGATTCCATACTGGAAAGTATTTGGGAAGCAACCTACAATATTGTGTTCAATGAAAAGATTCAAGAGTACCTGACGACGGAAAATCAGGCGCGCAAATACGTGGATTTATACCCGATTGTAAAAAATCTGCTTGCAAACACCTGTGCGTCAAATGAAAATCTGTATGATATTATGCTTTTCAACAATGATATGCGACTTGCGGCATCCTGTCAGCAACCGCATTCCATGGATGTCTTTCAGAAAATAAAACTATTCGACAGTTTGAATGGTTATATTGAACCTACCGGCTTTCCGGCGATCGTTCATGGTACGAGTGTGTATTATCCGATTGTGCAGAATGTATACGGCATATCATCTAAGACAAGCGTGCTGTCCAAATTGGGAACATGTGTAGTCCTGTGTAAAACCAACGGAATGCAGAATCTGGTGCGAGGTGCTTCTATCGTTGATGATGCAAGATTGTACATTACGGACACAGAGGGAGTTGTTGTTGTAAGTAACCGAGCATCGGATGTATGTACTGTGCTGGATTCGCGATATTTGGTTCAAACGGAAAATACGGAAATCAAAATGGAGAACGGACGGAAAGCTATCGTGCAACACGCGGACGCGAATGGCTTTGATGTATACAGCGTGATAGCTGTACGTTCACTTCTCAGCGACATGTACCGGATCATGGCACGCGCGCTGATGCTCTCTGTTGTGGCATGTGTGGTGCTGCTTTTAATAGGAGGTATGATTCGAAAACGTATCAACCGAGCTGTTTTGCTAATGGTCGAATTCATGAAAAATGTTGCTGATGGTTCAAATGGCAGACGTATCAGAGAAACTCTGCCGGAGGAGATTCAGGCGATTGCGCAGGGTACCAACCAGATGCTTGATCAGTTGGAAAGCGCTCGTGAGACCATGCTGAGAACGCAAAGCGAATTGTATGAGGCTCGTATCTTAGCACAGCAAAGTCAGCTGACTGCTCTTCAGAGGCAGATCAATCCGCATTTTTTGTTCAATACTCTTAACTGCATTGCAAGTATTTGCGCGGTGAGAAATGTGCCCGAAGCGGTACGCGTTTCGGAAGCGATGGCGCAGATTTTCCATTACTGCATTAAGGGTGAGGATATGGCAACAGTGCGTGAGGAACTGGAGTGTGTGAAAGATTATATTGAGATTCTGGAGATACGCTTTCATGGACGGATAAGGGGGAGAATTGAGACGGACGATGCGTGTGTAGAAGAACGAATCCCCAAAATGATATTGCAGCCAATTGTCGAAAATGCGGCGTTTCATGGTCTTGAGCCCAAGTATGGAGGCGGTGAGATATTTATCCGGGTGTGCGGCAAAAGGGACGAAATCTGTTTTGAGATATCCGATAATGGCGTCGGTATGGATGAATCGGTTTTGTTCGCGCTTCAGGAACAGATTGACCATGTGTGGGAGGAAGGCGAACCGGAGATGAGGAAGAGCATAGGAGTTGTAAACATCGCTGCACGACTGCGCCTCTTGTTCAAAGGCAACGCGGTATTCCGGGTTGAAAGCCGTCTCGGCGAGGGTACACGCTTTACGTTAAGCATACCGACTTCTTCTGTGCAAACGATGAGCGAATAACCGAAAAGACGATTTATTGTCGGTTTTGCCAAATAATTGATAAAAAACTCCGATTTCTGCACATGGAATATCGGAGCTTTTTATATATAATCTAAAACAACGGATACATGTTTTGGAAAGGAAATCGGATTGTATGAAACTGGCTATTCGGTGGACAACATCTCAAAGAAGACGGTTCAAACAGAATGTGCCTTTGTTTGCCATGTTTTTGCCGGTGATTGCGTTTTACCTGATATTCAAATACCTTCCGATGGGCGGCCTCCTCATCGCATTCAAAAAATACCAGTTCTCACAGGGTATCTTTGGAAGTGACTGGGCGGGCTTGTATTACTTTGAAACGCTGTTCAGCGGTCCGAATACATTGAACATCATTCGCAACACGTTTGTTTTGAGTCTGCTCAGAATCGTATTTGGTTTCCCAGCTCCGATTATTCTGGCGCTTCTGCTGAATGAAATGCGCTGCGAAAAGTATAAAAAGACGCTTCAGACCGTACTTTATATTCCTCATTTTTTCTCCTGGGTCATTGTCGGAACGATTGTGAACACTATATTTTCACAGGAGGTAGGCATTGTCAATGCCGTCATTAAGTACGTGCGCGGAGAACCCTACGCATTTATGTACCATGAGGGCTCATGGATTGCCATATTTATCGGTTCCGGTGTATGGAAGGGAATGGGATACGGAACGATTGTTTACCTCGCTGCGCTGACAGCGGTTGACCCAACCTATTATGAAGCAGCGGTGCTGGACGGGGCGAATAAATGGCAGCAGATTATTCACATCACGCTTCCGTCGATTCGAAGTACGATCATCACGCTGTTCATACTCCAAACCGGAAGTATCATGGAAGTCGGCTTTGATCAGGTATTTGTACTTAAGACCAATGTCGTAAATAATGTGGCGGATGTCATCAGTACATATGTATACAGAATCGGTATTCAAGGTGCGAACTTCAGCGCGGCAACTGCTATGGGTTTATTCGATTCGCTGGTAGGCCTTGTACTGGTTACGGTTTCCAACCGCATTTCCAAGCTTGTTGATTCAGGCGAGGGTTTGTGGTAAATAAACGGAGGGAGGGGAAGCATATGCGTAGTACGCGTGGCGAAAAAATATTCTATGTGGTAAACTACATCGTGGTCACGCTGGTCGCCCTGACCTGCTTTTTGCCGTTGGTGTATGAAATCGCTATTTCATTCAGCAGCTCCCGTGCCATTTCGTCTGGATGGGTCACATTATACCCAGTGGAGGCCACGCTGGACAACTACCATTTGGTATTCAAAGGCACCGCAATCGCACGCTCGTTCCGTAATAGCGTGGTAATCACACTTATCGGTACGGCTTTGAGTCTGCTCACCACAATACTGGCTGCATATCCGCTTTCCAAGCCCTACATGTATATGCGCAATCGCATGACGATGTTGTGCGTATTCACAATGCTTTTTGGCGGTGGAACGATTCCTACGTATCTGGTAATCAAAAACTTGAAAATCATTGATACCTATTGGGCGTTGTGGTTGCCGGGACTTGTGAGTACCTACAACATGTTGGTTGTTCGCACATTCTTCAGTAACATTTCTCATGAGTTGGAGGATGCCGCGAGAATTGACGGCTGTGGAGAGGCCAGATTGTTGGGACAGATTTACTTGCCGCTGTCACTTCCCTGCATTGCAACGATTGCACTTTTTTATGCTGTCGGATTCTGGAATGCTTTCCACAATGTTTTGATTTACATCAACTCCACTTCGAAATTCAATCTTTCCGTACTCATCAACAATATGATCCGGGAACAGACCATCATGACGAGTGATTTTATTCAGGCGGAAGATATTGCTTCGATTACACCGCAGGGTGTTCAGGCAGCTGGAGTCATCATAATGATTCTGCCGATTATGTGCGTGTATCCGTTCCTGCAACGGTATTTCGTCAAAGGTGTCATGCTGGGTTCCGTAAAAGGTTGACGTTATTTGGCGGCAAAGCCGCTGAGTATAAAATACGCAAGGAGGTTTTCCCATGAAAAGGTTCGCACTCATTCTGATTGCGCTTGTCATGCTCATCAGCGCAGTCGCAGCACCCTCGACCCTCTCCGCAATAGCGGAAGGCGAAGAACGCGCGAAAATTACCGTCTCTGTCTATGACAGAGGCAAGGTACCTGCTTCTGAAGGAACCATCGAGAACAACCGCTGGACGCGTTGGATCAACGAAAACGGCCCCGTGGATGTTGAATTCGTTGCGGTTCCCCGCACCAATCCGCAGGATAAGCTGTACGTGCTCTTCGCTTCAGGTACCGCTCCGGACCTCGTGTTCGAGTATAGTCCCTCAATCCGCTCGACCCTTTATCAGCAGGGTCAGCTCATGCCCATCGGCGAAATGATCGAGAAGTATTCCACCAACTACCAAGAGATCGCCGAGAAGTATCCGAACATCCTTTCAGCAGGTCTCATGAACGACGGTCAGGTATACGCGTTTGGCAAGATCAATGCCAGCGCCGTCACTCGTTGCGTATTGATTCGTCAGGATTGGCTGGATAACCTCGGACTTGAGATGCCTCAGACACTGGAAGACTACTATGAGGTCTGCCGCGCGTTCTGTGAGGATGACCCGGATGGCAATGGTGAGAATGATACCTACGCCATGGCGATGAGCTATCGCGCAAATGAAACCTTCAACCAGATGCTCTACGGCGACGTCATCATGGAAGGCGACGACGAGATGCGCTACGGTTGGGATGACATTGCCCGCAAGCTTGAGTTCAAGAAGTGGCTGTACGATAATTCTTACATTGATCGCGAATTCATGAGTGATACCAACGGCGCGAATGCTCTTCAGAGCTTCCTGAACGGCAAGACCGGTATCCTTCCGTGGCTGTATACACTTAACCGCAGTTGGGCGCTGGGCGATTACACCACATTCCGCAAGAACGTTCCCGAAGGCAAGCTGACTGTGGCACCGTATCCGGAACTTGACGGAGTCCGTTATATGCCCACTCTCACGAACCCCGCTCAGATCACCGCATTCGTGAATGCGAATTGTTCCAATCCTGAAGCGGTCATGCAGTATGTTGACTTTGCGTGCAGCAAGGAATTTGCCATGGCGTTTACCTACGGCATCGAAGGTGAACATTACGAGATGATCGATGGCATGCCTGTCATCACGAACACCGAAAAGTTCACCAATGAAGTCAGCTGGGCAGGCGACTTCGCCATGCTCAAGGGCAAGGATGCTCTGGCAGAGTATCAGTCCGACACTGACGGCTTCGATTTGTCCAACGAGATCGAGGCGGAAGCCTATGAAATCTACAAGGATTCTCTCAAGCTGTATTTGGACGACTCTCTTAGCTATGCCGGTCTGACCCACTCCGAGCACATGCCTCAGCTGCCCGAGGAGCTTTCCCTCATCAATGCGAACATCGATGTGAATACGTTCTTTGATCGCGCGGTTGTGAGCGGTGAATCCTACTCTGTCGAAGCGGCCATCGAGGACGCGAAAGCGGCTTGGGAGCAGGGCGGTGGCGATCAGATTATGGATTGGTGGCAGAACTGGTATGCCAACGACAAGGACAATGCCTTCCTGGCAGATCAGATGATTGAAGTTGTCATTGCCGGCAATCCTCTTAACTACCTCAAGTAATCAATATCCTGACTGCAGTAAGCAGCGGGCTGGAGGATTCGTCCCTCGGCCCGCTTTTTTCTAAGATCAATGGAATGGATAGGTGACGAATATGCGCAGGGCTTATGATAAAGGGCAGGCAGTGATGAACTGGCTGTATGCGGGACCGTTTGAGAAAGATGTTTCCGAACGGTATACGGACAACTATATAGTGCCGTTTGAACCGTATGAAGCAGAATGGAAAGAAGCAGTTTTGTGTCTTGAGAACTCATCGAATGAGGTCAAGGAAAACGATCCGTGTACCATGTTCAGCCGGAAGCTTGTGTGGCGGCCGCTATTTGCACACGAGGCGGACACTCAGATTACTATGGTGCGCTTCGGCGTGCGTGCGACGCTGCTTTCTACATTGGCAAGGACTGCGCTGCGCGTTGCAGAAGAAGGGGAATACACACTGATTATCCATGCGACAGGCGCATACCGATTGACTGTCAATGGGGTAACGGTGGATGAACAAAAGGCAGTCGGACGAGTCGATTTTGACCGCAAGGTTCCTGCGCATCTGAGTGCGGGGGACAATGAAATTGCCCTTGTGATGCTGAATGTCCATCTGCATTGTCAAAACATTTTTCGATTGATACTGGACGAGCCATGCGAGACGGAGATTCAGCTGGATGGGATTCTGGAGGATGTACGCGAGCGGGCGGAAACAGCGTTTCGCAATTTCTATGTGAAGAAAGCCGTAATTACGGAGGGCGAAAAACAGACGCTGGCAAACGACAATTTGCCGGATGAAGGACAGTTCTGCTATGAGCTGTACGCACCGGACAGCACCCTTGTCGCCGATGGTCCTGTTGATACAGACGGGCGGGCTGTTCTTCCGTGTTCAGATGATATGAGCGACGGAACGTATACTGTGCGTATGTTTTACGAATGGCAGGGCGTGCGCGTGGAGGGCGCACCGGTTTCGTTCCAGAAGCTGAGCTTCATGAAAGATGTTCCCGACACAGATATTGGTAGCAGGAAACGCTTCCTGCTTGAGAGATTTGCCATGTCAAAACGGGTGCTTCCTGATCGGGTGAATGTGTTCCGTGAAATTGCGAAATTCGCAACGGGCAACGCCGAACTTTTCGACGCATGTGCGCTTGAAAGGACGTTGGACTACATCAACGATCGTTTTGACTGCTCGGATTTTGCTATGCACGGCGTGCTGCGGTTTTACGCGAAATATGCCTCACGTCCTGAGGTGACAGCACAGACGCGGGAAAAGATACGCAATTGCATACTGAATTTCAAGTACTGGGTGGATGAACCGGGGAAATCACTGATGTTCACGCGCTCTGAAAACCATGAGATGCTGTTCTACAGTGCGGAATACGTTGCCGGAATGCTTTTTCCGACGGACATTTTCACAAACAGCGGTCAGAACGGACTGTTCCACGCGCTCAAGGGACGCATTAATGCAGAGCATTGGATTCGGGAAAAGGGAGTTTACGGCTTCACAGAATGGCATTCCAACACATATTACGAGGAAGATGTGCTGGCACTTTTGACGATCTGGGACTTTGGCGAGGAAAATGGATTGCTTCGCCAACTCGCAAAGCAGCTTCTGGACGAAATCATGCTGTTCATTGCTTCCAACAGTTCACATGGAATCATGGCGACTACACACGGAAGATGCTATGAAACCGCACTCATGCATCCTGAAACGGAAGCGATGAGCCGTCTTAATTGGGTGCTGTTCGGAGAGCCGAAGCGTCTTACGGACAGTATGTCGATCGGATCGGTTGCGTTGTGCACCAGCCGCTTTGAACCAGATCGAGTTGCTGTTATGATGCAAAAGCGAGATACACTGAACACGGTATCCAGAATGGGCCTTTTCCGTGGAAGCGGTCAGCAGGGTGTGTGTTGTTCTACCTATCGAACCGCACATTATATGGTTTCGGGACTGGTGGAATCCAAGGCCGGCGAGCATGGCGCTCAGGTGAACGCGGGGCAGGTGCTTCTGGAAGGTGAAATTCCCGTGTTCGTGACGTGCTTCGGTAATCGTTCGCCGAATACACGCCCGTCCTATTTTGGAGGTCAGTATGTAATCCCCAAAACTGTGACCAAACGGAATGTCATGGGGTATCTGTTTGATATTCAAACTGTGGCTGGATACACGCACTGTTATATTCCGCTGGATGATATGGATGAGACGCGTATGTCTGGAAACTGGATGTTTGCGTGTAAAGGCGGTGCGTTCATTGGAATATACTGCTCGGAACCTTATTCCGTAACAGATGGCGGAAGCTATAAGCAGCGTGAACTTTTGTGTATGAAAAAAACGGTAGCGTGGTTATTTGAACTTGGCGACGTTGACTCATATGCTTCGTTTAATGATTTCGTGTCTCGTGTTTCGGAAGCTCCGATGCGTTCTTCGGGCGCCGATATCGAATATCAGTCACCGTCTCAAGGACTTTTCAAGCTCTCATATCATGATGTGTGCACGTGCGAGGAAGAAAAGATAGCACGCGGAGATATGCCGCTGATCGAGAATGAGTTTGTATGCTCCGAGTACGGGAGCGGAAAATTACGTTTGACAGACGGAAGAGTATTCGACTTTTTCGTATAAGATTGGAAAAGGGGGAAATGTAATGACGCCGATGGAATACGCGCAGGCTGCCTGTGATGGCATGATGCGCAGATTTGCACCTCAGGACCTTCCGCCGAAGGGACACTTCTATTATCACCAGGGTGTCTTTCTGTCCGGCATGTATGATGCCGCAATGATGTGTGAACGGGACGATTATCTTCAATATATCAAGGATTGGATGGACTCCGTAATCGATGCGGATGGGCAGATCATCGAATGTGTGTATAGCAATCTTGATGATATCATGCCCGGAATCCTGCTGTTCCCGCTTTGGAAACAAACAGGGGACGAACGCTATAGGAAGGGCTTGGAGAGCGTGTATGCTGAGGTAAAGGATATCAAGCGGACGGACGAAGGCGGCTTCTGGCACAAGGTCACACTACCAGGGCAGATGTGGTTGGATGGAATTTATATGGCGGGTCCGTTCTGCGCGCAGTATGCCGATACGTTCGGCGTTCCCGAGTTGAAAAAGACTGTACTCAAACAGATGCGCCTGATGAAGGAACATCACAGGGACGAGAAAACCGGTCTCATGTATCATGCGTGGGACGGAACCCGTCAGGCGGAGTGGGCAGATCCGGAAACCGGACGGTCGCCTGAGTTCTGGGGGCGCTCCATCGGCTGGGTTCCGGTTGGTATGCTGAATGCACTGGATTTCATTGAAAACGGATTTGAGGGACGTGATGAGGCAGTGCAAATGTTGACTGATCTGCTAATCAGTGTTTGCAAATATCAATCAGAGGATGGTCGTTGGTATCAGGTAGTGGACAAGGGAGGGAAGGAAGGGAACTGGCTGGAAAACTCTTGCTCGTGTCTGTTTGCCGCTGCACTGTTCAAGGCGGTGAGACTGGGTTATCTGGATGCGTCCTATCTGGTTCCGGCAAAGAAGGCCTATGACGCCGTAATGCGTTCAATCGTTTGGGAAGATGGAGAAATTCAGGTCGGAAACGTTTGCGTGGGCACGAATGTTGGCGGATACCGTCATTACTGCGAACGTCCCGTTCGTTCAAATGATCTGCATGGCGTTGGAACCTTCCTGATCCTATGCGCCGAAGCCGCGCGTGCCGGTGTGGAATAACGGACTCAGAAAGGTGGTTGCTGTATGGTATATTCGATTCTTGATTATGGAGCCGGGACGGATGGAAAAGCCCCCTGTACAGAAGCGATTCAAAATGCAATTGACGCGTGCAGTCAAAACGGTGGCGGAACCGTATGCGTTCCAAAGGGTTACTATTTGTGCGGCGGGCTTGTGATGAAAAGCAATGTGAACTTGCATCTGGAGATGGGCGCGACGCTGCAAGTGAGCGCCGAACGGGCGGATTTCGAGCTTCATGATGGCTGGAAGGATGGCATTTTGCTGTACGCGGAGAATGCGGAGAACATCGTCATCGATGGAAACGGAACGCTGAAAGGAAACGGACAAGATACGTTGGGTGTATGGTGGGGTGTCGATATCGGCAACCGCTTCCGTACGCGAATGATTGTGATGAAGGGCTGCAAAAATCTCCGTATTGAAAACATCACCGTTCTGGAAAGCGATTCCTGGGCGATCCACACGATCTTGTGCGAAGATGTGTTTATCCGCGGCATTCGGCTGCTCAACAATCCGTATCATTTGAACTCAGATGGCATTGATCCTGATTCGTGCAAAAATGTTATCATTTCGGATTGCCTGATCCGCACGGGAGACGACTGTATTTGTCCCAAGTCCTCGGTGCCGGGTTATCTCATGGAAAATCTCGTTGTGACTAACTGTGTTATGGAAACTCCCACCACGGCAGTGAAGATCGGAACTGCATCGGTCGGCGGCTTCCGTGATTTGCATTTCAGTAACTGTACGATCAAAAACAGCTGTATCGGACTTGGCATCTACATGAAGGATGGTTCTGTTGCGGAGCGAATCACGTTTTCCGGTATGACGATCGAATGCCTGAGCGAACGTGAAGGAATTAAACCGGTGATCCCGCTCTATATCGACATTGAGAAGCGCGACCCCGAACAACCGAATACGGGCAAGGTGCGAGATATCATATTTGATAACATTCAGATCATCAGTTCCAGCGGTTCTCTTTTGCAGGGCATGCCGGAGTCGCATCTGGAGAACATTACACTTCGAAATATAACGGTCCGTGCGTCGCAGGCAGTGGATTTTTCCTTCCGTCGCAAGCAAGTCGGCGGACATCGTGTACTGCCGTTAGGACAGGATGAACGCGATACACGCTTTATCCGTGAACCCGCTTATTTCTCCGCAGCGTATATCGATGGCTTGATACTTGAAAATGTGGCGGTGTACCGGGAAGGCGATGCCGCTGAGGCAAGGATACGAGGGCTGAATCTACATGAGATTAATGGCTTGAATGTGCAGAATATTGCGGAAAACTAAAGCTAATGGGATGAAATCCGGAATATTCATTAACGCACGATGAAAACCTGTTTCCGCTAAGAAGATACCGGACGAAACAGGACATAGCGGAAGTCTCAGGTGACTCGATGTAGATACTGAGTGTTTTGCTCAAATTTCGCTGAAAGGGCGGCGGTGATCTCGCCGCCCTTTCGGTAGCGTAGCGGAGATGGCCGTGCTTGTCATCAAATATAAATGATGAAAGTTCTGCTTATGGACTTGAAACAGTGCGCTATTAAGTGTATTATTTCAGATAGAGACAGTTATGGTATATTAATGAGGATAAACCACGGAGGCATTATGAACATTGATCATATGATTTGCTGAACAAGAAAACCTCAAAGGTATAAGCCACATGTGATGGACTTTCCGTTTAGCGATACTTATGACGTGCTTGCAGCCATCGCAGGTGAAAATGCAGATACGATGGTAATAAATGGGCTAACACTGATGCCTGAAGTAACAGAACTGTACTATGATCATATTGTGCATCCTAATGAACTGGGTTTTCAGATTTATGCTTGCAGATTGTATGAGGCGCTTATACCAATGATTGTTGGTAAAACATAAATTGCATACAACAAAAACGTCTCAATTATCACGAAATGTGCAATGTAACGACGACTTCAAAAATACATATAAACGCACGGGGATGCAAGATATTCTTGTATCCCCGTGCGTAAAGTCAATTCCTGCGTCAGCCGAAGTATTGTTTCGTTTACTTGCTTATGACACTTCGCCTTGCGCTGAAAAATGCTTTGACTTGTTCGTTTCGCGCTTCCGTTGAAATTTGCTCGGCAGCTTTCCCTCTTGCATTTCCCCATCTTTGCCTGTATAATATCCCCATCAAACAAAGTGAGGTGTGAGTATGTCTCTTGTAATCGACCTCTTCCGCAAATACATCCATGTGCCTTCCGCGTCCCGTGAGGACACCGGCGCGCATCCT
>JAZUFB010000128.1:0-14880 GCA_045640475.1 Clostridia bacterium
CTTGTTTGAGCTTGCCAAGTTATCTCGTGTTATCCGTTTTTCAGCTAAGAAAGGTCCACATTGAGAATACAGTCCACCGCCATTCTTAGCTGTAGCTAATACGCAGCTAAGAATGCATCGGTATTAGCTGGCTTTTGACAGGTTTTGAAAGGTTAACGAGGTGCAGAGAATTTTTAGAAATCCAGTAAAATCAAGCCTTAGAAGGTCATGAAGGAACTCGAAGGATCACGTCGGAACAGCCACATCTCTTTCTCCTAAACAGAAAGCCGCGTGTTCGAATCGCGCCGGGGGCACTTTTTATTACATTTTTTGTCTGTTGGTAGTTTATTGCTGTAGTATCAGAATTTTTGCAATACAAACTCAAAAAAGTAAAGTGTCTATTAGAAAAATTCTAAGAAAAATCACCTTTTTCTAACACAACGAAAAAGGTGATTGAAAGACAGTGTGTTCTAACAGAAAAGAAACGCTGCAATGTTACCATGAACCAGCAGCAATGACCGGTTGCAAATACAATCAGTCAGATGCGGTAACAGAGAATTTCAGCCCAAGACGATTGAAAATCTTCAGTAATGTTTCGAGATTCGGCGTACACTTATAGGACTCGATCCTTGCCACAGAGGATTGCGGTATTCCACACATGGCTGCCAAATCCCGCTGGCTGAGCCCCAGCGCATTCCGCTGCTTTACCATCGCGGAGACAATGGAAGCAACCTCGGCGGCTTCATCCATGTCCTTCGCCGCGTCCGGATCGACTTCGTGTACGTAATCCTTATATTCGTTCCAGGTACTCATTATTTTTTTCCCTTTCTGTTCAGATAGTCAGCGCGTTCTGCCTTCGCCGCTCGATCTCTCGCTGCGGTGTTTTCTGTGATATCTTTCGGAAATGATGCAGAAGAACAAAACAATCGTCCTGAAAGTAGAAGTAAAACACTCGATTATTTCCTGGGCGCAGTTCCCAAATGCCGTCATCAATATGTTTTGTGATGTTATCAGGAAGCTGAGTGCCGTTCTGCGCAAGCAATTCGATGTACATAGTGATTTGTTTGAATTGAATACGTGCATCCTTATTGGATTCACGTTTCTGACGAAGTTCTTCCATGAAGTCACGTACATCAGATTGACCATTGGCAGTCTCATAAAAATCAATCGTAAACATTGCTTTACCTCGCAAATGATCTACAGTTATATGATAGCATGAATGCTATCACAATTCAATAGGATAATAGCAAAGGATCGATGAAAGAAAGACCTCCAACCGGTAACATCAATTCTATGTGAATCGACTTTCCGGTGGAGGTCAATATTTCACTCATGAGTCAACTACAGCCACGAAGCTTGCTTCGTGTTCTAGGGGATTGGGGGCATGCCACCAACAAGCAGTTTTGCAATCATTATAATGATTGCTTGCCAAGAAGAATCGCTTTCATATACTTGATTTCAGATTGACGTGTTGACAATGAAATGCTACTATGATGAAAAAGTGTTGCAAAGAAGGTGCCTAACTTGTCTCTGGGAGAAGAAATAAGAATCGTCCGTCAGAAATCATTCTATTCACAGGAAGCATTTGCAAAGGAATTGCATGTAGCACTCTCTACCGTTAACCGCTGGGAAATGAACAGAATCTGTCCCAATCTGTCCGCGATGAAATCTATTAATGAATTCTGTTCACAGCACAATCTGGAATTTGGAAATGTTGAGCAAGAGTGGCTTCGTGCCAAGTCAAATAAGTAGCAGCAATTTCTGTCAAACTAAATATACATCAACAAAATAGAAAGATAGTTATCGAAGACCATTCGGCAAGAAACTGTTAACAGATGGTAATAGAACAATTTGAAATCAAAGGAGGATTTCGATGAGCTACCGTGCTTTGGAGGAAATGCGAAAAAAGAATCTTGAAGACTATGGCATTAACGATACTGTACACATTCCGGAATTACCGGAAACGAACCGCAATTACGGAAAAGAAGCGCTTCTGTTTATTCGGGACGATTGCAAGGATCTTCGCTTTGATACAAGCACGCCTGAACGTGCCTCGCTTTCCGACTCTGACGGGAAGAGTGTCGGAAAAAATCAGATCCCGTATAATATGGAGCGCGACCTTGACCGGCTGAGCTTTGAAAAAGCCATCGGGCGTTTCCTCGCTTCCGGCTCGCGGGAGGACGCGTTTGATATTTACTATTGCTACTGCGAAATATTCAAGCCGTTCGGAACCGGCTATGATACCATCGGGCTGCTACTGGAGTTGCTGAGCGAGCATGAAACGAATGCCAGCTCGCTTCTGATGAAGCATCGCGATCATTATTCCCACAGTGTTTACGTTTTCCTGATCGGCCTTGCCATTTACCGGAATCATCCCGCGTTTAAGGCAGAATACAGGAAAAAATACGGATTGACGGATGACACTGAAGCCGCGTGTCATTTCCTTGAATACTGGGGGCTCACATCGCTGTTCCACGATATCGGTTACCCCTTTGAGATCGCGCATCAGCAGATGAAAGCCTATGTGTTCAGGTTGGACAAAAACAATAACGATGATTACGGCTTCGCGCCCTATGTGTCCTACAGAAACATGGATGAATTCACCGTATCCCGGCTGGGTGATCTGGACGAACTGTATGCCCACGCCATTATCGAACGGCTGAAGGAAACATATCTTACGCGCACGGAAGCGGAGCCATATTACGCGGAACACGCGCTGAAAAAGGTATTAAAAGATCGGGCAATTCATGAGAACCCGAAAGAAAAAGACTATCTGTATATGGACCACGCCTATTTCAGCGGGATGATTCTGGCGAAGACCTATCTGAACCGGAACAGGGAAATTGACACGTATGACAAGCTGCCGGGACCGGTGATGGATGCCTTCTGCTCCATTATTCTGCATAACAGTCTGTTCAAATTCACCATGCGTTCTTTCCTGCACACCAGGGAGCCGCTTCGTATGACCGACGGGCAGCCGCTTTCCTATCTGCTCATGCTGTGTGACGAGTTGCAGTGCTGGGACAGAGCTTCATATGGGCAGAACAGCCGCAGCGGGATCTACGCTTTTGATTTTGATATGGAATTCATGAGCGGTTCCCTGAAATGGACCTATTATTATGATAAGGCCTATGAGGAAAAAGTTTACGCCGCCAAAGCCTATAAAGACATGCTGGATAAAGGATATACGAAAAAATCTGGTGCCGTACGAGAAAACCGCAGCAAATTCGTCGATGACATCGATGAGATCGTCCGCGTAAAGGACGTGGTACCGGCTTTTGAACCGGACGTCAAAAAGCCCGACACGAGCCATATCATCACCGTGCAGTTGGAAGACAAGCAGAAAAAGACCGGGTTGTTTCTTTCCGACAGCAATTACCTGAAT
The DNA here is from genome assembly GCA_045640475.1 of Clostridia bacterium. Lineage (GTDB taxonomy): Bacteria > Bacillota > Clostridia > Christensenellales > Aristaeellaceae > Aristaeella. Next base: position 3,365 of record JAZUFB010000128.1, read on the forward strand.
TTCTACCGGTTCGCGCTATCCCTGAACGGGCGGTACTCGAATATCAGTACCGCGGATGAAATGAAAAAGGCGTTCGAAGAGGAGCTGTCTCTGGAATACAAGCTTTCCAATATCGCGCAGGCTAAAAAGTTCGGTGAACAGCTGGAAACGATCGACTGCTTCTATACGGATCGTGCGGTGGACTACGCGCCTGTTTACAGCTTTGACACACTGACGAAAGAACCCGGACACGAAAAGGATATTGATAAAATTTCCGAAGCGGAGCATATCCGCTGGTGCGCCGAAAAGGCATCCATGGGCTGGTACTGCGGAACCGCTTATGAGAAAAGGATCGTGCAGGAGGATGGTTCAAAAAAAGATGACAAGGTCATGCGTGAACGCACCAGAATGCACAATGACATGAGAGCATTTTCTGACCTTTCAGATGAAGTTCGCGATAGAGACACCAAGGCCATGAACAAGATGCTGGAGCTGATCCGGGAATACGACGGGCTGACAATCTATCGGATGAAGTAACTCGCAGAATGCATGGGAGACAAAAGGGGTGCCTTAGATGGGATGGTTCGATAAACTGCGGCAGAAACCGAAAGCAGACAATCATGAAGAAGTGCAGACCCGGCTGGTTCCGGGTGTGGGGCGCATGCCTTATCCTGCGTATCGCGGGAAAGAACCGTATGTATTTGTCAGTTACGCCCATCTTGATTCAGCAAAAGTATTCAATGAAGGCAGGAATGTTGAATTTGGTTCAGGCTCCCCCGTTTTCACGTGTCCGCTTGCAACTATATATTGTTACCGCAACAGCTTGACTTATAATGATCTGACGGATTTTTCCAACTCCAACATTCCCATCCGTTTCATTGGAGAGGATCTTGACCTTGCATCGATCAAGGCGAAAGAGCCAAAGGTACAAACCAGAATGATCTGGTAATAATGAAATGATAACTTTGTTCAACCTCGTGTAGATGGAAAAGAAAAACAACAACTGGAGGTGCGGGCATGGAAGCATACCAATATAAGGCATTCATATCGTACAGGCATGTTCATCCGGATATGGATATCGCGAAAAAGCTGCATGGACTGATCGAGCACTTTCATATTCCCGCATCCATTCAGAAGTCAGACGGTATTAAAAAGATGGGTCGTGTGTTCCGCGATCAGGAGGAACTGCCTCTTTCTGTGGATTTGGGCGCTGATATTGATGCTGCACTTCAAAACAGTGAATGGCTGATTGTGGTCTGCTCAACACGTCTGCTGGAATCCAAATGGTGCATGCGTGAGATCGATAAATTCATTGAGCTTGGGAAACGCGACCGTATTCTGACGATCCTGGTGGATGGAGAACCGGGTAACAGTTTTCCGCCCCAGCTCCGTGCGCTTGAAAAGGACGGAAAGACAGAGGAAATTGAGCCCCTCGCCGCCGATGTTCGCGGAATAAACCTATCCGCATCTTATAAAAAGCTGCGATCTGAAAAGCTACGTTTGCTTGCACCGATGATTGGTCTGAACTATGACGCACTACGTCAACGGGCAAAAGCAAGGCAGCAGAAAATCGTATTAGGCGTGACTGCATCGGCTTTGGCGCTTGTTTCGGCGTTTGGGGTATATGCCACGGTACAGAACAGGCGCATCGAGAAAGAACGCAACTCGGCATGGAATAATGAAATGCTGATGCTGATCGAAAAATCCAACGCGGAATCCGTGGATGGCAGCAAGCTGCTGGCAAGAAAACATCTTCTTTCAGCGGTGCAGCTCCGGGAGCATCTCGGCGAAGTAAATGACCATGAAATGAAAAGCGCTATGGAGTCTGCTTTGTATGCAGGGCTTTTTGAGAATGTGCTGACCGTCGACAATGCGAACCGCAGTATCAATTCCCCGGTTTTTTCCGATGATGATACGATGCTGTTGGGCATCACAAATCTCAATTCGGTTTCGCTGATCGATCTTGACAGCGGAAAGATCCGCTACACCGTTTCCAGGGCTATGACGGGCAATATTGATTCCGTCGATTTTCTGGACGGAGACGAATATTTCTGTACGGTCGATTCCTGGTTCAGCTATGTGTCTGTTTACAAAACAGCGGACGGTTCGCCTGTTTCAGAATTTCATGTCGGCGGAAACTCAGCTCAGCAGATTGGGCAAAAGGTGTTTCCTGTCGGGAATCATAAACTCCTCGTTGTGCTGGACAGCGAGATCATGTGTTGGGATTATCTGACTGATGAAGCATCCTCCTGCCTCAAAAGCACAGACGGCATGACCTTCAACCGGGGAAATATGGTGGAAGCCTTTCATGACGGCATCAGAATTGCCGTCGGTTCTGCCGGAGGAGGACTTGGCGGCTATATTTTCAACCGGTCCACCGGTGAAACGGTTTCGCTGGATATCGATGACAACCGAGGCTATTCCGAACTCTCGCTCAGTGAAAATGACCGATATCTCTCAACGCACAGCGGGAATATAGTGTTCGTTTTTGATACAAAGACCGGCGAGCACGTCCTATCCTATGACTCGCCCGACATCGAAGGCGTCGATTGTTGCCTGCTCACAAATGATGGCAACAGATTGATTGTGGCGGACACGAGCGGTATCCACTGCTTGTCTGTTCCGGATGGCACGGTGCTGTGGACGGCAGCGGGAAACGATACAAGCGCCGGGATTGTGACAGAAATGATTTTGTCGCCGGACAGCAGATACTTAAGCTACCGTGCGTCCGGCAGCGGCATTATTGATGTAGTAAACGGAGATATCGTTTCCGGTGCGGCAGGCAAGGTGTTTTCCCATGACGGAAACATGCTGCTTCTGAACGGAGAAAATGGCGAAATTCAGATCGCGGCAGCTGGTTCCTCGTCAAGCGTGGAGCGGCTCGACATGTATCCGGAAGAATTATATAAAGTTGAACGCTGGACGGATCCGCCCGAATTCCGCATGTTCGAACTGACGCATTATCCCTCCGCTATGTACACGGAAGGCGTCATGTCCGCCAACAGGCAGTCACGCGCCTATATCGATGAGAACTGCAGGTACTACGCGAACGCGCATCCGGACGGCTTTATGGAGATCTTTTCTTTTGAATCAGAGCAAAATACGGCCTTCACCGCGTATGGCGAACACTGTTATTTTGCCATCACCGACGCCGTGTTCCATGGAGATATGCTGGCTTCGGCAGGCGGTTTCGGCCGCAGTGCGGTGCTGTTTGACTGCGCTGCCGGGACGATCCGTCATGTGCTGCCTTGTGCAGGATATGCCTCCGGTGTTGAATTTTCACCGGACGGCACGAAGCTGATGCTGATATCGATCGGGAATACTGATAACAGGAACTACGCCTACATCTATTCCGTCGAGACCGGTGCGCTGCTGTTCCGTATGGAAGCAGGAAACACGGCAATCGAAAATTTCGGTTTTTCGCAGGACGGTTCAGCGGCAGTACTGCTGCTGAAAGACGGATCCGCGATTGTGGGCAAACTGTTTGATTCCCTTGATACAATGATCGATTCCATTCGGTGATCACTTATCTTGTTGCCGAAGATCATTCGGAGGCGTTCATCATGAAAATTCCTATTGTTATCGGTGTGACAGGACACCGGGACTTACGACAGCAGGACATACCGAACCTGCGTTGGGCTGTTCACTCTGAGCTTGAAAAAATAAAAACCGAATATCCCCATTCGGATTTTGTCATGCTCAATTCCCTTGCTTCCGGCGCGGATACACTCTGCGCGGAGGAAGCGCTTTCGCTGGGTTTTCATCTTGTCTGTCCGCTGCCGCTGCCAATCAAAGAATACCGTAAGGATTTTGATGAAGCGGAACTTCGGGTATTTGAACGCCTTCTTTCATCGGCGGAAAGCGTTTTTATCGTGCCCGATATGGAACCGGCACGTCCTGACCGTGACTTCCGCTATCGGCAGGCAGGACTGTATGTGGCGTCACATTGTCATGTACTGCTTGCCCTTTGGGACGGTTCAGCGGCAAAACCCGATGGCTGCGGTACTGCGGAGATCGCTACCTTCAAGCTGAATGGCTGCCGCATAGCCGCAATGCCATTGAATGCTGACGCTGGCGCGGTATTGCAGATCGTCACGCCGCGCGTAAAGAATACGGCGAACCCGGAAATAAGCATCCGGCTTTGGGAAAAGGAATCGGGACAAATCCATGATATTCTGACTGAAACAGATGCGTATAATCGCAATGCAGCCACTTTTACACTTGAAAACGCGCAGGAGCCACTGTTGCCGGAAGAGTGTCTGGTAAACACAAGACTGAAACGCCTTTCAGAACTCTACGCAGAGGCGGACGGTCTTTCGCTTTTCTTTCAGAAACGCTATCTGTACACGATGCGCGGCTTTGCCATAACAGGGGTGCTGCTGGTCCTGTTCTTTTTGTTGTATGATACAGGCGAATCCAATCTGTTCCTGTTCGGATATGGATCACTGCTTCTGATTTATTTTCTTTCTTTTCTGTTCGTCAAAAAGCAGGACGCTCACGGGAAATATTTGAATTACAGATTGCTGGCGGAAACGGCACGGATACAAACCTATTTGACCTCAGTCAACGCGGAGGCGAATGTTGGCTGCCTGTTGACCTGGACACAGAAGCAGGAATCCGCATGGATCAGGACCGCTATGGACGTGTTGACAGCGGATGCGGTCGGCTGTAATGCCGTGGATGAGAATATTGTCAGGCACTGCTGGATCGACAGCCAGCTTGCCTATCATGAAAAGGCGGGAAAAAGGGACGGGAAAAAGAAGCATATCAATGAAAAGATTGCTCAAAGCATGCTGATCGTTTCCGTATTGCTGACCTTCGTCCTTCTGATGTTTGAATTGTTTGGCGGATCTCTCATGGATATGCCGCTGATTTCTGCCGACGCTCCCGGTTTTCTTCTTCAGCATACCGGGCAGGACTTCACTCTTCGCAGTTTTTTCAAGCTCCTGCTTGGCATTATATCTTCCGTAACGGTATTCCTCGCTGATTACTACGGCCGGCTGTCGCTTGACAGAAAAACCGAGGATCACGAAAAGATGGCTCGTCTGTATAGGGAAGCGGCGGAACAGTTTGAAAACCATCCGTCCGAAAGAAAGGAACTGTTCATTGCCTTAGCCCGGGAGGAGATCATCGAAAATGGGAATTGGGTTTCTTACTGCAGGGAAAATCCACCGTCGTTTGACGTGTGAACGTATTCAGAACTCTGCTGATCTTTCCCCTCGCAGAATGAATGCGCCCGCGCAAAGTCAACGCTACGTCTCATTCATAATAACTCTTGGAATATTGCTGTTTATATGACGATTTCTTGTTCTTTGTGAAGGAATTGACTATGTGATCAGGAACACATTTCAAAAAGCAGGTTATTCGCACTGAAAAATAATTCTGTATCTCTTGGAAGGCAAGTATCTCGATTATGAACGTGTTATCGAAGCATGCCTCAATGGAGGACAGCGCTCGATTCGATCGAATCGCGGGGGACATACTCGGTCTGCTCCGTCTGAACAAGAAAAATAGCTGCTTCACATAAGGTTACGGATGTCAGAAAAACGCTACCCGACTGGAGGACAATCATGAACGAGAATAATAGAGCAGCTGCTCTAAAATGGAGTGCAGTCATCAGGGAAACGGCGGAAGAAACCCTAAAATCCGTTCTTCCGGATCTTGATCAGTCCAGCACGCACTATGTGAAGCTACAAATGCTCCTTCGCGAATCTCTTCTTAAAGAAGCGGAAAAAACCATTCTGGAAACCGGAGACGAGAAGCCTTCCGATGTCGGCGGTCTTCTTTATGCGATCCGACCATCGCTTATGGAAGAATTGATTCCACCGACTACGCCATCTATGGATCAGGCAGAATTGGCCATGTTTCTCATGCGCCTTCTTGAGGAGGAAGATGCGTTTCTCCCTCTCCTTTCCGAAACATTGGACAGCTTGTCGTCCGGCAGCGGGTTCTCAAAATTCCAGATCACGGGCGAACTGCTGAAAACATCTTCCGAACGGTTCATTCTGAACGTCGCTGCGGCAGAAACGAATAAACGGGAACAAAAGAGTGCAGGTCCCTTTTTCCCCGAAGGCTATCCTTATATGGATGAAATTGAGTATATCGACCACTACATCGCAGAAGACGATGACTGATGCAGAACGAGGCTAATATATGGCGGACGTAATGGAAAAACTAAAAATGAGGACTTACAATGGCAGTCTGATGCACGGGAAGCCAAAGGTCCTACTTGTCTGTAGCTTTGAGGACGAAGCCATATATGGGGATGAGATAGCCGCCGAGTTTTTCGGCTCGGTGGACTGTTCTATATGGACCGTGTCTGATTCAGCCGTTCTCAGTCCGGATGAGATTACTGAGCTTCCCGAGTGGTTCCAGCTTGTGGTTTGTCTGCTCACACCAAGATTCTTTGCTATAGCGGATGACTGGCCTGTTCCACTCCTTGAAGAATCGAAAAAGCAGCGTGTTCCGGTATTGCCTCTATTGGCAGAACCATGCAGCGAGGTTCTTTATGCGCGCTACTTTGGCGATTTGCAGTATCTGAATCGCTGCTATGAAGATCCCACCTCCATTCCGTATGCGGAGAAACTCAAAAAGTATCTCTCTGCCACATTGATTGATGCCCACACAGCGGAAAAAATTCGCAGTGCTTTCGACGCTTATGTATTCTTGAGCTACAGAAAAAAAGATCGTAAATATGCGCAGGAACTGATGCGCCTTATCCATCGCTATCCTTTTTGTCGTGATATCGCCATCTGGTACGATGAGTATCTGACGCCGGGCGAGGATTTTAACCATGCCATAAAAGATGCATTGAATAAGTGTAATCTTTTTGCACTCACTGTAACTCCCAACCTTGTCAACGAAGATAATTTTATCCGCCGTATTGAATATCCTTTGGCGTGCTCGACGCAAAAACCGATTCTTCCACTTGAGGTTGTCCCTACGAACCGAAAGCAACTGGAGCAGGAATATCACGGGCTTCCAGCCTGTGCGGATCCGTATGACGAAAAAGCATTGGAAACAAGGCTCAGGCAACACATCCGCACTATTTCATTGACCGGTTCTTCGGATTTCCCTGAGCACCTTTTCTTCATCGGCCTTGCCTATTTAGAAGGTGTGGATGTGGAAACTGATCATCGCAAAGGAGTGGAACTGATCACCAAGGCTGCAGATGCCGAACTTCCGGAGGCAATGCAGAAACTTTCACATATGTACGAAACCGGCTTCGGTGTCGAGAGAGATTATCGTACCGCGGCTGAATGGCAGAAAAAACTTTCAAGGATAATCGTAAAAAAGGCTAAAGTTACGCTGGACGAGCAGCTTTATGATGACGCCGTATCCGCCGCACTGGCATATGCCAGACTTTTGCACCTGGCGGGCGCTGATAAAGAAGCAACAGAATTTTTAAGGGAACTGCTGCATGACGTTTTCATGCCGGAAAGTCTTGCGGGCCGTCTTTCAGAGATCAGGCTATATACGGGAAGTGCGAAGGCAGCTGACGGGAACAGAGATCTTCACGATGCTGAAGTCTGGTCCGATACTGCATTGGTACGAGCAGAAAAGCTATATGCTGAGATGCCTTCTCCTAAAACGGAAGCCGCATTAGCAGAAGGTCTCGAAACGAATATCCTGATTACATGGAAAAATAGCCCAAATCGTCAGGAAGAGAAACTTGAACGTTTGATTGTTCTTCGAAGAAAAGCGATGAGCAAAGATCCGACATCACGCACGGCCTGGGCCCTGAGCACCGCATTGAATTTGTTAGCAAGGTTCTATGTCAATAAAAGATCATATGAGAACGCCTCCTCCTGCCTCACTGAGATGCAAGAACTTCTCAGCGCCTACTCTATCAAATCAATGCAGCCTGAAAACCGCTTGAAATTCGTCACGGTTTTGCAGAACCAAGGCATCATTGCCGCGTCTGTCGGGAAAAGTGGGGAAGCTGTCCTCTTTTTCGGTTCGGCATTGAAGGAAGCTAATAGTATCGCACAGGATACCGATTCCTATTCCGCGTTGGAAAGTGTCGCAAGTTTGCATCATATACTTGGATACGAGGCAGAAAGCAGGAACGAAATCGCTGCTGCGCAGGAAGAATACTTGAAAGGGCTCGGCGTTTATCGGCAGTTATGTGACCGTGAACTGAACAAGCATATGCTGCTCAATATGAATAAAACGCTGGTCGCCCTCGGCAAACTGGCTGTAAAACAAAACAACCCGGAAGAAGCTTTGGAATATTTCCGGGAGGCGATTTTCCATGTACAGGCGAATTACTCGTTTGAAGAGGGTGGTTTTGAAACCCTGGAGACCACTTTGCTGATTGCAGACACTCTGGTGCATTTTCAGCGCTTTGATGAGGCGGAGGAAATGTATCGTACCGTGAAGGAATCTATAGAGCAATATCATGAGACTGACTACCACCGGTACCTTCTTCAGGACAAATTGGAAAGAGCGGATAAAGGTCTGAAACGTCTGACAGAAAATGTTTGACCTTGGAAAAGCATGCTGTATGTCATTTGGGTTTCGACTGTTCCCGGATTTGACAACTGGATGGAAAAAATAGCACAGGAATCAAAAAAATCATCAGCGTGAAAACAACCATTGCCATGGTGTGGCAAGAAACTCTACCATGGCATTTTCTTTTTGTTTATCCAAAGGTCCTTGCTTCTCACGGATGCTTACCTGCCTCTGATGCATTATGCAAGCGGAGAAGAGCATATTCCGGAGACTGAATGGAATTATCTTTCGGAATGCCTTACAGGGGAAACCATGTTTTTTTCAACTTGTTGACTTTCTGGTTTGCGAAATGTTTGTTATTTTCATGCATATAGTGAATCAGTTGACAGAAATTGCCCCATGCTTTATAATCAAAAAGCGACAACGATGTCGCTTTTGCGTCAGGAGGATCTGTCAATGATAACAAAAGGTGAACAAACCAGAAAGACTATACTTGAAGCATCAAAAAAACTGTTCGCAGATAAAGGCTTCAAGGATGTGTCAATGTCTGATATATGCGAAAGTACCGGGTTGAGCCGTGGCGGGCTGTACAGACATTATTCTTCTACAACCGAAATCTTCAAAGAGTTGGTTACGGATCATTATTCATTTGACGATCAGATCAGAAATCATGACAGCGCTCGAAAAATACTTGCGAATACTCTCAGTGTTGTGGAAGAGGAAATTATCCACAACGAAAATTCATTAAGTCTTGCAATATATGAATTTGCCAATACCGGCGATAACTGTTTTGATTTTTCAATTATTGAAGAAAAGGCAAAAAAGCGTTGGATAAGTCTCATTGAATACGGAATCGGAACAGGCGAATTCATGGATGTAGATCCCGAATCCGTATCGGAAATGATTCTGTATTACTATCAGGGGCTCAGAATGTGGTCGCGTGTGGTGAGCATCGATGACAGATATGCCCTGCATTACAGAAACAATATCATTTCCATCCTTACCGGAAATCAGGAGGAACAGAATCGGTATGATTAAGGCGGCAATATTTGACATGTATGAAACGCTTATCACGTTATTCAGTAGTCCTGCATATTTCAGTGCTCAAATGGCTGCGGATGCCGGTATACCGGAAGACGTTTTCATATCAGCGTGGAGAACAACTGAAGATGACAGGACGCTCGGAAGAGTCACGGTAGATGACGTTGTAGCCCAAATACTAAAGGCAAATAACTGCTACAGCAAAGAGATGATCAGAAAAATAATGGGAAAACGTATTGCATATAAAAAAGAAGCGTTCATACATATGCATTCTGAAATCATTCCGATGATGGAGGAATTGAAAAAGCAAGGCCTGAAGATAGCTCTCATTAGTAATTGCCATTCCGAAGAAGCAATGGTCATCAAAGAAAGCATTCTCTATCCATATTTCAATACTGTCTGTCTCTCCTATGACATAGGTGTAAAAAAACCTGACCAGGCAATATTCAGGATGTGTCTTGACAGACTGGGGCTAAATGCAGATGAATGCATATATATTGGCGATGGCGGAAGCAATGAGCTTGAAGCTGCAAAAACAATCGGGATGCATCCAGTCCAGTCTGTATGGTATTTGAAAGAAGGTACTTCCCAACCGTCAAAGCGTATGTCGGAATATATACAGGCTGAGACACCAATGGCTATAACAGAACTCGTTTCATTACTGAACCAATCGACATAAACGTAAAAACTCATCCAATATGATAACGGTAGGTTGGTATGAGTCAGACATCAGTCACAATAAATCAGGAGACCAGAATATGAGAATTGCAATCGGATCCGATCACGGTGGATATACTATGAAGAGGACGATCATTGATCATCTGATTGAGCAAGGGCATGAGGTCAATGATGTCGGTTGTTATGGCCCTGAAAGCTGTGATTATCCGCGATATGGGCGTTCAGTCGCCTATGCCGTCACATGCGGTCATGCAGACAAAGGGATCGTCCTATGTACAACAGGAATTGGAATATCCATAGTTGCCAACAAAGTACACGGGATACGGGCTGCGCTATGTACCGACACCACCATGGCATATCTGACAAGGTCGCATAATGATGCGAATGTTCTTGCTCTGGGAGCAAGTATTATCGGAGAAAACGTTGCACTGGATATCGTAAACGTTTTTCTCAGTACGCCGTTTTCAAATGAAGAGAAACATATTCGAAGAGTATCACAGATCGAACAGGAGGAAGAAATATGAGCATCCGTCTCATTAAGCCGTCACAGGAACATATGGAAAGAGCCTCAGCATTCAAGCAGGAATTCCTTGATCATGGAGAAACGATCATCAATGGAAGTGAAATGCTGGACTCGATCGACAGTTATGATGAATGGCTTCATAATATCCGGAAAAATTCAAATCCGGAAACAGTAGACCCGGACTGGGTCCTGACAGATACCTTTTTCGCTGTGAACGAAGCCGGGGAAATCATCGGGATTGTCGATTTCCGGCATGAACTAAAAGGGTTTCTGGTGGATTTCGGGCATTGCGGATATAGCGTCCGTCCCAGTGAGCGAAAAAAGGGATACGCGACAAAGATCCTTGCACAGATTCTGCTGATTGCTAAAGAAGCCGGGCTTCCTTCACTGCAATTGTCCGTCGAACGAACCAATATCCCATCAGTAAAAACAATTGTCCGAAACGGAGGAATGTTGGAAAGAAGCTTTGTTTACAATGGCGAAACAGCAGATGTATACCGGATTGATCTGAAGCAGGAATAAAAAAGAGACAGGGGACGGTTCTCTGTCTCCTTTACGATTGTCTTCGGCTGGAAAATCTGTTATCATCGAAAACGGGTGAGTAAAATGCCGAGAACAGCAAGAATAAAGAGTGCCAGTCGCATCTAGCACGTGATGCTCCGAGGACTTCTATGATCATGAGGACTATGAGTATTTTATAAATGTGCTGCAACGAGTTGGACAGATAGCCGAAATGCAGATCTATGCATATTGTCTGATGGGAAATCACGTTCATTTATTGATCCGGGCAGAATTTGGAACGATGCAGCCCTCTCCCGGAAATGCAAAGGATCGTGCTGCT
>JAZUFB010000129.1:0-2421 GCA_045640475.1 Clostridia bacterium
TTTGAAGTTCTAAAGAGAATCATTCGAGGAAATTGTGAACTGATTCGCACCAATCATCAGGATCTGATAATTTGTCATTCGGAATCACCTTATCCTGTCTGGATCTGGACGCCGGATGACGTTTCTGACGAGGTAAAAGAAAACGCCTGGACCTTGATGAACGAAGTCCGTCCACTTACAAATGGGTATCGGATCAATTTAAAATATGAACTGGCAGAATATTTCCTCGCGAAAGCAGCCCGAAGCGGAATGAATGTGAATATTTCCACGAATCTTTTTGCGTATGACTGCCCTTCACCAAAGCAACCGGACATTACGTCAGACGGAAGTTTGTACTGTTGTACCCTGGATGATGTGGAGGAAGCTGCTCAAATGGTTCCGGGATTCTACACAGAAATCGGAGACGAAGCACCCTCTCACGAACGCTGTATAGAAAAGATGAGGTCGTACATAGAAGGAAATGCTTTGTATTTCTGGAAAAACCGTGATGGAAAAACTGTAGCGTGCTGTTCCTATAAAACAAATGATCAGCTTGCCTGTCTTGGCAGTGTTTATACGTTTCCGGATGAACGCAGGAAACACTATGCGCAAAATCTGGTGTATCAGGTCACGCAGATTGTGTCCGAACTGGGATATATGCCAATGCTGTACACAGACGCGGATTACTGTGCGTCCAATTCCTGCTATGAAAAAATCGGATATACCCTGCGTGGAAAGCTGTGCACGATATCGTTGAAATAACGCTTTATTGTTGTGGTCAAAATGCGGTCACAAAAAAACGGAGCCCTTGATTTTCAAGGGCTCCATACATTTTGACCTTATTCCCAGTAAAATCATGCTTGCGTATTCCAAAGCTCAAGCAATTCCACAGGTGTTGTAACAACATCAATAGTAGAACCATCTTCCTCAACAAATTCAACTTCAAATGCAGTGCCATCATATTCGTATACGATAGCACCCTTAGTTCCAGCCGAAATGCCTTTGTAATCTGCCGTCAACCTAACAACATCATATTCTTTCATGCTCATTTCTCCTTTTTGTCCGGATATACCGTCACAATTTTATAAGTTTTTCGCCCATTATCTTTCTGTACAACGACAACAACATTTGCTGATACCGATTTGCCGTCTTTTCCCATTAGCTTCGTGTTGAATGTAAGCTTGGTTCCATATTCGGTCTTTTCTGTTGTGTTTGGTTTTTTCCCTTTAATCGACTCAACAACATGCTGATGGAATAACTTACCATCTGATTTGGCGTATCCAAGCACATCATGCCAAAATTTTGCCTTCGAGCCACCCACAGGATGATTTGGGTTTAAGAGATAACCTTCCGTCTTTTTCTGGCTATATCGAACATCTCCCGTTTTTGATATTGGTGCTTGCGGGCTTGAGTACAACCCTTTATTTCCGCTTCCCATCAGTGATCACCGCCTTTCATGCGAGAGATCCAATCTGAATAAGCAACGAACTGGGCTGACTTCAGATATGGCCCAAACACTTTCTCGTTCATGGAACCGTAAACCAGGACAATCGCCGGTTCCAGAGTCTCCATCATGGCTGCTAATCCAGCATCAAAATGATACTTGTCATCACGGGTTTTGAAGCAGCCGTAGGTCCCGATGGCGACAATGCTGTGTTTTTCGACGCCAAGGAAAGCCACTCGCTCCGGCAGGACCTTTGTAGTGTAGGTAAGTTCGTTTCCCCATCGAACCTGCGGAATGACATAAGCTCCATGCGCCTGGTAGTAGTAGCCGATAGCCCGATTGCGATACACATTCGTGATCTGAACGGCAAGCGGAGCATCCCTGTAAAGAGAGCAATCCGGGCTGAGCAAAGGGCGGGCGCTTTCCGGAGTAACCAGCGGTTGACGGCAAAATTCTTCGACATAATCCGCCGGTGAAATCAGGACCTCAGCAAATTCCGTATCCATCTCATAGAAACCAACAGCAACTGTATTACTTTCCAGTCGGTTTCTCTGTGTAAACGGAACGATGTCAGTAGGAATAATAAACTTGTCCGGCTTATGGATCAGCGGAATTCCCAGGTATCCATCAAAATCAGCGCCGTAAACAAGTTCGGGGTTCATACCATCATCAATGATGGCTTTTCTTGACTTACTCATTATAACATATACCTCCGATAAATTCTATTTTGCTGTACACGCATCCGTTATTGAACATAGTGACAAGCATTAATGAAAAGCCGCGCAAACGTCTGCAGAATCACCGACTGTTCCATCGGTTCGAATTCTGCAATGTAGCACGTCTGCGCGGCTTATTTGCAAGCACACTATTCATTTTCGATACTATCAGCTTATGGGGGCCGCTCCTTGCCAAATTTCAGCACAATGTCCTTTCCCTTCTTTGCCTCGCACTTCTGATAAACGGTCAGTTCGTGTAAAAGCGGTTTCTTTACCTTGATC
>JAZUFB010000130.1:0-20272 GCA_045640475.1 Clostridia bacterium
GCCGCGGAAGACAAATCCCGTTCCGAAAGCTTCATCACCCGTTTTGCCGCGGTCTATACCCCCGTGGTGTGCATCCTGGCGCTCGTAGTCGCGCTGGGAGTCCCCGCCTTCCGCGCGTTGTTACTGGGGTCAGATCCTCAATTTCTGATCTGGGTCCGTCGCGCGCTTACCTTTCTGGTCATTTCCTGCCCCTGCGCGCTGGTTCTCAGTGTCCCGCTCAGCTGCTTCGCCGGTTTGGGCGGTGCGGGCCGTGCCGGCATCCTCATGAAGAGTTCCGGCACACTGGAGGCACTTGCAGACCCCTCTGTTGTCGCCTTTGACAAGACCGGCACCTTCACCCGGGGCGAATTTACCGTGCAGACGATCTCCCCCGTGGTTCTTTCTGCCAACGCCTTATTGGAAATAGCCGCTCACGCCGAAATTGCCTCCGTCCATCCCATCGCAGCCGGTATCCGCGCCGCTTACGGAAAAGCACCGGATCCCTCCCGTGTCACGGATATTCATGAAATTGCCGGTCAGGGCGTCACCGCCACGGTAGACGGCAAAACCGTTGCCGCCGGCAGTCTCAAGCTGATGGAGATCTGTGGCATTCATCTGTCCGATGTTCCCACCGATGAAGCCGGCCAAATGGTCTGTCTCTCCGTAGACGGCACCTATGCCGGTTCCCTTACGCTCAGCGATGCTCCGCGCGATAACGCCGTCCGCACGATTGCCGCGCTTTCTTCTCTCGGTGTCCGGAAGACCGTCATGCTTACCGGCGACGCCCTCGGTCCCGCCAAAGCCGTTGCAGACGCATGCGGCATCACCGAAGTCCACGCTTCCCTTCTGCCCCAGGATAAAGTGTCGGCAGTCGAAACGCTTCTTGCTGAAAAAGCGCCGGGCTCCCGCGTGATCTTCGTCGGCGACGGCATTAACGACGCGCCCGTGCTCGTCCGTGCGGACATTGGCGTCTCCATGGGCGGCATCGGTTCCGACGCCGCGATGGAAGCCGCTGATGTCGTCCTCATGGATGACGATCCCCTGAAGCTCGTCACCGCTATCCGCCACGCACGTCATTGCGTTTCCATCATCCGTCAGAACATCGTTTTCGCTGTCGCGGTCAAGATCCTGTGCCTCCTGCTCAGCCTCTTCGGCTTCACCGGCATGTTCCTCGCCATCTTCGCCGATGTCGGCGTCATGGTCCTCTGCGTCCTCAATGCCATGCGTTGCCTCCGCACGCCAAAGGCCTGACTCTGCACGCAAAAACGCCTCTTTCCCGTGATGTTTTCAGGAAAGAGGCGCTTTTTTTTACAGTTTGAAGATCCCGGTCGCTTCCAGAATGATCAGGATGAATACAACGACCAGCAATCCGGATACGATCCAGATCACGACGTCCAGTTGCTTGACGCTCAGTTTGACCTTATCGTACCATTCTTCTTTTTTATTCTGGACTGCCTGTGAAAAAGGTCCCAGCTGCAGTTCCTTTTCCTTCGCCTCCACGGCTTTCTCACGAGCCAGCAATTCCTGCTCGCGCCGGTCCAGTTCGTCTTTTCGGTCTGTCATATGCTTACTTCTTCGCAATATACTTGCGGATATCCAGCGACACGGCCAGCACGATGACCAGGCCCTGCACAACGTAGTTGTAGTAGGGATTGACGCCCAGGAACTGGAGGATGATCTTCAGCAGTTCAAACACCAGCACGCCAACCAGGATGCCGGGCACAGTGCCGATACCGCCGGTGGTGGAAACGCCGCCGATGGTACAACCCGCGATGGCTTCCAGTTCATAGCCGCTGCCCATGGAGGCGGAAGCACCGCCGGACTTGGCAGCCAGCAGATATCCGGCCAGAGCGTACATCACGCCCGCGGTAGCATAGATCCGCAGCAGGGTCCGAGTGGTGTTTACGCCGGAAACTTCCGCAGCCACTTCGTTACCGCCGATAGCGTACATGTATTTGCCGAAGCGGGTCTTGTTATAGATGAACCAGAATACCACGCCGAAGAACACGGCCACAAACAGCAGATATGGCAGGTAGAAGCCCTTCACATTGCCCACACGGCCGTTGATCAGGCTGGTATAGATCTTCTGGAAGCCGCCGATGGGCTGTGCATCAGAAATGACCAGCGAGATACCGTAGATAATGGTTTGAGTACCCAGTGTCGCGATAAAAGGCGGCACATGCAGTTTAGTGATGACCAGGCCGTTGATCAGGCCCCACGCGAGACCGAGGATGACGCAGATGATCAACACAAGGCCGATATTCATTTCAGGCGCCCATTTCCACAGACGGCCGGTATAGTTCCCGCGCTGGCAAAGGATGCCGCCCACGCAGGCCGCAAAACCGACCTGACGGCCAGCGGACAGGTCCGTACCCTTGGTGATCAGGCAACCGGAAACGCCCAGCGCGATCAGGAAACGCACGGCAGTGTTACTCATCAGGTTGCTCAGGTTCGCCCAGGAGAAAAAGTTCTCTTTCAGGCAGCCGACCACAATGGCGGCGATGACCAGCAGGATCACGATGGGGTTTCCCTTCAGGAGGGCCAGCGTTTTCTTGCCAAAAGTGTTGTTTTTCTTTTGCAGTGTATTTTCCATATTCAGTACCCTCCCCGATTATTCAAACTGGGTCGCCAGCGCCATGATGTTTTCCTGCGTGGCTTCCTCACCCTCGACAAAGCCGGTGATCCGACCGTCACACATCACCATGATACGGTCACTCATGCCGATCAGTTCGCCCATTTCGCTGCTGATCATGATGATGCTCTTGCCTTCTTTGGCCAGTTCCGCAATGATGCAGTAGATCTCGTACTTGGCGCCGACGTCAATACCGCGTGTCGGGTCATCCAGGATCAGTACATCGGGGTTGTTGGCCAGCCAGCGGCCGATCAGCACCTTCTGCTGGTTACCGCCGGACAGGGACTTGATCAGGGTCTTGGATGACGGCGTTTTGATGTTCATTTTTCCCACGTTGTCCTGGACCAGTTTTTCAACCTTTTTGCCGTTGATCATCACGCCATAGTCCAGATACTGATTCAAAGAGGCGATAGAGATATTATCCGCCACGCTCAACACGCCCATGATACCGCTGGCGCGCCGGTCTTCAGTCAGCAGGGCAATACCCTGATCGATGGCATCCTTGGGGCGATTGATCTTCATTTCCTTGCCCTTATAGAAGACCTGTCCGGTCGTATGGGCACGGATGCCGAAGATACCTTCCATCAGTTCTGTTCTTTGCGCGCCGACCAGGCCGCCAACACCCAGGATCTCGCCTTTGCGAAGCTGGAAAGACGCGTTTCGGAAGCTTCTGGGATGGATGGAAGTAAAGTTCTTGACTTCAAATACGACTTCACCCGGCACGTTTTCACGTTTCGGATACAGGTTGGTCAGTTCGCGGCCAACCATGCGGGTGATGATCTTGTCGGTGGTCAGTTCCTCCGCCAGCCAGTTGCCAACGTACTGTCCGTCGCGCATGATCGTCACTTCGTCCGCAATGCGCAGGATCTCGTCCATCTTGTGGGAAATATAGACCACGGCCACGTTTTCAGCCTTAAGATCTTCGATGATACGGAACAGGGCCTCGACTTCGTTGGAGGTCAGGGAAGAGGTCGGTTCGTCCAGGATCAGCACGCGGCAGTTGGCGGAAACAGCCTTTGCGATCTCGACGCTCTGCATCTGGGATACGCTCAGTTCGCCCACCTTTTGCTTCGGATCAAAATTCATCCGGACCTTCTTCAGCAGTTCCGCGGTATCCGCGTACATCTTTTTGTGGTCCACGATCGGGATAAAGCCCAGTGCCTTTTTCATGGGATAGCGTCCCAGGAAGATGTTTTCTCCCACCGTGCGGGCGGGAATAGGTTGCAGCTCCTGGTGCACCATTGCGATTCCCTTGTGCAGGGCGTCCATGGGGTCATGGATCGTCACGGGTTCCCCATTGATCCGGATCTGACCCTCATCCATTTTGTAGATGCCGAACATGCACTTCATCAGCGTGGATTTTCCGGCGCCGTTTTCGCCCATCAGCGCGTGGACTTTGCCGGGTCTCAGCTTCAGCTGTGCGTGGTCCAATGCCTTAACGCCGGGGAAAGACTTGCATACGCCTTCCATTTCAAGAACATACTCCGACATTCAGGCATCCCTCCTTCCATTATTATGTTGATCTCGGTACCCTTTGCTGTGGTTCCGTCCGGGAACGGGAGCACAGCAAAAAGCGCCGCCCTTAAATACAGGAAAACCGGGTGAGCCGGTTTTTCAACCGACTCACCCGTTCTTTTTCAACTCAGACCGGGGAACGGACCCCGTTCACGGAAAGCGAATTAATAATTCGCGGCCGCGTAAGCCTGGTCGATCTTCACGTAGTTGACCCAGTAGTAGTTCTGGATTTCTTCGCCGTTCAGCAGTTTCACAGCGACGTCAACCGCAGCATGGGACTGACCGATGTGGTCGTTCAGCACGGTACCGGTCATGTTGCCTTCTTTGATCAGTTCGATCGCTTCGGGCAGAGCGTCAACACCGACGAGGAAGATGTCTTCGCCGATCTTGCGGCCAGCGGTCTCGATAGCGGTCTCAGCGCCCAGAGCCATACCGTCGTTGTTGCAGAACACGACTTCAACAGCATCGCCATAAGCAGTCAGAGCGTTGGCGCACAGTTCCTGGCCCTTGGTCTGGTCCCAGTTACCAACCTGATCGTCCAGGCATTCCACTTCGATGCCGGCATCGGTCAGAGCCTTGATGGAGAAGGTGGTGCGGTACTGAGCATCAATGTTCTCGGGGTCGCCTTCGATCATGATGTAGCTCACTTTGCCATCGCCGTTCACGTCGCCCTTGTTGGCGAGGTCACGGATCATTTCGCCCTGGTAGGTACCGGACTGACGGGCATCGGCGCCAACGTAGCACACGGTCGCGTTGTCCAGGATTCCTTCGTAAGCTTCGTCAATGGTGTTGCCCTCGGCGTCGTAGGCCAGGGGTTCACGGTTGATCAGAACCAGCGGGATGCCAGCGGCCACGATCTGGTCGATCACGGCATCAGCGGAAGAGGTCTGCACGAGGTTCAGGATGATGACATCCATGCCCTGGGTGATGAAGTTCTGGACCTGGTTGGTCTGTTCAGCCATGTCGTTCTTGGCGTCGGCCATGGTGATTTCGTACTTCACAGTGTCGGTTTCGAGGGTCTTGAAGTAAGCTTCGATTTCGTTACGATACAGGGTCATGAAGTTGTCGGTGTACTGATAGATGGACACACCAACTTTGTAGGTCTTCACGTCGTCAGCGGACGCGAAAGCGCAGCAGCTCAGCAGCATAGCCAGAGCCAGCACCAGAGACAGGATCTTCTTCATAGGTACACACTCCTTAATAATATTTTATAGGGCATATGCCCCATAAATTCATCATTTATTATGTACTTAACATTCCTCAGCGTTCGTAATCATCCTATCATCCCCCTGTTCTTTTGTCAATCTTTCCCTGTTACACTTTGGTAACATAAATCAGAAAAAAAAAGCCGCTCCGCACCTACATTTGTCTGTACATGTGACGGAAACCGGCTTATATCAACCTTTACCGATTTTGACATCTTGTAACATTTATAACGTACAATTTATGTATGCAGCAAAACAGGAATAAACAGTCATTCCTGTCGCAGCACCAAAAGATCTTCCATGTGCATCTTTTCCGTCAGCCCGTTCAGGCTCGTCTCATACTGTTCCCGCGAAATTGCTCCGTGTTCCAGAAACTGGTCCAGCAATTCCTTCTGTTTCAGATACAGTTCTTTCTTCTTTTCTTCCGGAGACTGCCCCGGTCCAACGAACGTTTCCATCTGCTTCGCCTTTCTTCTCTTCAGGGTATCGGTATCATACCATAAACGGAGCGTATGTGAACCAGCTTTTCCTGTTTTTTCTGTGTCCTGTGGTATATAATAGCTCTATCATTTCGGTCAAGAAAGGAACGCCATGGAAATCAAACTGATCGGCTCCAGTAATTTCACCCGTGATTCACTTAAGGACTTCCAACGTTATCAGGAAGTCAAAAACGTATACCGTCTTCGTAACGGTGAGTTCGTATTGGTCCATAATCCCTTTACGGAGGATTGGGATGTCGCGCGCCGCGTGGAAAAAGCCAATGAGATTCTCAGTGGGCGCTTTATTTGCTACGGTGCCTTTGAAAACTCCCGCGTTCTGGGCGAGATCATGCTGCTTCCCACGCTCGACAAAGGCCGCCTCATCATCGACAGCTTCCACGTCTCCGCCGACTGCCGCCGTCAGGGCATCGGCCGCGCTCTCTTCACCGCGGCCGCCCGCGAAGCTCAGTCCCGCGGTGCCCATTCCCTCTACGCCTCCTGCTGTTCTGCCGAGGAAACGATCCGTTTCTACACCGCCATGGGCTTCCGTCCATCCCCTGACCCCATCCCCTCCTGCGTCGAATCCGAGCCCTGCGACATCCAGATGGAATGCCCAGTGTGTCAGAGGGACGGTTCCGTTTGACACATTTTGCCAGACCACTTGCATAAACAAGATCCTGCAACCGTTCTGATTGCAGGATCTTGTCGTTTATCAGTTATCCATCCAAGGTTCATTGGGACAACAGTGTCATCAGGTCCGTAACATGATCAATGTGTACGTCAGCCGGACTGTTTCTTACATATTCCCCAAGTCCAATGCTCATAAAACCGCCTGCGTTGGCCGCTTCAATTCCCGCGGGCGCGTCCTCAACCACCATACATTCACTCGGGAGCAGTGACAACTTATCGACAGCCAGCAGGAACACTTCCGGATCCGGCTTGCTGTGTTCGATCTCGTTGCCATCCGCCACCACATCAAAAAAGGGTCCAATGCCTGTCCGTTCCAAAATAAAGCCAGTATTTTTGCTGGAAGATCCGACTGCCAGACGGTATCGCTTCCTTAGATCTTTCAGCATTTGTCGGGTGTCCGCTTGGACATCTTCTTCTGTCATTTTTGAAAGCAATTGCCGATAAAGATGATTCTTTTTCTCAGCCAGCATTGCTTTCTCCTCATTCGTGAAAAGCGTCGCCTTATCCCCCAGCAGGATCTCCAGGCTTTCCATTCTGCTTATACCACGCAGTTTGATATTGTCCGACTCTGTAAAGCCGATCCCGATTTCATCTGCAATGGTTTTCCATGCCTGATAGTGGTAGAAATCTGTTGAGCAGAGTACCCCGTCCAAATCAAAAATAATCCCTTTAAGCATGCGTATCCTCCAAAGCGTCCATCAAAGCAAAAGCCAGGAAGCCCGCGCATGTTGCGAACGCGGCACCGGTCATACATTCTCCGTTATCCTCATGGACACTTTCACAGGCGATCCCATTATCCATCCTGCATTGCTTCAAATGCGCCAAAGCCGTTTTCCTGTGTCCCGAAAGCATGCTGTTGCAAATGGAGAGGATCCACGGATGCGGCGCGTGCTTGCATCCGATCTCACCGATCGGATGTTCCGCGAAAGACAGACTGTAAGACGGATCGCGGATCACCTTCATCGTATTCATCCATACAGGGTCATCAAATGGAACAAACCCATACCAGGGAAGAAGCTGCAAGCTTCCCGGAGGTTCATCATAAATGTCCCATTGTCCGTTCAGGTCTGCGGACCACGCGTACACGGTCGTCCCGTCTTTTTGAGCAATCAAGTTTCTGCGGATCGCCGTGTCCACCTGATCTGCCCGGATCTGGAAGTCCGGTCTGTTCAATATGGATGCAAGCGCTTTGTATGCAGTCCATACCAATACATTGTCATAAGTCAGATACGGATAGCGGCGCATATCATCTGTCGGCTGGAGGAACGTTTCATACAGATCCTCCCCCGGATGCTTTTTCTTTTCAAGCGTTTTCCCGATCGTTTCCAATCGTTTCCGGATCACAGATTCCTGTACGATCTCTTTGTCACCGGTAATCCGGATATAGCGCCACAGTGCGATCACAGGCGCGCATAATTCATCCAGTTCGAAGCCGGGTTCCAATACGGTTCCGTCGATATATCTGCTATGCACCCCAAAGTTTCTCCCCTGGCGCGTATATACAGAAAGCAGTAATTCCCGGGCATATTCAGGATCGGTCTTCACCACGGAAGGGAAAGCCCAAAGCAGACTGTCACGATCCCAGTATGCCGCCGAAACATAGTACCTCGGGCTTCTGGAGGTCACCATGCAGAGTTCTTCGGTATCTACAGTCCTTCCGGTCGCGAAAAAGAAAGCGAAGAACAGATTGCGGTTCAGGATCTCTTCAATTTGCGCATCATCAGCGGACCGTTGTCTTTCCGCCAACCAATTGACAGTTCGGTCCAGCAGCGTTTCATACCCCTGACGCAGCAATTCCTTCCCCGCTGTCGCCGCAGCCACTTCTTCATAGCCGATCCCATAGCAGATATTCAGGGTTTGCTCCTGACCCGGAGCCAGTCTGATGTTCCTGCCGATATCATATTTATATCCATCCAGCGTCCAGTCAGCCTGCTGGTCAATTTCACTGAACGGCTGGTCATCTTCAGTAATCGGTGCAAAAGCAAACAAGGGCAATCCAGCCCGTTGAACAAACACAAACATGTGATTCCATCCGGACGTTTTTGTTTCTCTTCCTTCCGTAATGGCCAGTTTCTCGTTCACCCGGTGGTTTGTCTCCGTCCATTCCCCGTCAGCGCCAATACGGCATTCCAGTTCACGGTCAGAGATGTTTTTAATACGCAGATGGATCACAAACCCTTTTTCGCCTGTCGGAGCCAGATAGACACATTCAAACATCACCCGGTCTGTTTTCATTTTTGCAACCGGGATCCAATAGTACATGAGGCTCCATTCGGGTTGGAACGGCACAGGGCTTCCGTCAATGCAAAGATAAGGACGGATCAATTCCGGTTTTCCCGTCATTTCAAGCATTCCCTTGGCGTTCATATACAAGAAAGTCAGGTTTTCCACAGCCCCGTCATTTTCACGGATCTGAGGCAACGAGAGATATTCATTCCCGGTAATCTGATACATATGCTTCAACTCTCCAAAATGGGGGAGAGCATTTCTGCTCTCCCCCGCCATATTCATGATCAGTTCAGAAGATCCGCACTTTCCAGTTCAGCCTGGATCGCGTCCAACGCTTCCTGAGCGCTCAGTTCGTTCATTTCCAGAGTGCTCAGTCCGTTGTTGATGATTTCGCTGGCAGCACCGGATTCACGCAGGGCGGGCGGAGCGGCAGCAAAGTCCATGCTGTCAAACACAGCAGCACGGTTGGCCGGAGGAGTCACTTCGACATACTGGGCCAGTTTGCTCTGGTCCGCAATCGTGGGCAGTTCCCAACTGGCATCCAGGCGGAGCTGAACGATGTCAGGATCGGAACCCATAGCGTCGATGAACTTGGCAGCCGCTTCCTTCTTTTCGCTGGTGGGAGCCACGCAGTTCACGTTGGCAAAGAAGAAGGTGCTCTTGGTGGCATAGCCGGGTTCAACAGTGATGTCCCAGTCAAAGGTGCACTTTTCGGTGAAGGTCGGGAATCCCCAGATACCGGTAATGATCATGCCCAGTTTGCCTTCGGTGAACATATCCCAGTCACCGCGGCCGGCCATGTCTTCAGCAGTGGGCTGCACATGGTTTTCTCCGCGAACGCGCTTCAGCATCGCATCCAGCACAGCAACGTTTTCAGGGGTATTCAGGGTGAAAGCGGTGTAGTCTTCGTTCAGCAGGCTGCCACCGTTGCCCTTGACGGACTTGTAGAATTCATTGTAGGTAATGGGCTGATAGTAACCCCAGATATCATCGCCCAGCGCCTTGATCGCTTCAGCGGCAGTCTGCACATCGGCCCAGGTCCAGGCATCGGTCGGATAAGCGATACCAGCCTGATCAAACAGCGCCTTGTTGTAGAACAGCACGCAAGTGGAGAAGCTCATGGGAACGGCATACAGTTTTCCGTCGGAGCTGACAGCAGCCAGAGTTCCTTCGGAATAGCTGGCGGGATCCACCAGGCCGGTCAGGTCAGCACAGGAACCGCGAAGCATATAAGCCAGATAGTTCTCCATGTTCATCTCAAAGCAATCGGGGGCATTGCTGCCGCCAACAGTCGTCGCCAGCTTGGTGAAGTAATCATCAAAACCGGTGATCTGCAGGTCAACTTTGATGTCGGGGTTCTTGGTCTCGAAGACTTCCATCATCTTCTTCAGGGTTTCTTCCTGTGCGCCGGCGCCGGAGAAATGGGCGTAGGTGATGGTCACAGGTTCGTCGGCAACCGCGACTGACAGCACAGCCAGCAGCATCGCCAGAGCGAGTACGATAGAGACGAGTTTCTTCATAGTGGGAAACCTCCTTTTTTATTTTGTAACGCATCTCTGCGTCACGTACTTATTTAAGCCCACCCAGGGCAATACCGGCGTCCACCTTTCTCTGGGAAACCAGGTAGACTGCCAGCACAGGCAGGATCGTCAGAACAGCACCAGCCATCAACACATGTTCGTTGTTCTTGTACATGCCATTCATGTTGCCCAGTACGACCTGCAGTGTCTGCTTGTCATTGCTGGTCAGCACGATCAACGGCCAAAGATAACTGTTCCAGCTTCCCATAAACGCAAGCAGGATCATGGTTGCCAATGTAGGCGCCACCATAGGCAAAACGATTCTGAAAAAGATCTTGTACAGGGAGGCTCCGTCCAACAGGGCGGACTCCAGATAACTGTCATTCAGGGTCATCATGCTCTGTCGCATCAGGAATACCCCAAAGGCATTTGCCAGTGACGGCAGGATCAGTCCCGTATAGGTATCCAACAGTCCCAGCACGCGTAAAATAACGTAATTGGGAACCATGGTCACTGTTCCGGGAATCATCATCGTAGCCAGATACAGTCCAAACAGTTTTCCGGATCCCTTGAACGGAAGTTTGGTAAAAGCAAAGGCCGCCATACTGGCGCTGAGGACCTGCACGATCGTGCAGGCAATCGCCAGAAGAAGACTGTTTGTAACCGCTCTCGGGAAGGAAAAGCTCGTCATATTGAATACTTTTTCATATCCTTCCAGTGTCGGGTGTTCCGGAATCCAGCGGATCGGGATCGTCCGGATCGCCTCACTGCCCTTGAAGGAGGAAGAAAGCATCCACAGGAATGGCAAGATGGTCACCATCGCCATCACGATCAACGCAAGGTAGAAAAGAACGCCACCTAATATCTTTCTTGCTTTCCTGTTACGCATCATAATTCACCCACTTCTTCTGCAGTGCAAACTGCACCATCGTCAGGACAAATATCATGATGAACAGGATCCATGAATAAGCGGAAGCCATACCCATCTTGTACTGTTTGAAGGCGTACTTGTAAATTCTCTCCAGGAATACCGATGTAGCTCCTCCCGGTCCTCCGTTGGTCATGATCAACACGGAGTCAAACACCTGTAAACCATAGATCACGTTGATCACGATGAGCAGAAACAGTGTCGGGGAAAGCAACGGCAACGTAATGCTCCGGAATTTCCGGAAAGTACCGGCTCCATCGATGGATGCCGCTTCATAGTATGCCGGGTCAATG
The DNA here is from genome assembly GCA_045640475.1 of Clostridia bacterium. Lineage (GTDB taxonomy): Bacteria > Bacillota > Clostridia > Christensenellales > Aristaeellaceae > Aristaeella. The sequence continues at coordinate 11,471 of JAZUFB010000130.1, forward strand.
GACTTGAGTGCCGCCAGAACCATCAGCGCATAATATCCGGTATCCTTCCATACAGCCGCCAACACAACACCGGGCATCGCCCAGTCAGGACTGTTCAACCAGGCCGGTCCGGTAATTCCAATTGTTTCCAGCAATTGGTTCAGGAGGCCGTATTTGCCGCTTAAGACCCAGGTCCAAACAACGGCAGCCGCCACCCAGGATGTGATGACTGGTGTGTAGAAGACTGCTCTGAAAAATCCGCGACCTTTAAAGTCATGATTCAGGATCAGTGCCTCCACGACCGAGGTCAGCAGGATCAGGGGAAGATACAATCCCAGATAGGTCAATGTGTGTCCCAGCACCTTCGGAAATTCCGCTCCCGTCAGGATCCGTTCAAAGTTCCGGAAACCGATAAATTTCATATTTCCGGCCAGCAGGTCGTAATCCATGAAGGAGTAGACCAATGACGAAATCATAGGAACCAGACAAAACACAACCAGACCGATCAGAGATGGCAACAGAAATATAGCTGTGGCCGTACGCCTTCCGCTTGACTTCGGAAGATACATCACCCCACCTCCTTTTCAACAAGCGCCTTTTCTTTTGATACATCGACCCTGTAACGGGTCCCCTGATAGAAAACATGGAATCTGATCCGCCGGATCCATCCGGGCAGCATCGGCTTCAGGGTGATCCCGTTTTCATCGTTCCATAAGCCTGCCGCGCCGTACACAATGGACTGCCACGCGGAGCCCAACGCGGCCATATGGATCCCTTCCCGTCCGGTATTCGACATCAGGTCTTTCAGATCCAGATAAACGCCTTTCTTCAGATAATCCTCCGCCTTGTCCCACAGGCCGAGTTGTAGCGCCAAATGCGCGTGCACACCCCAGCTCAGGGTCGAATCGTGAAGAGTCAACGGTTCATACGTATTGAAGATGTTCCTTTTTTCTTCCTCTGAGAACTCTGTCGGAAACAGCGTCGCGAGCAGCACAAGGTCCGCTTGTTTGAGCGCCCGATAGCGTTGCAAGCGATCAAAGCAGATCGTTTTATAACTGGGCACATCGGATCTTGTATCAAAGTTCATGGGCTCCAACCGTTCAAAAAGTTCATCCTGCAGATAAAGCTTGCGTTCCGGGTCATACAGAACGGCAATATGATCTTTCACGAATTTCAGTTGTTCATATTCCGCGGCATCCGCGAGTCCGCTTTCCAGAGCCAGCTGTAAATTATGTCTGGCCATCCAGTTGGTATAGGTATTGTTGATGGCTGCCCCGCAGTATTCATCCGGTCCTTTGACAAAGAAACTGCTGTAGCATTCTTTCCCGGCTTCCCACGTCAGGCGGCTCTGCCAATATCTTCCTGTTTCCAGGAATACTTCATTGGCCGAATGGATCCGAAATTCCGTATCTCCGGTGATCCGGCAGTAACGGTCCAACGCATAGGCCACATCCGCGGTGATATGAGTTTCGCAAAGCCCGATGTCCCAACTTTCGCACTGTTCCATCCCGTTGTCGGAACACATCCACGGATAACGTGCGCCGGCCAGATTTTGTTTTTCGGCCAGCCGCTTTGCGTCCGCCAGTTTTTCAGTCCGGTAACGTACCAGATTTCTTGCCGCTTCCGGTCTTGTCCAAAGATAGAAGGGCAGCAAAAAGATGTCCGTATCCCAGAAGGTATTGCCCTTATACCGGCCATGCGTCAAACCGCGCGCTCCGATGGAAGCATAGGAAGCTTCCGCCGCGTTATTGGCCAACAGCTGATAAATGCTATATCTGACCGCGCCCTGAAACTCCGGGTCATCAGATTCGATTTCCAGATCGCAATCCCGCCAGAGTTTTTCCCACGTCTGTCGGTTGGCCTGCCAGGGATCCTCCAGCCGGTCTTTCCTTTCCTCCGCGCCAGTCAGGATCCGGATCCTTTTTTCAATCGTCCAGTCTTCTCCCGCTTTCAGTACCCGTTCCAATTCGGTCACCGTTCGCGTTTCACCGACCGTCGTATGGAATCTGTCTCCCCCGTTTTCAATGATTTCCCATTCAATATGAACAGGGGTACGTTCAGCAATCGTTTCCAGATCGATAGAGGCCTCCGAAATCCCAACCATCCGCAGCAACGGGGTCAACTCCGTATTCTCGATCATCTGATCGTCATTCACCGGAAGATTAGCCACATTTCCATCTGCAATGACTTGAACGTTTAAGTTACCAAATTTGAGGGCATGTACTTCCAGGCGTGAAATCAAAAGGGATTGGTCTGCCATGGAAGCGATCCGTTTCATCACAAAACTGAAATCTTCATCCTGCCATTCCCGGATCAACTCACCCGTTTTCAGATCCAGTCGCTGATGGACCTCCTGTGGCACATGGTCCACCGGACAAATAGTCATTACATCCGGAAGCTGCACCATATCCGTGATTTTCGGAGTGATGTGGCTGAAAAGCCCGGCTTTGAAAATGGCATGTTCCTGCAACTTTTTCTTAGTCTCCCATCCGGGAAATCCGCGTACGCCCAAATACCCGTTTCCGGTAAAGAACACGGACTCACAAAAATCGTTCACAAGTCCTGTCGTTTCGATTGACCAATCCCTGATCCGGATCTGATTCATGCTCCACACTCCTTTCGGAAAACCGGTATTTCATCCAGTCCGCAAACCCGGTCAACATATTGTTTTCCCGTATAGGATTCTCCGGTAAAGAAATCTGTCCATTGTCCCTCCGGCAAATATACCCTCCTGCCTGTCAGACCTTCGCTGACGATGGGGGCCACAAGCAGCTCGCGCCCAAGCATATATTCGTCGTTGATTTTCCAGGTTTCCGGATCTTCCGGATGATCAATGCAAAGATGAGCCATCATCGGGCGGCCAGTCTTCACACATTCCTGTGCTTCCTGCCACAGGTACGCTCTCAGATTTTCGCGGATTCCGGCAAACTTACATCCGATTTCCAACACATCCGGACATTGCCATTTTTCCGCAATGTTCCATGGACTTCTGTCATTGTTGTATTCATCCCCGAGTCCACCGGAAAACTGCCCGTTTCTGGGTTCCGAATGCCACTGCATGATCGGGGCAAAGCAACCGAATGCGGTCGCCCGCAGGTACAGTTCCGCCGTGGGGATGGGTCCGGCGAATCCGCCAATATCGAAGCTCCAAAAGAGGATTCCGGACAACCCGGCGGAAATACCGGCGCATAGTTGCGCCTCCAGTTCGCTCCATTCGCTCATCTGGTCTCCCGCCCAGTGGATGGGGACTGTCTGCGCACCGGCATACCCAGCACGGCTGAAGATGACTCCATTGACTGCATGATCTTTGAGAAAATCGCTGTATGCTTTTTCATACTGCAACGGATACAGATTATGCGCCGTTCTGCCGGTCGTTCCGTCATACAGACGGACTCTTTTATCAAACAGGAACTCGCCGCCATCCGTCTTGAACCCCTCAACCCCCAGATCCAGAAGATACCTTCTTTTCTCAAACCACCATTTTACGGTTTCCGGATTGGTAAAGTCCGGCAGGAGACTGTTATGGAACCAGCGTTCTGTGATCCTGTACGGCGTTCCATCCGGATACCGGACCGCATAATGGCCTTCGAAGGCTTCCCGTGTCTCCTGTTCCAGTTCCGGTCCCGCTTCCCCGTCCCATTCATATTTGATCACTGGGATCTGCCACAGAATCAGGTGCAATCCGTTCTCTTTGATTTTCTTCACTGTAGCCGCGGGATCCGGGAAATGATCCTTGTGCCAGATATGGAAGGTCCGTTCATCGCTCCACTGTTCAAGCACCATCACGCTTGCCGGATAATGATATCTTTGGATAGCTTGCAGTTGCTCATCTACTTCCGCGTCATTATTCCATCCGTTCCCACTGATCCATACACCAAACGCCCATTCAGGCGGCAGTGAAGGTTTTCCGGTCAATTCCATATACTGTTTCAGCTGCTCTTGGACGTTTCCAAACAGGATCCGGCTTTCCGCCAGGTTGGATCCTTCCGTTTCCTGAGTCATCAGGATCGTTCCATTCCGAAACTCCATATTGACCGGGATCGCACTGTTACAGTTGCATCCCCACCCCTGTTCTGTCATAAAGAACGGAACCGGCAGATAGGTCTGATCGCCCTGATGGGTAAAATGTTCCGTCACATTGCCATTCGTTTGTTTTCCCTGCTGGTCAACAGCATCAAAGCGCTCTCCCGTCCCCCAAACATGATGCTGTCCCGAAGCATATTCCTGCCGGATTCTGACGATCCCACCGGTACAGTTACGCCACACCGTCACCGATTTCAGGGTCAGGATCTCCTGTTCACGGCTCATTGTCCACATATACTCCGGACCAGCCGTTATTTTGACTCCCTGTTCAGAAACCCATTCGACACAGGTTTGTCCTTCCGTCAGATCAGAAATCTTTTGGCAAAACTCGATCACGCATTGATGATCAAGCTTGACCCTGCAGCAAATATCCCGTGCGATCCAGACCGATAGTCCGTTTGTTTCCTCAACGATGGACTGGGGACGCGTATATTTTTCCTCCGTAACCACGTTCATTTCGTAGATCCCGGATTCTTCACGTTCTGTTTTGAAGCGATAACGGATCACCCGGCTTTCGTTATATGGTCCGATTTCAAACTCCGTATGTTGATCGTCCGTTTTTCTGCCCTCGTATTCAATATCCCGTCCATCCAAAGTCACGATCAACCGCGGATTTTCCCCTTTGTCTGTGCGGCAACAGATGCGTACTTTTTCTCCAATGACAGGTATTTCCGGTTCTCTGGCAAAACCGCAGTCCTCAAAAGATACCAACTGCGTTTCTGTATGCTTGATCATTACCCGTTCCTCCTGTCACTTAAACGTTTAAGTTTTCAAAGAAAAGCTTAAACGTTTCTGACCGATTCCCGTTCCACAATGGAAATCGGTAAAATGTTTTCTTTCTTGGTTTCGTCCCCTTCGAGGGATTCCATGATATATTGCACCGCAAGCCGGCCCTTCATCTGGATATCCTGATGGACGGTCGTCATGGGCGGATTGCTCATCCGTGCGAGGGAAACATCATCGAATCCGATCACGGATATGTCTTCCGGAACACGCAGTCCATGCTTCTGTAGCCCGCGGATCAGTCCCATTCCCATAATATCTGCCGTCGCAAACACAGCAGTGATCTTGCTTCCCCGCGCCACCATTTCATCTGCTGCTTCTTCCGCGTATTCAAAAGAGATGGATCCGCAGAACAGGTTTTCTTGCTTCAGTTCAATGCCTGCCGCGTTCAAAGCATCCTCATATCCCTGAAATCTTTTGTAGACTACGCCGGAACTTCCGACCTGTCCTCCCAGGAAAGCAATCTCACGGTGTCCGTGATTGATCAGGTATTCCGTGGCCAATCTGCCGCCATTCCGGTCATCGATACCGATCGTATGGTACACCGGATCCTTCACATAGGTATCCACCAGAACAACAGGAACAGCCAGATCATGCAGCTCATTCAGCCACGCGTCCGGATAGGCGCCAATAATGATGATGCCGTCCACGCCCCGGTTTCTGGCGATATTGATATAGCTTTCTCCGTCTCCGGTTCCCGTCAGCAGGATATGATATCCGGCCAGTCTTGCCGAGTATTCGATCTGCGAAAGAAGTTCGCCATAAAACGGATTGGAAAACATAAATTCCTTTCCGGGTTCCGTCTGTGGGATCACAACTCCGATCAGATTGGTTTTTCTGTCTCTGAGACTGCTGGCTGCCTGATTTGGCACATAGTTCAGTTTGCGAACCGCATCCTTAACTCTTTGGATCGTTAATGCCGATATTGTTTGTGAGGGCGTATCATGCAGCACATAACTGACAGTTGTCGTGGAGACGCCTGCTTCACGGGCAACATCTTTAATGCTGATCCTCTTCATGGTTTGTCCCTCATTTACTTAATCGTTTCAGTAACCACATTATAACACACAAGTTTTTCTTGTCAATCTCCTTTTTTCAAATTTTCTGCATGTGAGCTTTCTGCATATGAAAAGATCCTGCAACCGTTCTGATTGCAGGATCTGCTGTCTATCGTCCTATGATCTTAATCGAATTTCAACATCGTATTCAGGATCCGCTTCGCGCATTTCACCATATCCTCACGGGTCAGAACGCCTTTCTCTAAGGCTTCCTTCAGCCGTTCCGGGAAACCGCTGGCCATCTTCAGGTCGTTACCGGCAAGCACTTCCTTGTAGTGTTCGCCGCAGGTCCACCAGTCGGTGGTCACCATACCCTGATAACCCCATTCGTCCCGCAGGATCCCGGTCAGCAGATCATAGTTTTCCGAAGCACGATGGCCGTTGATAATGTTATAGGAGCTCATGATGCACCACGGTTGTGCGGTCTTCACAATGATCTCGAACCCTTTCAGATAGATCTCGCGCGCCGCGCGCTCCGATACGCGGGAGTCGCTGTTCTTGCGGTTGGTTTCCTTGTCGTTCAGTGCGAAGTGCTTCACGGAAGGTGAGATATTCATGGACTGGATGCCCTTCACCATGCCGGCCGCCATCGTGCCAACGAGGAGCGGATCCTCAGAGTAATATTCAAAATTGCGTCCGCACAGAGGACTGCGGTGGATATTCACCGCTGGCGTCAGCCACATGGCAATATTGTTTTCCTTCACTTCTTCCGCGCCCGCCTGGCCAACCGCGAAGGTGATGTCCGGATCCCAGGTGCAGGCCAGCAGCGTGGCGCAGGGGAAAGCAGTGGTGCACACGCCGCATTCGGGCGTGATCCGCAGACCGGCAGGGCCGTCCGCCGTCATCGCGGAGGGAATGTGATACTGCGGCAGATTGCCGAAGCCCCAGGTATTCGCGACGCCGACATTGGGTTGACCGCCCAGCAGATGGGCGATCTCATCGTCCGTCAGTTCCGCGATAAAGTCATCCAGCGTCTGGGTCCCATCCGCCACCTTGTTGAAGTTCGGTCCCTTTTCCTTCGCACCGGGGATCCAGAAGCAATACTGGATGCGATCCACCGCGCGCACCGCAGGCCGGACGCCTTCAAATTCCATCAGGTCCTTCACCGGAGTGATCCCCGTAAAGTTGGGATCGTTCGGCGTTCCCTGCGGGAGGGCTTCAAACGACCCGTCCGCGAGCATCCGCTCTTTCAGGCTGGTAGGCGCAAGTCGCGTCATCAGCTGTTCCGTCACGGTATCTTCCGCCACGGAATAGGTGTAGTCAATATACTGTCCGTCCCGTACAGAGGTGCCCACAAAGAAGCGGTAATCGCCCTTCTCCAGCACATAGGCGGACTTCATGACCTTGCCCAGATCATCGTAAGACGCCATGGCGCTGACGTCGAATTCCAGGGTCAGGATCTGTGTTTCTCCCGGCTGCAGCAGGCGGGTCTTCCGGAAGGCTACAAGGCTCTTGGCTGCCTTGCCCAGTTTTCCCTGCGGCGCGGTCACGTAGGCCTGCAGCACTTCCTTGCCAGCGTATTTGCCCGTATTGGTCACCCAGGCGCTGATCCGGATCTTTCCCTCCTGCTCGCAGGCGCCCGTCACATCCCAGCAGAAATCCGTGTAGGAAAGGCCAAATCCGAAGGGATAAAGCACAAGGTCCTTCTTCCCGGGAATCGTTTCAAAATACCGGTAACCTACATAGATATCTTCTGAATAATCCACATAGCGATCACTTTCATGGAAAGTAGCCGTGCCCGGATAATCGGTCAGATCCCCGGCAAAGGTATCCGACAGCTTTCCGGAAGGATTGCCAAAGCCAAAGAGCAGCTCCGCGGCGGCTTTTCCGCCTTCCATTCCGCCCTGCCAGGCCATCAGCACACTCTGGATATTGTCATTATCGCGGAACCATCCGGTATCCACCATACCGCCCACGTTCAGCACCGCGCAGACTTTCGGGAACACTTTGCAGACCTTGTCGACCATCGCTGCTTCCGCGTCAGACAGGTAGAAATCGCCTTTTTCAAACAGGCTGTCCTTCTGTCCGCCAACACTGCGGTCCCAGCCCTCTCCAGAGAAACGGCTGATGGAGATCACAGCCGTATCGGTAAACGCGCGGGCCTTCATCAGCAGATTTTCCGGAACTTCCGGTTCCGCGATCATTCCGGGCGCTTTCCCGGCTTTATACTGTTCCGCCACATATTCACGGTAATACGCGGCCAGTTCTTCCTGCACACTGACAATATTGCCGAGAGACTGAATGCCCTCATAAAGGTTGGTGATATAGGAGACCGTCACATCACCGCTTCCGCCGCCGCCCTTGACATAGTCAAAGGTGCCCTTGCCAACCAGCGCGAGTCGTGTCCCGGCCGTGAAAGGAAGCATGCTTCCCTCGTTTTTCAGCAGGACCATACCTTCCTTGGCCGCGTTCCGTGAAAGTGCAATATGTTCCGGAGAAGCAGTCACTCTCCGTCCGTCTTTTCCCAGGGGCGTTCCCGGCTGATATAGAATCCTTGTCCACTTTTTCATACGCGATCCTTCCTTATTTGCAAAATTGTCTGATCCTTCAGAGAACGTTTTCTTCTTTTTGCTTTGTGAATACAAGCATATCACAAAGGCATAAAGATTACAATGCACATGCGAAAAGCGAAAACGTTTTCACGTCATGATCATCCGCATAGTTCATGAGCGTTTCCGTTTACGTCTCGCTTAATGTGTTTGCGGTCTTTGCACATAAAGAAAAATCCTGCAACCGCGTAAGTTGCAGGATTCTCTATGGCGGAGAAGCCGGGATTTGAACCCGGGCTGCGTTTAACCGCACTACTCCCTTAGCAGGGGAGCCCCTTCGGCCACTTGGGTACTTCTCCATGTCAAGGCTGGCGGAGAGAGAGGGATTCGAACCCCCGGTACCTTTCGGT
>JAZUFB010000131.1:0-19185 GCA_045640475.1 Clostridia bacterium
TCCGGCGAGAAGGACAGCCACATGGAGCAGGGCTCCAGCTCGTTGCCGAAGGGGCGGTCGAAACGGGCATAGAGGCCATCGAACTTCTCCGGGAACAGGCAGCCGTTGCGGTTGCCCAGCTCGCTGGCCGTGCATACGCGCTCAAAGGAATTGAAGTCCTTCGTCTTCACGATGCCCACGCGCACGTTGTTCTGGCTTAGGTCCGAGGCGTAAAGCAGATAGTATTCGTCCCCGATCTTGGTGATGCGGGGGTCATAAGTGCAGGTTTCGGGATGATAGGGATCGGGAGCGGGCCACAGTGCGAGCGTGGGATCGGGCGTAAAATGGATGCCGTCCTTGCTGCGGGCGATCCACAGGCGGTGGATATCGTCCAGCGTGGTCACGTCCATGACCATGATGGTCTCGCCATTGCATTCGATGGCACCGGGATTGAAGGTATAAAGTACGGTTTCGGGCATCATCGCCGGGCACATGACGGGGTTGTTCTCGTATTTGGTAAGCAGACGTTTCATAATGATTACTCCTCTCGGATCGTTTTGGTGCATAGACGGAGTCCCGTCTCCACACCGAAACGATCATAGCCCCGAATGCCCCCGAAGGGGCAAACGGGGTATGCGGTGCAAGTAGATTAGTGCTTATTCGGCAGCGGGTGCGGGAGCGAAGAAGAACTCCGCATCGTCGATAGCATAGCACATGGAGATAGCATCATCCATGCCGCAGGTCACCCACAGGATGGCATGAGTATACTCGAAGTCATCGTTGAGGAAGATGCGGGAGCCGGGAGTGGAGGTGGGTTCTTTGCCGTTGCGGTCAGCACCGTTGTTATACCAGAGCTGGAAGGACTTATCCGCGCCCTTGGCATCGAGACCGACCTGAGTCCATGCGGTAGAATCTACGGGAGTGTTGCTCTCGAGCTTCCAAACCTGGATGGGGCTCCACTTGTTGTCTTCACGGCCCTGCTCGTAGATGTAAAGCCATGCATCGCAGGAAGCATACTTATCTTCACCGAGCAGCTTGACGAACGCCTTGAAGAAGAACTCACCGTTGCCGGCGGCCTTCACGATTTCGGTGGCTTCGATGCCCAGAGCGGACAGCCAGCCCTCGTTTTCGCCCTGACCGTCAACCAGAGTAGCAGAGAGGGTCTTGGCAGCGTAGGTGCCGGTGTGAGCGTCTTCGATGATCTCAGCGTAGAGAGTGTTCTCTTCTATCTGATCGTAGTGATAGTAGTTCATCCACTTACCGGAGAAGTCGCCGGTTTCGAAGCCGGGATTGGCAAGCAGATTCTCGGTCTCGGCTGCCTCTGCGAACGCTGCGCAGGACAGAACCAGCATTGCGGCCAGAACCAGAGCAAGTATCTTTTTCATTTGGATTTCCTCCTTATATTTACTTCACAAGGTCACACTGCCTGCACCATGACAGCTATGTCCCTTGCGACAGTATCGAGATCGATTATGAGATCACCGGAACATTCGATTGTCCGCTCCGAACGGATCTCTCCGTTTTCGGTGTCCCATATGGAAACATTGTACGTTCCCGGTTGCAGATGATTGATCTGCAACCGGGCATTTTCTGCCGGTACCGCATTCGGGTTATTCCAGCGGTACGCTTTATTCCAGACATACACCGCCGCGCGCGTGCCGGAATCATTGATCAGTCCGCGAAAACCGAGGGCATTCGATACCGAGGCATCAATGTCCGCGAGCCCATCGGACACAAAGTCAAACGCATCGGTGAACCTGCGTATTGCCATCAGTTTCTCAATGGCAGGGCTTGCACAAAGGTTATCGCAGTACCAGTACATGGGAACACAGGCACTGCCGGACATAAGCCCTGACCACATCCCCATGCGCCAGTATTCAAAATTCACGTCTGACGAAGCATAGTTATCGGACAGGCCGAATTCTCCCACCAGCACGGTTCCGGAAAACGCTTTTCCGTTCCTTACCAGCAGATTCATGCTTCCGCAGACATCCGTGGCATCATACTTATGCACCTGAATGAAATCAGGATGCGCAACTGCGGCAAAACGGGGATAGGAAGATGCCGCGGAATCTCCGCCCGCAAAACTGACGCCGACCGGGCGCATGTACGGATCGACCGAATGTATGTACGTATACATCTCGTTGACCCACAGCGCGGCTTCCGTCTGACAGGACGCAAAGCCGTTCGTTCCGTCGATCTCGTTCATCAGCTCCCACAGGGCAACATTGGTATCCCAGCCGCATCGGGCGATCAGATAACGCACGCGGTTTTTGTAGGTTCTGCGGCAGTCTTCGTTTTCCCAGAATTCCTGCGGTTCATCGATAAACCCGCCGAAGACCTTACCGTAGATTCCGTATGTGCCGAACTGCCCGTAATACGTCTCGTTGCGACTGAGCGCGGTGAAACTGTCGAAACAGACGGAAAGCTTCACGTCCGTTTGTCTTGCCTTGAGCAGAACGCGGTCAAACGCCTGCGCCATATCCAGATTGTACAGTCCCGCTCCGTATACCCAGTTTTCTATGGTGAGCGAGCTGTAGCCGTAGTCAGTGCCTGACCAGATTCGACAGAAGTTGCCGCCGTTTTCGCTCAGCGCATCAAAGATACGGCTGTAGCCCGCGGTGTCGTAATGCTGGGCATTGTCCGTTCCGACGGGGAAAAACTGCTTCCCGCTGCCCGCATACATCAGATAGCCGCCTGATGACAGCGTAACGGGACCGGGCTCTTCGCTCTCGGTAAGAACGAAGGAACCGCCGTCAAAGGTGAGTGTTTCCCCCTTTATCCGTGCATTCAATCGGAAGATATATGCGCCGGGTTCCCCCCAGGAAAAGCGGACCGTCCAGTGTTCTCCCTCATATGGCTTAAAGACAAACTGCTTTGTCTTCGTATTGTAGCGGTAATCGCTGCCGTCCCGTTTGGGAACGAAATCCTCGTTCAGATCCCGGTCAGTACGGTTATAGAACGCGGGATAGACGATCTCCACACCGGAAGGCGAGGTGAAAACCACGTCAATGGCAATATCTTCCGGGTCATAGGGATTTGTAAACGGCAGGTCCGTATCGAAATCGATTTCGACAAGCCCGTATGTTTTCGCTTCCCCGACCGACAAACGGAGATTGTAAATGCCCTCCTCAGCACCGCTGCAGCCCGAAAGCAGGAGCAGCAGCGGGACAAGCAGCAGGAAAAGCTCCTCAGCCCTCCAGAATCTCACGGATGCTCTCCTCCAGACCGGGCAGGATGCCCTCTATGAAGCTGGTCCAGTTATTCTGCTGGGCCATGAAGACCCAGATCTTGTTGTTTGCCATAAAGCTGTAGCCGAAGGATACGATGACCTTGCTCGTATCACGGCAGACTCCGTAGTACTGATACAGAAGCTCGTTGTCCCAGCCCTTTTCGTGCAGCGCTTCCAGACTTTCCTCGCGGGTCTTCGTGGAGAAGGGATCGCCGTAGCGGGGAATGTAAGCCAGCATACGGATGTACATCGCCGCGGCTTCTGGGTTCTTTGCGCCGTTCACAAGGCAGAATCCGCCTGCCTGAGAATAGGTGTGGTATTCACCGGGAACATTGTATTCGGGATCCTGAGGCAGCGGACATATGCCGAGACGGCCGTCCTCGATGGCATTGGTCACATCCGCCTGATCGATCATCCAGCTGTCAATAATCTGCATGGCCAGCATACCGCGATTCCAGTAGCCGCTCCATGCGTTCTGGGCCTTGACACGGATGACGCCGTCCTTATACATCATATCGTTCAGATAGTTTTCGGCGCGGGCGATGGCGGGATCGGTGATATTGACCTTGATGGTACCGTCTCCGACTTCCACATAATCCACTCCGGTGGATCCGGTGAGCGCGCCGTATGCACAGGCCGTAGTGCCGTAGCATACATATCCGCCTTCGCCGTTGGAGACGTTCATCTGCTGCACGGTCTCACGAAAGGTATCCCAGGTCCAGTCGCCGTCCAGCCAGTGTTCCCAGGGAGTCTCTACACCGTATTCTTCGAACAGATTGCGGTCATAGATCAGATAATACAGGGGCTTGTTGTCAAACGGTGCAAGATAATGCAGACCGTTCCATCTGCCCGCCTCATAGAAGGAGCGCAGGTCCGTGAACTCCGGCAGACTGTAATCGATATACGGATCGAAGGGCTGCACAAGACCTTCCTTCGCAAGCACCATGAACAAAGGAGCGGTGCTGGATTCACTCACCACCAGATCCGGTGCCTCACCCGAGGCGATCAGACTCTGCAGTTTGGAGGAATACTCCTGCACACCGCAGATGATCTGGGTCACCTTGCATCCGGTCAGTTGTTCGAAGTAATCATTGTACTTGCTCAGAGAGTAATGCGTAAGAATAGTCAGTTCTCCGCCCAGATCACGGCAATCGGTCAGAAAAGACGTTTCGGTCTTGTCATGGCCGAGCAACTCAAGGATCTCTTCATCGCTGTAGGTTTCTTCTTCGAAACCGCCGATGAACTCCAGCTCCTCCGCACAACCGAGCGAAAGCAGCAACGCAAGGCACATTAGCAGTGACACAAGACGCTTCATAAGGTTACCTCCCTATTCATTTTCAAACGATCTCAGCGCGCATGAAACTGTTTCACGCTTCCGCCATTAATGATAACATAATTCCGCTGTTTTGTCAAAGGGATTTATCCCACCAAACCGGTACGCTCAATGCTTTCCACGAAGTATTTCTGAAGCAGCAGATACATCACGATCAGCGGACCGATCAGCAGAATACAGCCGGCCTGCACCTGACAAAGAACGGTATAGGGATCCGAAATGGCCAAGAAACTATACTTGACCGACAGCATGCTCTTAAGCTGCAAAAGGGCACTGGATACCGTAAATTTCGTGGACAGGAACATGGTGGAAAAGTAATAGTCGTTCCAGTACCAGACAGCGGAAAACAGCGTCACGGTCACCATCGCAGGAACAGCATTGGGCAGTACACAGGAGAAGAAAGCGCGGAACGCGCCTGCTCCGTCAATGTACGCCGATTCCTCCAGTTCCTTCGGCATTCCCATGAAGAACTGGCGGAAAATATAAATATACAGTCCGTTGCGGATGCCGTGACAGAACAACGCCGGCACATAAAAGCTCCACGCGGTGTCCAGCAGATTGACGGTAAGCGGTTTCCCCGTGATGAGCCCGATCAGAGAACCAACGCCGTAAAAATCAAAGGAATACAACTGAAGGTACTGCGGCAATATGATCACCTGCGGCGGGACCATAATGGACAGGATCACAAAGCCGAACAGGAGCTTGCTGCAGGGTACCTTGCAGCGTCCGAAGCCATAACCCGCAAGCATACAGCTGACGACACTGATGGCCGCGCTGACGACACAGACGGCAAAACTGTTGATGAGTGCTTTGCCGTAATCCATCGTCTTCATCGTTTCGCGGTAATTATCGAGCGTCAATTTGCGCGGGATCCATACAGACAGAGGATTGAACAGCTCCGAAGAAGGGCGAATCGAAATGGTGATCATATACATGACCGGATAAAGGAGGATAAACGCGAGGCAGGCAATCATTACCGCGAGGATCACTCTTCCCAGTTTATCCGCGACAGTTGTTTTTTTGCTCATATGCGTTTCCTCCCTTCTTTTTCCGTTTTCTCTCTGATCAGCAGCGCTACCAGAAGAAGCACCAGACCGATCACCGCGAAGTAGACCCATGCCAGTGCCGACGCGTAACCAATGTTCAGGTTGCGGATCGTCTCCAGCATCAGTTTGACATAGGGATTGGCGTAATCCGTAAATCCGTCAATGATCGTATATACAAGGATCAGCACGGTGATGGGTTTCAGCTGCGGCACTGTGATCTTCCAGAATTTTTCCCAGTCACCCGCGCCTTCTATGGATGCAGCTTCATAGGTCTGCGGCGGTATCGTTTGAAGTCCCGCAAGGAACAGCAGTATCTGAATGCCGCTTTTCCATGTAAGCGAGAAGATGTTGCTTGTGAAATCCGATATGGTCTCAACGAGCGAACTGCCCAGACCCGCGTCCAGAAGCAGATACTTGAGCTGCGTTGCCTGCACGCTCATACCGCCCAGATTACCGCTCATGTAGCTGTATGTAGTGGAATCATTCTGTAATAAGCCCAGCGCAACGGAAGAGGCGATGATGACCGGCAGAAAGAAGATCGCGCGCACGACGGCTCGGCCATGGAACGGGCGGTTGAGAACGATGGCTATCACCAGAGAAAACACAATGATGACGGGCAGCTGATAGACCATGGACCCTATCGAAGAAACGAGACTCGGCAGCGCTTCTTCATCCTGCACAAACAGACGCACATAGTTGGAAAAACCCTGATTTGTCCACTCGAGGCCGCCTAATACCGTTTTGACCTTACCGAAGGAAAAGTACAGCGATTTACCCAGAGGGATCATCAAAAAGGTGATACAGCCAATCAGCCATGGAGCGACAAAGGCAAGACCGATGAGTCTTCTGCGTTTTTCGTAGGATAATGTCCTGCCTGCTTTCATTTACTCTCCCCCTTTGTCAAACGCCATCCGAGCGGTTCGATGCCGCTGCGCATATCGGCAGAGAAATTCAACTCCAGCACCGTTCCGTTCTCATATGCAACACTGACCAAGCTCTCTGTGTTCTCATACGCAAGAACCGCTTTGCCGTCCGTATCCGCGCGTACCTGCTTAAGTTCCGCGTACATACTCAGAATGGTATCCCGGTTGTCCTCGTAGCGGCAGCCGTAAAGATCATTGAAATCGGAAAAACGGAGCTGATCCTCGTTTTCATATATCAGGCGGAAATCCAGGTCCAATCCCGTTTCCATCGCATACAGCAGGCATCTGCGCGGCTCATCACAGCCGTTGACCGCAGTCACGCTCCCGGGAACCCGCCCACGCAGAACAAAAGCATAGAACGGTACCGTCTCATCCGTTACGGAGAAGGCAGAACTTTCCACCGGAACATCGCCGATATAGTCGGCATAAGGCATGGCATAGGCGTTGGGCGCGTTCTCAAAGACCCGCTGTCCGCTGCGGAGCTGCCGGTAAAATTCGGCAGCAGCCGATGCGATTTGTTCCCTGCCTCCGTCTTCACATGAAAAATCCGAATACAGCGTATTGGCCGCGTTTCCCGCGTCCGCCATCACGCCGAGTTTTTGGGCGGCGGATGCGAAAGCAGACAGCACCTCGGCCGTCTTGTCGGCTTTGATCCGGTAGTAGGAAGGAAGCGCATCGTCCGCTTTATGCGTATTGATGCGATAGCCGCTTTCTTCGAGTGTCAGACCCGAAAGGCGCTTCGCTCCGTCCGTAAAGCGCGAAAGCAGTGCATTCTCCGTGGAAAAGCGCAGGACCTCCCCGGTAAACCAGACTGGAATATTGCTGCCAGTCAGTTCCATGAGTTCCTTTTTGCCGCCGAGGTGGGAAGAAACGGATAGCTCTCCTCCGCGTTCCCGCGCCATTTCGTCTGTAGCGTTCTTATAACGAATCAGCAGGGGAACGCCGTTTCCGCCCAGATCGTCGCAGATCATTCGCGCCTGACGGTAGGTCGTAAGCGCCACACTCTGCTCAATTGGAATTCCCAGGAACGGCAGCTGTTTGTATATCTCGCCATACAGCGAAAGCAGCACGGAAGGTTCCGCTTCCGTTGTTCTCATGTCAAAAAGCAATTTTCCCAATTTATCTGCCATACCGAGCCAGCCGTTTTCGCCCTTGGCAAGTGGATACCATCTGACACAGAATGAACCGGAAGTCGATTTTTCCGTCTGATACAGATCCACGGTATGGGAAGTAACACTTTCCTCGCCGATGGTATACTCGTCAGACGCGCGCAGAGTAAAGGAAAAACACGCGGAGGTATAATGATCCGTTCCTCCGGAAGGCCTCGCGTTCACCCATGCATGAGTGTCCCCTTCATGTACTACGGCCAACAGGCCGTAGTCATCAAAACTAAAACCATATACCGGCAGCATCACTCTGGCCGATGTATACATATCCATCGTTTTCAGAAAGCCGGCATCCCTGCCGTATACCTGCGCTTGATACTGACCCAGTTTCCCTTTTCCGTTATCAAAGTACATCAATGAACCGCTTCCGTCGGGAAGAAGGATATAGCCGTCCTCATTGCTTCCCGCGCATGCAAACATAGGCGCGATGGTCACATTCAATACGCGGTCGCCGCCCGTTTCAATGATCTCCTCAGCGGGAATACTGATATCAAAGGAATCTTGATTGATGGTGACATACAGCGGAACGGTGATGCCGTACTGTTCAAAAGTATAGCGGATACATAAACCGTTTTCCAGCTTCAGCAGCTTGACGGTACCCTTGGAAACGCTGCCCTGCTGACTGTTCACGGTTTCGGTCAGCATGCCGGACTCACGAAGCACCGTCAGTATCAATTGGCTCTGCAGCCGCGTTTTGTTGGCACCCTGTGCCAGCTTATCGGTTTTCCAATCGGAAGGATTGGAAGAGTAGACCTCACCGAGCTTCTTGTCTGCAATGCAGAAAAAACAATTGGAGGTATTAAGTCCAAGGAGGAAGCGATCGTTTTCCGCCACGGCTGTGTACCCTTTGGGCAGAGAAACACCATCCGCCCTGCCGATACAGGGCAGCAATAATGCCGCGGTCAGAAGCAATGCAAGCAGTTTTCGTTTCATATCTCTGTCTCCTCTACCACAACAGGATCTCATCAAACACGGTCCCGAAGAACGACCCGACCTGACCGATGAGACTGGCAAACAGGAACACAATGAATAGAACTATGACCGCGCCGGCTGCGGTACAGAGCAAAGCAGCCAGAGAACGCTTGAATGTGTATTGCTGCACCGCCATCATCACGGATATGATCTCCCACAGCGACCAGACATAGCCGCATACACGCAGCACACCGAGCACCACGCTTTCTTCGAGCGTCAGGCAATAGGACAATCCGATAACAGCAAAATCACACAGGATAATCGGCATCATGGCATACGCGCAGCAGATCCAGAGCTGTCGGAGCGTGCTTTCGCCATCCAGGAAGGTGGACAGGGCGTTGTTGATGAGCACCAGAAGCACGAACAATCCGATCGTTTTGGCAAAGATGAGCAACACGTTGATGCTGTCCGGCTTGTGCCCGTTAAACAGGAAGTCCGTGTATTGATATCCTGTCACGGCGCAAATGAACCACAGAGTGAGTATGACAAGCGCAAACACGCGCGAATAGCTCTTTTTGTAATGGATCTCCTCAAAACCGCTGATTGGATGAAACAGTGTGCGCAAAGCAAGCGTAACAGCCGTCTGCCTGCGCTGTCTTCTCTTTTTCCCGAAGCATTTCTTCAGGACCAGGATGAGTACGAAAATGATTACGGCTCCGAGAAGCACCGCGGGCAGAACACGCCGCACCTGTTCTACGCGATATTCCGTGAACGCTTTGGAATACCAGTAGGTATCGTTCGCCTTTTCAAAATACGGGAGCGACGCCCCGTACTCACGCCGCGCAAGCATGGCTTTTCCGATGCCGTCGTATGCGATCTCCAGATTTTCACTGCGGGCAAGCAGATTTCTCCACAGTTTCTCCGATTCGTCATAACGGCCCTGTTCATAAAGTGCGACCGCTTCGATCATGTTCGCGCCGAAAAGCGTCGGGCGGAAAACGGTAACAGAGCCCCTGACGGAGTCAAGCACATACAGCTTGCCGTCAAAGCATTCGATTGCCGCCGCTTTGGAAAACAAGCCCGTCTGGCTGCCGCTGCCGCCGAACACACCGAGGTTATCACTGGATTGATCGTAGGCAAATATCCTTCCGCGCTCCGAATCGAGCGCATAGATAATGCCCGTTTCATCGTCAACGGCAATATCGCACAGCTGCGTATCGATGCGGTTTCCTTTATACCATACAATGTCCAGGTCACCGTACCGCGCTTTGGATTCCTGCTCCACACGCAGGATATTGTTGCCCAGAGCATTCAGTTTTTTGATCTGACGCTTACTGGACTCCGAAAATTCCGTAACAAAAAGGTAGCCGCTGTCCGTCATGTCCATCGAAAGATAATTGACCGGGACATAGCGTGCCATTTTCTCCGCCTGTTCCTTGGACAGAAGCTTCTTCCAGTAATAGTCCAGAAGCAGGGAAGCCGTTACATGAACGGTATTGGAGCCGAAGAAATTCAGAAACTCTCCGTCTTCCGTAAAAAGCACGATTCCCTGATAAACGCTCGGGACCAGCGCGTAGATATTGTCTTCAAGGTCGCTTGCGGCCTTGACCGGCTGAAACGGGATCTCGGACGGATACAGTTCGCTTTCTGGCTGCGTGTATACCGAGATGAGACTGCCGTCCGGCGCGATCCGCTCCACGCGGAATGCACCTGTATCCGCTACGACATAATTGTTACTGCAATCGACGGAAATTCCTTTCGGTGACGAAAATGCCGTAAAAAGCACACCTTCGGTATATCCGTTCAGTTCCTTTGCGTATCCGAGGTTCTGGTCCAGCACAACGATGCGGTTATTGCCCGTATCGGCGATATAGATCATACCGCTGCCGTCAATGCAGAGATCGGAAGGGCTCGAAAGCGGCTGCGTCAGTCCCATATCCGAAAACAGATATTCCTTTTCCGCTTCAAATATAGACGGGCACGGTGTGACTTCTCCCCACGAATCATAATAGTACCCCGTATACGGTGCCGCCTGTGCCATGGGCAGCAGCACCGCAAGCAGCAACAGCAGGGCAAGCAGCTTTTTGATCATGGTTCTCTCCTCAGTCCTTCATGCCCGAAGTGGTCATGGTATCAATGATATTCGTTTGGGTGAACACAAACAGCAGAACCGTCGGGATCATCAGTACCACGCTTGCCGCGGCACCGACACCGACACGGGCGACACCACCCGCCGCCATCTGGCTCATAACGGTCGGCAGGAGCTTGAGTTGCTCTTTATAAATGTAGGTATTGCCCGTGGAATTCCAGACATTCTGGAACGAGAAAATCATGAGCGTCAGCCATGCGGGCTTCACATTCGGCATCACGATCTTCCAGAAGACCATGAATTCGCCTGCGCCGTCCAGTTTGCCGGCTTCCAGAAGTGAATCCGGTATCGCAGTCATGTACTGCTTCATCAGGTAAAGCCCCAGCGTGCTGGCCAGAGGCGGTAGCAGCATGGCCCAATAGGTATTGATCATACCAAGCTTGCTCAGAATAACATACTGAGGGATGTACGTCACCTGTGAAGAAAACAAGAGCGCCGCGACGATGATCTTGAAAATGACCCGGCTGCCGGGGAAACGGTACTTTGCCAGCGGATACGCACACATGGCCGCCAGAAGCACGTTGAGGAACGTGACCGTAACCGATACAAACACGCTGTTGAATACATAGCGTGAAAAAGGCACCCACAGGTTCGCCGAAAGCTGAAACAGCTTTTTGTAGTTGGACGCAGTCGGCCGAACGACAAAAAACCGCGGCGGGAAGAGGTTGATTTCATTAAGGGGCTTAAAAGACTGCAGAACGGAATAGACGATGGGCAGTATCATGAACGCGCCGAAGACAAACAGCAGGAAGAACATCACGAAATTGCCTCCCCGTGATCTTCCCAGCATACGTCCGGTTCTCAGTTTACTCATATCGTATCCTCTCAATCCTGCTCAAGGAGCTTGCTGATGGCGGCTTTGAAAATGATCATGACAATAAACAGCACTACGGCAATGGCGCTTGCATAGCCCATCTCGTAACGCAGGATACCGTGGTCGATCATGTGGCTGACCACGGTGGCTGCCGCGTTATCCGTACTTGGGAAACCCGCCAGCGTCATTGGTACCGTGCTTACGGAAAATGAGGTGGAAATCTGCATGACCGCGCCGAACATCAGCATCGGCTTCATGACGGGCAGCGTGATATACCAGAGCTGCTGCCAGCGATTGCGGATGCCGTCGATGGCTCCCGCTTCATACATGCTGACATCCACACTCTGAAGACCGGCAATGAATGCAAGAAATCCCGTGCCCAGACTCATCCAGAGCTGCACGATGATGATAACAGGCATGATGGTGCGGCTGTCGGTCAGCCACTGTACCGGCTCCATAATGAGGCCCAGACGAATGAATACGCTGTTGATCAGACCGTACATATCACCGCTGAAAATATAGGTCCAGATATAGAAAATATTGCTTGCCAAAGCCGGAGAGTAGAACAAAAGCGTCAGCACCCAGCGGAATTTCGGCGGCAGGTCATTGATCATCCACGCCAGAAAAAAACACATGAAATAGCTGACCGGACCTGTAAGAACGGCAAAAATAAGCGTATTGCGCACAGCGATCAGAAACACGTCATCGTCCAGAAACATGCGGATATAATTTTCCAGTTTCACAAACGAAGGTGTCTGAAGCATATTGAAGTTCGTAAAACTCAGAACGATACTGGACAGGATCGGCAGTATGATGAGCACCGTAAACACGATGAGAAACGGTGCCATCATTAAATACAGTGTCCTGTTTTTCCAGATTTCCCTGAGTAATGGCCGCTTGGCCGATGTCATCGTCATCTTTTGTCTCCTTTATGAACCGAACTCCGCTGTTTTGCGTGCGATTTCCTTGTTCATCTGCAGGTTATAATCCACGATTGCTTCCCGCGGATTGACATTGCTGTTGTAAACGACTTTTCGGAAGGCATTGGTAATGGAACGATAAATGAAATAATTCGCGGGCGTTTCCGGAATCTCACGCAGATAACTCATCTGCTCGGAAAGCGCACTGTACTCCGCTTTGCTCCACGGCAGCATCTCAAGAGCTTCCGTGTTTGCCGTATCGTAACGCACGGCAGCACCCATAATGGTTTCCAGATTCGTGCCATACTCATACTGAGCTTCCGCGCTCGTCCACCATTTCAGGAATTCCCACGCGGCCTGCTTATCTTTACAGGAAGAACTGATACCACAGGCGGTACCGCTCGCCATAATGCTCCGGTCAATCGTACCGTCCTCCCGCAAAGTTCCGGGCAGTGGTGCCATTTTCCACAGATTGGTCAGATCCGGCGCGCTGGTCATCAGCAGATTATACTGGGTATAGTACTGAATCGCCAGCGGCATTTCGCCTGTACGGAAACGGCTGTAGAAGTCGTAGGAAAGCGGCAGTCCCATATCCGTAAACAGGCCTGTCCACCGCTCAAACGCGGAAATCGCCTGCGGAGTATCTAACTGCGCATTCGTTCCGTTTTCGTTCAGAATCGATCCTCCGTTCTGATACAAAAAGGCCGTAAAAAGATCATAGCCGCCGAGTGTCGTTCCGCTGGGCACCGGTACACCCACCTGCAGATTTTTGCGCTGCAGAATGCGGACGATCCGGAAAAACTCATCCCATGTTTCGGGTATCTCAAGGCCGAGTTCTTCAAAAATGTCCGTACGGCAGAACATCATGCAGAAAGACTGCGTGACGGGCAGCGCAAATGCGCTGTCACCATAACGGTACGGAGTATTCGCGTCCGCGGAAAAACGGGACGCCGTCTGCTCATAGTCGTCAAATTCGTTAAGGTCCATCAGCGCACCGCGCAGACCCAGATTCACGGGATCGCTGCGTCCGAGATTCATGATGACGTCGGGCGCGTTGCCGGACAAAATCGCTTCGGTCAGTCCGCCCTGAACCAGTTCCAGGTTCACATTTATCCCATACTTACTCACAAAGCGGTTATCGATCAGATTTTTAGCCACCTGTGCCTGATCGCGTCCGCCGACGATCCATACACGGAGTGTCGTTCCTTCTTCATAAACATTGCCGAGATTGGAATAATCCCGCACAAACGAGGAAACAAACGCTCCGGTCTCATATGTAAGCTCGTCAAAGAAAGCTGCGTCCGCTCGGGGTGTTTCCTCACCGGTTCCGAGCAGCCAGAAGCTGTCCAGCTCCAGCGGTTGATCCTTGAGTTCCAACATCCAGGTTGCCAGCGCACTCAGGTTGCTTTTGAAGGTGTCCAAACGGTCTTTCATGGTTTCCGGACGGTCTGCAATATCGTTTAGCTGATACGCCACTGACCGGAGATAGGAGGCCTCGGAATGATTGCCGTCCGACAAACCTTCGATGTCATCTGCCAGCTGATACAGGACCGACGCGCTCTCCGACAGAGTATCCACCATACCGGGGATCGTATTTTCCAGATTATAATCGCGGAAAATATCCGGCGTCGTTCCGGTGATCATGATGATGCGGCGGTAAAGAGTATTGAGCTGCTCGATCCTGTCCCAAAGCTCCTTGATGTACCGGGCCATGCAGCCGGTCGTCGCCTCGAGCTTCAGGATATGCGTTCCCTCCGTCAGATAAATATGGTAGGGCACGCGAAGGATCTGCCAGTCATCATCATATTCGAAATGGATGTCCTTCAGCTCCGAAAAAGGCACTTCTCCGTCTATGGTCATGCAGCGGCTTGAAAAGAAGCCCTCGCTTAGATTCTGGCGATAGCGGAACGCGATGTCGTACACCCCATCTTCCGGAGCTTCTATCTCCCAGCTCACCCACATACCGGTATCTTCCCAGTTGTTGGAACCGATGGTATTGAGGCGCAGATTCGAAGAGGAAGACGGTGTGGTCGCAGCGGATGATTTGTCATAAATCGGAGCCAAAACAGGTGACGAAGTACAGTAGGTAAGCTCCGCCTCATATTTTCTGCTTCCCTCTACCGTGTGCGCATCGCCAAGAGAGATGAGATATTCCTCATAGGACGGCACTAGTTTTACCGGCAGCAGACGTACCCGCTCCAGTTTGAGACCCGCCCGTTCAAACACCAGTGTCAATGTGTTTTCCCCTTCGGGAATCATAAAAAGAAACGAATCCTCATATCTGCCGTCACTGTCCGAAAGACGAACGGAGCGACTTTCATAACTCTGTATTTGTTCCGGAACGATATCGTCTCCCTGATTGTTTTGTGAAATCACTCCGCTTGATTTCCAGATACGGTTCAGGCGCAACTGTCCCGCCTCCTCAAAAGGCAGGTTTCCGTTCAGGAGCACATAAAATTCGATGTCATCCCGCTTGTTTTCCAGCGAAGTGTAAGTCAATTCCAGTTCATAAGCAGAATCGCGAGCGGCAAAAAAACGCAGTTCCACGCTTCCCGTTTCCGGAATGACAATCCCGTTCTCACAAAAAACAGCTTCCGGTGAGAGAACAGCGTTATCTAAAGAAAGTTCCGTTTCCACGCCGCGGGGAGCGTTCCACACGTCCCGATAGCTACGGTAGTCCATCTCAGCGGTGCAGCCGAAAAACATCGCAATCAGCAGCGCCGACAGAACAAAACAGTACCACTTTCTCATAAATATACCATCTCCCGTGATTCATGAAACAGTTTCATAGCAGTGTAAAAATATGCGCATTTATTATAAACTACCCTCTATGCTTTGTCAATAGTCAATATTTTCGAAATTTAACCTTGTAAGCTTGACGAAATAGTAAATCATGTCGTATGATGCAGTTAACGCATGACAGGAGTTGATTTTTTGAACGGAAAGAGCATTTATGCCATCGCCCGCCAGACCGGTGTCTCACCGGCCACGGTTTCGCGTGTGCTGAACAACAATCCTCATGTTGCGCCCGCAACACGCAACACCGTTCTTGCTGCCATAAGAGATTCCGGCTTTGTTCCTTCCATAGGCAAAAGCGAATTCGAGAACGTCGGTGTATTTATCGGCAGCTACGGCACAAACCGTTATTCGATTGAGATGTCTCCTTATTGTTCGGAGGTCATCAGCGGTCTGTCCGCGGTTTTCTGCAAATATGAATACACCCTTTCCCTGTTTCCCCTGTCCTCCGTCCCCAGGAAAAAGGACGAATTCAAACTGTTCTGCTTCAAGCGTCACATCGGTATGGCCGTATTTCTGAACATAACAACCAATGACCGTTTTATCGGCGAGTTCGCTGACATCTTGCCCGTGGTCTGCATCGGAACAGATTTGAACCTTCCCGGGATCGTTTCCGTCCGCGCCGATAACCGTCTCGTAACTGAAGAAAGCGTTGATTATCTGTATTCGCTCGGACACAGGAGTTTTTCCATTCTGAATGTCACGGCCGATGTGCAGGATCACATCGAACGATGCGACGCCATTCGCCACGCGTTGGGGAAGCACGGCATAGTAATTCCGGACAGCAATATCATGGAAACTCACAGCAAGTATGATGATCTCCCCGTTTTGCTGAAAAAGCTAATCGACAGCGGTGTCACGGCATTTTACAGCTTCGATAATCAGTTCGCCATTCGTACACTCCGCCTGCTGCACGAAATGAATATCCGCATCCCGGATGATGTCTCCCTGATCGGTTTTGATGATTACTATTTCGCGCAGTTCTGTGAGCCGCCGCTCACGGTCATCCGCCAGCCAATTTATGAGCTCGGTGAATTCGCCGGAAATCTCCTTTTTTCCATGCTCAACAACAATCCCATCGAAAACGTTCTTCCCTCCAAACCCCAGCTGATTCTGCGCGCCTCCACCGGGAGCCCGTCAAAAAAATCAAAATGAACAAGGGCAAATCAACAACAGCAGTCATTTGTGAATATATCAAAACCGTCTATCCAAACGCATAGACATACAACGGCAGGGATCACTCTCTGCCGCCACTTTATACCTGTATGAGATCGTTTCTCACGATTTCCGATGCTCTTTCCCTCACCATATTCGTCTTCGCGATCCACAAGAGCTGATCGTTTTCCTTCAGCTGTTCCGTAATGCCTTCTGCCTTTGTCATCTGCTCGATCAGGCGTTCAAACATGGCTTCCGCCTGTTCGTCTATATCCGCAAGATGACTGCTCAGAGTGCCATTAAAGAGAAGCTCCGTGTAGGTTCCGATGCGGTGTTCCTTCAGATAATCCTTCCTCCTGATGCCCCAAATACCGATTGGGCGGGTCTCTGTAGTTTCGATGATCAGGTTCGAATAAAGGTAATCGCCTTTCCGGACGTATTGCAGTTTCATGTGTTGCCTCCTTGTTGCAATGTGTTTTATCACTCTAAAGTGCTAAAGTTATTATAGCACAGGCAATAGGGATTTGCAACGCATTGTGGGCGAATCTATTCGTTAAATGCATTCACGGAAATATTCCTATCTAAGGTCACTGAGACCCGAGAATTTTGAAGCTGTGAGCTTATAAGCACGAAAAGAGACAGCCCATAACGGACTGTCTCCTGAGAGTGGAGCATAGGGGATTCGAGCCCATGTCCTCAATAACGCGAATGTCTCGCTGACAAACGGTTCAAACTTCATCCTCAAGACCGGGATCTGCTTGGGTAACTACTCCTCTATCTCCTGTTTTGAATTATCTCACTGCAAACACGGTTCAGTTTGGCTTCCACGTCGGTTCCGTAAATATCCAGTCCGTCCGCTTTATAGTATTCGATATTTTCAATATGCCAGAAGAACTCCGCCAGTAGTTTGACATAACCGAAAGCATGATCGTTTTCCGGGATAGGTCCGCCCGCGGTGGTAAGATAAACAAGCTTTTTCGCGCGGCATAAGCTGACGTAATTCCCTTTGGCATCCAGATCGAAGGTTACGCCCTGCGCGCAGACCAGTTCCAAATAATCGTGCAAAATCGCGGGGATGCCGAAATTCCAGAAAGGCGCGCTGATTACGATCTCATCCGCTTCGGCAAACTGCTTCGCAGCATCGAAAAGCGGATCGGAAAAATCGTGTTTCGCGACGTATTCGTTATAGCGTGACAGCATTTCCTTGCTTAAGGGACGGAATTCACATTCCCCCAAAGCAATCCTTTCGATCCTATCCTTACAGCCGCTCAGATAGCACTGCGCCAAGCGGTTTGTGCGGGAACCTTCTCTGAACGCGGCATCGATAAACAAAATACTCATGGATGAATTCCCTCCGTCCTGTTCATATAATCGACCTTGTTTCCGTCGGGATAAATGAGCGCCGTGCGGCTGCCCCGGTCATCGTACTCGTAGCCGACCTTTTCGCCGTTCGGGTACAGGATGGACACAAGATATCCGCGTCCGTCGTACTGATACTCGGTTCTGCCTTCCGCGCCCTCCGTCACGGTCAGACGGCCAAGCTCGTTATACTCGTAGCCGATTCGTTCTGTTATTCTGTAATGTCTTTTACCTCTGGATCTTCAAACGCCAAAGCACTGATTACTGTGTCAACCTTGTCAAATATTATGTACTCTTTCAACTTATCCACAGGTAGTGTTCCTGATACCTGCTGCTCGAAATATTTAATATATTCCGAGTTTTCCACAATTAAATACTACTCTTCATTTTATCTTCTCTACCAAATTGTGTGCCTCTATATACAACCGCATTTTCAATACAATATCTAAAATCCCAAATGCGGTCAAAAGTAATCCTTTTCTTTGTTTTGTTTGATAAAACAACGTTTAGTAAAAGATCTTCATTGCCACCACTGAACCCCTCAATAAACTCAATATCTATGATATGTTTGCAATTGATCAGTTTCTCCATGTTGTCTCCTCATTTTCTAAACTAATAGCGAATTTTAATTCTTGTATTTGTTACAGGATCAAAAATCTCGACAGTAGATACACCATTTAAGCTACTTGGCGGATGCAAGTTAATTGTTCGTCCGTCAGGTAAATCTCCTGCTATCGTGCCACCCGGGTAAGCTCGAACATTTTCGGGGTGTAAGGACTCAAAATCAATTTTTGCAGCATCGTTTCCTTTGTTCGGTGAAACATAATTATATGTGCCTTTATTGGTTACATTTGTCAATTCCTTGTTTGAAAGTAAGTCCTCTACTGGATTCTTGCCGACTGGACTGCGCTGAGAAATTGACACCAATGACCGCACGGACGTACGGGTGCAATTTCAATCTTGTTAAGCGCAGTTCCCGGGCCGGTATCGGGCCGGACTCATGTAGCCGAGGTACGAATGTAATCGCTTCCGGTTATCGAAATTCTCTATATAAGCGTCAACATCCTGCTTTACCTCCTCCATTGTAGCATATTTCTTCGTGTATATCAACTCCATCCCGCTTATCGCAAAGAAGCTCTCCACACGCTATCATATACAAGAAAAGAGACGGCCCATAACGGACTGTCTCTTGAGAGTGGAGCATAGGGGATTCGAACCCCTGACCTCAACGATGCGAACGTTGCGCGCTGACGGTGTCACCGTACTTGCGCCCATGCTTTGTTCGCTTTTGGGACTTCAGGAGGCCTCGGTGGCGAGGCCTTCGAAGTCCTCGGGTGTTACATAGAAGTGGATATCGATGTTGTAATCTCTGTCCACCGTGATTTTGTCGATCAATCGGGC